>NZ_CAJPHE010000039.1:0-24853 GCF_905339875.1 Burkholderia sp. BCC1998
ACTGCCGCCGGGCGTCGCGATGTGGTTCAGGTATTCGACGCCGCCGTCGATCCGGCCGTACAGCGTCACGCTCGTCTGCGCGAACGCGGCCGCCGGTGCGGCGGCCACGATCAGCGATGCGAAATGTTTGAGTCGCAAAATGATGCCCCCTCGAAATCTCGACCATCCGGCACACGCCCCATGCGCGCACCGGCGTTGCCGTTTACCCGCGATCGATCGAAAAACGCCCGGGGCCCGCCGCGCAAAGCGCGAGCAGGCCGCCCGAGATCGCGATGTTCTTGTAGAAATGAATCATGTTGTTGATCTGCTCGCCGCCCGACATCGTCCAGTAGTGATGGCCGATGAAGCCGGTGCCGATCGTATACAGCGCAAGCAGCAACGCGAGCGGCCGCGTCTGGAAACCGACGAGGATCGCGATGCCGGCGAACAGCTCCATCACGACGGCGATCGCCGCCGAAATGATCGGCGCCGGCGCGCCCTCGCTTCCCATGAACGCGATCGTGCCGGAGAAGTCGACGATCTTCTTCCAGCCGAACATCACGAACAGGATCACGAGCAGGATCCGGGACAACAGCAGCAGCACATCGCGCTGGGACGCGAGAAACGGTTGATTCGGTGTCATGGTGTGATCAACGAAAGCGGTACGCGAACCGCGCGCACCGGATTGCCAACGAACCAGGGCGGGCGGCCGCCAAAGCCGCCCACCCCGCTCTGCAACAACCGGCATCGGGGCCCGCCCGATGTGCTGTGCCTCCTCTTCTTGTCAGAGTTGCCCTGCCTTTACTGCATCGTACCCGGCCTCAACGCGCCTTCGCGACGTCCTGCTCGGTCACCTTCGCGGCCGGGTTGCCGAACTGGCCGGTCAGGTAGTTCGTCAGCGCGGCGATCTGCGCATCCGACAGCTCGTTGCGGAACGCGGGCATCCCGACGTCCTCGCTGCCGGCCTTGCGCTGCACGCCGTTCAGGATCACCTGCACCAGGTTCGCCGGATTCGCCGCACCCACCGTCGAGTTGTGGAACAGCGACGGGTAATAACCGTCCGGCGTGCCCTTGCCCTGCATCTGGTGGCACGTCGCGCAGTTGCCGAGATACAGCCGCGCCGGATCGATGCCCGACGACGCCAGTGCGATGCCGCGCAGCTTCAGGCCGTCTTCCGCCGGCTTGCCCCACGACGAGCGCGACTGCTTCGCGTCGCCGCTGGCGACGGCCGGCACCGTATGGACGTACGTCGCGATCGCGCCGATGTCGGCGTCGGTCATCTTCGAGAAGCTGTGCTCGACCGCCTCGGCCATCGGACCGGCTGCCTGCGCGACACCCGGCACGCTGCCGGTACGCAGGTACTGGACGAGCTGCTGCTGCGTCCAGCCGCCGATCCCCGCGTTCGGGTCGGACGTGATGTTGTAGCCGTCCCAGCCCGCCAGCACCGAGCCCGACAGGAAGCTGCCGCCGGTTTCGTCGAGCGACTTCTCCTGCATCGCGACGCCGCGCGGCGTGTGGCACGTGCTGCAGTGCGCGAGGCCCTGCACCAGGTACGCACCGCGGTTCCACTCGGCGCTCTGCGCCGGCTTCGGCTGGTATGCGCCGTCCTTCAGGAACAGCCAGTTCCAGATCTTCAGCGGCCAGCGCATGCTCAGCAGCGCGGGGATCTCGTTCTTCGGCGGCGCCTGCTTGACCGGTTCGACACCGTGCATGAAGTACGCGTAGAGCGCCTGCACGTCGTCGTCGTTGATCTTCGCGTACGACACGTACGGCATCGCCGGATACAGGTTGTCGCCGTTCTTCGACACGCCGTGGCGCACCGCGCGCTCGAAGTCGTCGAACGTCCAGTTGCCGATGCCGGTATCCGGGTCGGGCGTGATGTTGCTCGTGTAGATCTTGCCGAGCTTCGGCACCGGCATCCCGAGGCCGCCGGCGAACGGCTTGCCGCCCTTCGCGGTGTGGCAGGCCATGCAGTCGCCCGCGACCGCGAGATATTCGCCGCGCTTGACCTGCGCGGGGTCGGCCGAATCGGCCGCGCGTACGAGACCCGGCAGCGCGAGACAGCCGGCGAGGAGGAAGGTGAGAGTTGATTTCCGCACGGTCAGACTTCCTTCTTCAGCGTGTCCGACATCCGCAGCGCGAGCGCGGCGATCGTCAGCGTCACGTTCACGGTACCGACGGTCGGCATCGTCGAGCTGCTCGAGATGAACAGGTTCGGATGGTCGAACGTGCGGCAGTCCTTGTCGACGACCGAGTCGCGCGCATCCGCGCCCATGATCGTCGCGCCCGTGATGTGGTTGTTCGGCGCGAACTCGTCGTTGAACACGACGTCCGTGCCGCCCAGCACCTGCGCCGCCGTCGCATAGACCTCGCGCGTATGCACTGCGCCGCGCTTCACGTAGTCGTCGATCGCATACGTGATCTCCGGGCGCGGAATGCCGACCGCGTCGGTGGCCGTCTTGCTCGGCACGATGCGGTTCTCGGGCTGCGGCAGGATTTCGTGGAAGCAGTCGAACTGCACGTAGCGCGCGGAACGGTCGCGGATCTGTGCGTCGAGCTCGTCGGCCTTCATCAGCTTGCCGGCCTTGAAGATCTTCTGCGTCTCCTGGTTGATGCGCGACATGTTCGACAGATGGATCTTCTTCGCGGCTTCGGTCGCGCGGAACGGGCCGTCGCGGAAACCGATCAGCGACGTCATTTCCTGCGGGCCGCGGCCCGGCCACAGCTTCTCGTTCGCGTAGAACGACACGCCGGTGCCCGGGTGGTCCATCAGGTTGCGCCCGACCATGTCGGAGCTGTTCGCGACGCCGTTCGGGAAGTCGCGGTTCGCCGACATCAGCAGGATCTTCGGCGTCTCGATGCCGTTCGCGGCCACCACGAAGTACTTGCCCTCGACGCGATGGTCGGCGCCCGTCTTGTCCTTGTAGATCGCGGCGACGATGCGCTTGTCCGGGCCCGTCTCGAGCTTGTACACGACCGCGCTGTCGATGAGCTTCGCGCCGGCCTGCTCGGCCTTCTCGACGTGCACGATGCCGTTGTACATCGCGCCGATCGGGCAGATCGGCATGCAGTTGTTGTTCCCGCAACAAGTCGGCCGGCCGTCGTACGGGCGGCTGTTGCGCGCGACCGGCTCGGTCACGACGTGGAACTTCGGGTCATGGCCGTTGAGCGCGCTCTTGATCGTCTGCTCGTTGAACGACAACGGCAGCGGCGGCATCGGGTACGGCTGCTTGCGCGGCGAATACAGGTCTTCCTCGGGGCCGGGGCCCCACACGCCGAGCTCTTCCTCGGCACGCTGGTACCAATGCTCGAGATCGTCGTACTGGATCGGCCAGTCGCGGCCGACACCGTACACGGTCTTCATCTTGAAGTCGTTCGGGATGAAGCGCCACGCCGACGCGGCCCAGTGCCACGTCGTGCCGCCCACCGCGCGGATGTACTGCGAGTTGAACTTGTGCTCGCCCTTCAGGACCAGGTAGTCGTTCGGCGGGCCGTATTCCGGATGCGGCGCCCACGGGCTCGACGGGTACGGCGCCATGAAGTCGGTCTTGTCGGGCTGGTTGCGGAAGCGTTCGACGATTTCCCAGCGCGGCATGCGCGGGCCCGCCTCGAGCAGGATCACCGACTTGCCGGCCATCGCGAGCTGGTGCGCGACGATCGCGCCTGCGACACCGGACCCGACGACCACGACGTCGGCCTTTTGCGTATCGGTATCGGCCATCAGCCTTGCCTCTCGATCGGTTTTTCGGCCCAGAAGCCGGGTTTATTCGGGCAATACGAAGGAATCACGAGCGTATCGGACACGACGCTGAACATTAATGCTTCTTCGTAGGTAATTACGACGTTGTCGACGATGCCGAGATACCAGGCTTCGAGAATCGACAGCGCGGACGTTTGCTGATCGGGAGTCAACGAACCGGACGCGAGTGCGCCGGCGAGTTGCGACAGACCGTCGGCGGTCTTGAACGAGCCCTTCTGCAAGGCCTGCAGGAAGCGTTCGCCGAGCACGCGGCTCAGCCCTTTCTTGCCTGTCAGTGCTTCGGAGAGCGTCATGAACGTATCGAGCGGCGCGGTGCCGGGATTATCGGCCAGGGCCCGCAACGCCAGCGAGCCGGTGAGGCCCGCCGCCGTCAGCGCCAGTGCGCCCTGCAGCCATTGACGCCGCGTGATGCCGGATGCGGCTGCGTCGCGATCGCGACGCGAGTGGGGGGTGTTGTCGTTGTGCATGTTTCCTTCTCTCGAACACCGGATTCGGGAAAACCACGCTTGATATTTCTCAAACTTTCGCGCGGCCCTGAAATGTACGCGCTCAATTCGGATTGGACAATGCTTTTATAGTCCATTTAATGTTCCGCAATCCGAGACAATCGACATTTCGCGGCATCTTTGTGTCGTCGACGCGACAATTCCGTATCGGGATGCCGGCGTGTCGCAACCCGGCGACACGCCGCTTCCCGTCATCCGCTCGCATGCCCGTCGGTTAGAATCGCGTGCAATCAAACAGAAAGCTTCCCTCCGAGGGCATCGAGCGATGAAGCAGCACGACAAGCACAACAACACACATTCAACCCATCACACCACACGGCTGCTCTGGCGCATCGGCGCCGTCGCGGCGCTCGCCGCCGCCGCCGCACTGTCGCTGCATGCGGGCGCGGCACGCACCGTGAGCGTGTCGCCGCAAGGCACGGTCACCGAAGTCCGGCAGAGCGTCGTCAAGTTCGACGAACCGATGGTCGCGTTCGGTTCGGCGTCCGCGCCGAGTCCCGCGCGCATGACCTGCAACGATTCCACCGCCGCACGCGGCCAGGGTCACTGGCTCGACGACAAGACGTGGGTCTACGATTTCGAGAACGACCTGCCGCCGGGCGTGCGCTGCTCGGTCGCGCTCAACGACACGCTGCGTTCGGTCGCCGGCAATGCGGTCAGCGGCCCGCGCCGCTTCACGTTTCAAACCGGCGGCCCGTTCCCGGTGACGGTGCGCCCCGGCTCGCGCGAGATCGAGGAGCGCCAGGTCTTCGTGCTGAAGCTGAACGGCCCGGCCGAGCCGCGCTCCGCGCTCGCGAACATCTGGTGCGAAGCGGCCGGCATCGGCAACCGCATCCCGGTCACGGCCGCCGACGACGATGCGCGCAACGCGCTGCTCGATCACTTCGGGCTGAAGAAGGACGCCGCGCGCGTGCTGACGCTGTCGTGCGCGCAGGCGCTGCCCGCGAGCGCGAAGATGCAGCTCGTCTACGGCAAGGGCGTCGCGAGCCCGAGCGGCATCGCGAACGACACCGAGCGCCGCTTCGACTTCACCGTGCGTGCGCCGTTCGCCGCGAGCTTCTCGTGCGAGCGCGAGAACGCGAAGGCGCCCTGCACGCCGCTGCGTCCGCTGACGCTGTCGTTCAATGCACCGATCTCGCGCAAGAACGCCGAGGCGATCCGGCTGCGCGGTCCTGACGGTTCGCTTTCGCCGACCTTCGCGGCCGACGATCACAGCGACGAAGTGACGACCGTCACGTTCAACCCGCCGCTGCCCGCGCAGGCGAACCTGACGATCGAACTGCCGTCCGGCCTGCGCGACGTGACCGACCGCTCGCTCTCGAACGCCGACCTGTTCCCGCTCGCGACGCGCACCGCGCCGATGCCGCCGCTCGCGAAATTCTCGTCGGGCACGTTCGGGATCGTCGAGCGCTTCGCCGAACCCGATACGCCGGCACTCGTGCCCGTCACGCTGCGCAACGTCGAAGCCGACCTGCGCATCGCGGGCCTCAACACGAGCGGCGCGCAATTCTCGAACCTGAAGGTCGACGACGACACCGCGATCCGTCAATGGATGCGCACCGTCGAGCGCTTCGACAACTGGTCGATGACGGCCGGCACGATCGACGAACGCGTCCCGGGCCTGCTGCGGCGCAAGGGCCAGCACCCGGTCTACGTGCCGCTCGAGGCCGGCGAGAAGATGCCCGCGCCGCAGAACCGCCGCATCGACGTGCGCTCGCTGTCGCTGCTCGCCGGCGAACCGGGTGCGCAGGCGCTGACGCTGCCGAAGGCCGACCCGAAGGCGCTGCGTCCGTTCGAGGTCGTCGGCGTGCCGATCGACAAGCCCGGCTTCTACGTGCTCGAACTCGCGTCGCCCGCGCTCGGCCGCTCGCTGCTCGCGAAGCCGTCGAGCATGTACGTGCGCACCACCGTGCTCGTCACGAACCTCGGCGTGCACCTGAAACAGGGCCGCGAGAACAACCTCGTGTGGGTCACGACGCTCGACAAGGGCAAGCCCGTGCCGAACGCGCAGATCCGCGTGTCGGACTGCAATGGCGACGAAATCGCGTCGGGCAAGACCGATGCGCAAGGCCTGCTGAAGATCGACGGCCCGTTCGAGCCGAAACACGAATGCAGCCAGGCGGAACGCTTCGACGACTACTTCGTGTCGGCACGCGTCGACGATCCGAAGACGGGCCGCGACATGGCGTTCGTCAGCTCGAACTGGAACCGCGGGATCGAATCGTGGCGCTTCAACGTGCCGACCGACACCGACAGCGCGCCGACCGTGCGCGCGCATACCGTGTTCGACCGCACGCTGCTGCGGGCCGGCGAAACCGTGTCGATGAAGCACTTCCTGCGCACCGAGACGCTGCAGAGCCTCGCGTTCCCGGCGCACTACCCGACACGCGTGACGATCCGCCATCTCGGCTCGGACCAGACCTACAAGCTGCCGCTCACGTGGTCGGCCGACCATAGCGCGGACACGCAGTTCACGCTGCCGCCCGCGGCGAAGCTCGGCGAATACAGCGTATCGCTCGATGGCGGCCCGGACGATGCGCCGACCGCCAGCTACTACGGCGGCAGCTTCCGCGTCGAGGCGTTCCGCCTGCCGGTGCTCAAGGGGACGATCGGCGCGCGCGACGCGCAGAAGAGCCCGCTCGTCGCGGTCAAGGAAGCGCCGCTCGCGGTGCAGATCGACTACGTGTCGGGCGGCGGCGCATCGAACCTGCCCGTGCAGGTGTCGGCGCTGATGAAGTGGGCGTCGCCGCCGTTCGCGGATCGCTTCGAGGAGTTCAGCTTCACGCCCTATCGTCCTGAGCGCAGCGACGGCAACGCCGACGACGATGCGCAGGACGGCGACAGCGCATCCGCCGCGAACAACGATCCCGACGCGACGAAGCTGATCGCGGACAAGCTGCCGCTGACGCTCGACCGCAACGGCGCGGGTTCCGTCACGCTCAAGGGCCTGCCCGACGTCGACGCGCCGAAGCGCATCGCGCTCGAGGCGACGTTCGCGGACCCGAACGGCGAAGTGCAGACGATCCGCGGCGACACGATCCTGTGGCCGGCCGCGGTGGTGGCCGGCATCAAGGCCGGCCGCTGGGTGTCGGTCGGCCAGCGCGTGCCGGTGCAGGCGCTCGCGGTCGACCTGCAGGGCAAGCCGCGTGCCTCGGTGTCGATCGAGATCAAGGGCGTCGCGCACATCACGACGTCGTCGCGCAAGCGGATGGTCGGCGGCTTCTATGCTTACGACAACAAGAGCGATACGCGCGACCTCGGCGTGCTGTGCTCGGGCAAGACCGACGACAAGGGCCGCATGGCCTGCGACGCGACGCTCGAACAGGCCGGCAACGTCCAGTTGATCGCGGTCGCGAAGGACGGCGACGGCCGCACGTCGAATGCGTCGACGTCCGTCTGGGTCACGCGCGAGGACCAACTCTGGTTCGGCGGCGACAACACCGACCGGATCGACGTGATCCCGGAGAAGACGTCCTACGAACCGGGCGAAACGGCCCGCTTCCAGGTGCGCATGCCGTTCCGCTACGCGAGCGCGCTCGTCGCGGTCGAACGCGGCGGCGTGATGGAAACGCACGTCGTCGAGCTGAACGGCAAGAACCCGACCGTCGACCTGAAGGTCGGCGAATCGTGGGGGCCGAACGTCTACGTGTCGGTGCTCGCGTTGCGCGGCCGGATTCGCGAAGTGCCGTGGTACTCGTTCTTCACGTGGGGCTGGAAGGCGCCGGTCGAATGGGCCCGCGCGTTCTGGCGCGAAGGCCGCTACCATGAAGCGCCGACCGCGTTCGTCGACCTGTCGAAGCCCGCGTTCCGCTATGGCCTCGGCGAGATCAAGGTCGGCACCGGCGTGCATCGTCTCGGCGTGACCGTGACGACCGACGCGACGCGCTACACGGTGCGCGGCAAGGCGCAGGCGCACGTGAAGGTCACGCTGCCGAACGGGCAGCCCGCGCCGGCCGGCACGCAGATCGCGGTCGCGGCCGTCGACGAGGCGCTGCTCGAGCTGATGCCGAACAACAGCTGGGACCTGCTCGACGCGATGCTGCAGCGACGCGCGTACGGCATCGAGACGGCCACCGCGCAGATGGAAATCGTCGGCCGCCGCCACTTCGGCCGCAAGGCGGTGCCGGCCGGCGGCGGCGGCGGCAGCGCGCCGACGCGCGAGCTGTTCGACACGCTGCTGTTGTGGAATCCGCGCGTGACGCTCGACGCGAACGGCAGCGCGACCGTCGAGGTGCCGCTGAACGATGCGCTCACGCGCTTCCGGATCGTCGCGATCGCGGCGGTCGGCGCGGACCGCTTCGGCACCGGCAGCACGTCGATCCGCAGCACGCAGGACCTGCAGCTGATCTCCGGCCTGCCGCCGCTCGTGCGC
This sequence comes from Burkholderia sp. BCC1998, assembly GCF_905339875.1. Classification (NCBI taxonomy): domain Bacteria; kingdom Pseudomonadati; phylum Pseudomonadota; class Betaproteobacteria; order Burkholderiales; family Burkholderiaceae; genus Burkholderia; species Burkholderia sp. BCC1998. The sequence goes on from NZ_CAJPHE010000039.1 coordinate 8,618, forward strand.
GAAGGCGATGCGTTCCGCGCGCAGGTCACGCTGCGCAACACGACCGACCGCGCGATGCAGGTCGTCGTGACGCCGCGCGTGACGGGCCTCGACGTCGCGCCGCAAACCGTGTCGCTCGCGGCCAATGCGGCGACCGAGGTCGCGTGGACGATCACCGTGCCCGAGCAGGCGCTCGACGCGGCCGGCGCGCTGAACTGGCGCATCGAGGCGGCCGAGCAAGGCGGCAAGCGCGCGTCCGACGCGCTGGCCGTCGCGCAGAAGGTCGTGCCCGCGCTGCCGGTCACCGTGCAGCAGGCCACGCTCACCCAGGTCGACGGCACGCTGACGCTGCCCGTGTCCGCCCCGGCCGGCGCCGTCAACAACGCGCAGGGCGCGCCGCGCGGCGGCATCGCCGTGTCGCTGCAGTCGAAGCTCGCCGACGGCCTGCCCGGCGTGCGGCGCTGGTTCGAGCGCTATCCGTACCGCTGCCTCGAACAGCAGACGTCGCGCGCGATCGGCCTGCACGACGCCGCGCAATGGCAGGCGCTGGTCGCGCGCATGCCCGTCTACCTCGACAGCGACGGACTCGCGAACTACTTCCCGCCGTCCTCCGACGATGCGCACTACGGCAGCCCGACGCTGTCGTCGTATCTGCTCGTGGTCGCCGACGAGGCCGGCCGCCTCGACCCGCGCTTCGCGCTGCCGGAAGACCTGCGCACGCAGCTCGAAGCCGGGCTCGCGCGTTTCGTCGACGGCCGCATCGAGCGCAACGCGTGGGCCCCGCGCCAGGATCGCGACCTGCGCAAGCTTGCCGCGATCGAGGCGCTGTCGCGCTACGGTGCAGCCCAGGGCCGCATGCTCGGTTCGATCGAGATCGCGCCGAACCAGTGGCCGACGTCGGCGGTGCTCGACTATCACGCGATCCTCACGCGCGTGAAGGACATCCCGCAGCGCGACGCGAAACGCGCGCAGGTCGAGCAGATCCTGCGGGCGCGCCTCACGTACCAGGGCACGCAGCTCGTGTTCTCGACCGCGCGCGACGACGACCTGTGGTGGCTGATGACGAGCAACGAGACCAACGCCGCGCGTCTCGCGCTGGAATTCGCGGGCGACCCGGCGTGGAAGGACGAGATGCCGCGCGTGGCGACCGGCCTGCTCGCGCTGCAACGCCAGGGCGCATGGCAGACGACGACGTCGAACGCACTCGGCCAGCTCGCGATCGAGCGCTTCTCGCGCACCTACGAGAGCACGCCGGTGGCCGGCACGACGAAGGTCGCGCTCGGCGGCAACGAGCGCGCGATTTCGTGGTCGCAGGCACCCTCGACCGCGCCCGCCGACAGCCCCGCGTCGGCCACTCCCGCGACCCGCGCCGCCGCCGCGCGCAGCGTGCTGATGCCGTGGCCGCGTGCGGCCCAGGCACCGGCCACGCTGTCCGTCACGCAGGACGGCACGGGCCGCCCGTGGGCGACCGTCGAAAGCCTCGCGGCCGTGCCGCTGCGCGCGCCGTTCGCGGCCGGCTACCGGATCACGAAGACCATCACGCCCGTGTCGCCCGCCGTCAAGGGCGTGCTGACGCGCGGCGACGTCGTGCGCGTGCATCTCGACATCGACGCGCAGAGCGACATGACGTGGGTCGTCGTCAACGATCCGATCCCGTCCGGTGCGACGATCCTCGGCTCGGGCCTCGGCCGCGATTCGGAAGCCGCGACGCAGGGCGAGAAATCCCCGGACGGCGCATGGCCGGCGTTCATCGAACGCGATTTCGACGGCTACCGCGCGTATTACGACTATCTGCCGAAGGGCAAGCTCTCGGTCGAGTACACGGTGCGGCTGAACAACGTCGGCACCTTCGGGCTGCCGCCGACGCGCGTGGAGGCGTTGTATGCGCCATCCGTGTACGGCCTGTGGCCGAACCCGCCGATGACCGTGAAGCCGGCCGACGCGGGCAAGTAACGGGTACGCGATGATCGATCATGGATTGCCGCGGCCGGTGCGCTTCGCCGGCCGCGTTTTCGTCGCCGTCGTGCTGGCCGCGCCGCTCGTCGCGCACGCGCTGCCCGGCTACGACGACGTGCGCCGCAACTGGCGCAGCTCCGACTGGGTGCTGCTCGCGCGTGACGGCACGCCGCTGCAGCGCACGCGCGTCGACCTCGCCGAACGGCGCGGCGACTGGGTGTCGCTCGCCGACGTGTCGCCCGCGTTCCGCGAGGCGATCGTCGTGTCCGAGGACAAGCGTTTCTACGAACACAGCGGCGTCGACTGGCGCGGGATCGCCGGTGCGGCATGGGGCAACCTGTGGAACCAGCGCACGCGCGGCGCGTCGACCGTGACGATGCAGCTCGCCGGGCTCCTCAATGACGAACCGCGCCGCTCGGGCCAGCGCTCGCTGCCGCAGAAGGCCACGCAGGCGATGAACGCGCTGCTGCTCGAACGCGGCTGGCGCAAGGACCAGATCCTCGAGGCCTACCTGAATCTCGTGCCGTTCCGCGGCGAGACGGTCGGGCTCGCCGCACTGTCGCAGGTGCTGTTCGGCAAGGCGCCGTCCGGCCTCGACGCACGTGAAGCCGCGATCGCGGCAGCGCTGGTGCGCGCGCCCAACGCGGCGAGCGCGAAGGTCGCCGAGCGTGCGTGCCGGATCCTGCGCGACATGCATGCGGAGCAGGCCTGCGCGTCGCTCGACGGCTACGTGCAGCTCGTGATCGCGCGCCCGGCCAATGCCGTGCGTAACGACCTGACGGCGGACGGCGCCGCCCTCGCCCCGCACTTCGCGCGCCGCATCGCGGCCGAGGTCAGGCCCGCGGCCGGCGCGCAGGTGCGCACGACGCTCGATGCGCCGCTGCAGCGCTTCGCGCGCGACACGCTCACGCGCGCGCTGACCGAGCTCAACGCGCCCGCGCACCGGCGCAACGTGCAGGACGGTGCGGTCGTCGTGATCGACAACGCGACCGGCGAGATTCGCGCGTGGGTCGGTTCGTCGGGCGCGTTGTCGAGCGCACGCGACGTCGACGCCGTGCTCGCGCCGCGCCAGGCCGGCTCGACGCTCAAGCCGTTCCTCTATGCGCAGGCGATCGACGAGAAGCGGCTGACGGCCGCGTCGCTGCTCGACGACGTGCCGATCAACCTCGCGGCCGGCGGCGGCCTCTACATTCCGCAGAACTACGACAAGGATTTCAAGGGCTGGGTGAGCGTGCGCAGCGCGCTCGGCGGCTCGCTGAACGTGCCGGCCGTGCGCACGCTCGTGCTCGTCACGCCGCATCGCTTCGCGCGCACGCTGACCGCGCTCGGCCTGCCGCTCGCGCAGGAAGGCGACTACTACGGCTTCAGTCTCGCGCTCGGCAGCGCGGACGTCACGCTGCTGTCGCTGACCAATGCGTATCGCGCGCTCGCGAACGGCGGCGTCGCGCGCAAGGTCGTCGACCTGCCTGCGCCGTCGCCCGCTGCCGGCGCATCGGCACCGGGACGTGCGGACAACGGCTCGCGCGTGTTCAGCGAAGCGGCCAGCTTCGTCGTCACCGACATCCTCTCCGACAACAACGCGCGCGTGCGCACGTTCGGCTTCGACAATCCGCTCGCGACGCGCTTCTTCTCGGCGGTGAAGACCGGCACGAGCAAGGACATGCGCGACAACTGGACCGTCGGCTTCACGTCGCGCTATACGGTCGGCGTGTGGGTCGGCAATGCGGACGGCTCGCCGATGTGGGACGTGTCGGGCGTCACGGGCGCGTCGCCGGTGTGGTCGGCCGTCGTCGGCTACCTGCACCGCGACCTGCCGAGCCGTGCGCCGCGTCCGCCGGCCGGCGTCGAAGCACGCCGCATCACGTTCGAACGCGACGTCGAGCCGTCGCGCAACGAGTGGTTCGTCACAGGCACCGCGCTCGACACGATCCGGCTCGCCGCGCCCGTCACGCCGGGCAAGGACGGCGCGCGCGCGCCGCTGACGATCGGTGCGCCGACCGACGGCACGATCTTCGCGATCGATCCGGACATTCCACCGAAGAATCAGCGGATCTGGTTCGAGCGATCTTCCGGGCATGCCGCACGGTTCGCGTGGCGGCTCGACGACAAGGTGATCGGCCACGCCGACCGCATCGCGTGGATGCCGTGGCCCGGGCGGCACCGGCTGGAACTCGTAGACTCGCGCGGCAACGTGGCGGATGCGATCGGCTTCGAGGTGCGCGGCGCGTTCGCCAAACCGGCCGCGCGCAAGCCGTAACCGGCGCCGGCCATGCCGCACGCCGCAGGCCGCGGCGAACAAACGGGCCAGCAACCCCGCGATCGGAGACCTAGAATACGAACAGCGCGCCGAAGCGTCGGCGCGCGCCGGTTGCCCTGCCGCGCTCACTCTTCCGATCCGCCCGCGACCATGAACCTTCGCCATCCGCGCTTCCTCCGCCCCGCGCTGGGCACGCTGTGCGCCGCGGCCCTCGCGACGCTTGCCGGCTGCAACGGCGACGCCTGCTTCGGCGTCGACGTCTGCTTCAACAACGCCAACACGCAAACCGTCGCGCTGTCCGGCACGGCCGCCACGGGCTCCGCGCTCGCGAGCGCATCGGTGACGGTCAGCTGCGCGCAAGGCTCGGCGACGACGCTGACCGACGGCGGCGGCAACTACCGCGTGGCGGTCAACGCCGTGCTGCCGTGCGTGATCACCGTCGCGTCGAGCGGCACGAGCCTGCATTCGCTCGCCTACGCGGGCGGCACCTTCAACACGACGCCCGAGACCGAGCTGATGCTCGTCTATCTCGCCGCGCAGCTCGGCACGAACACGGCCGGGCTGATCGGCAATTTCCAGGGGAATGCGCACTTCCAGCAGGTGATGGGCAGCCCGAACACGGTGCAGGCCGCGCAATCGGCGGTCGTGACGAATCTGCAGCAGCGCTATGCGGTCACGCTGTCGGCGCCGGCCTTCCTGACGACGCCGTTCGTGGTCGGCCAACCGGGCGTCGACAGCGACCTCGCCGCGCTGGCCAAGGCCGGCGCGATCGATTCGAACGGGATGCCGGATCCGGTTGCGGTTTCGCTGCTGGCGCAGGCGGGCGCGGCACACCCGCTGTGAGCGGCGGGCGTGCCGCTGCCGCCCCCGTCGACGCGCCTTACGCGGCTTCCCCGCTCCCGCAAGCCACCCTCGCCGCCTGCTGCTGCGTGAGGTAGCGCAGCAGCTTCGTCACCATCCACACGACGATGAACGACAGCGCGACGAAGAACACCGCGAGCGGCGTCAGCACGTGAATCGACACGAAGCCGGCCAGCCCCATCATCGCGGACGACACGAGCAGCAGCGCGCACCCGAGGATCGCGCTCGTCAGCCCCGCGATATGCGGAAACAGCGAATTGCCCTTCGCCATCAGCGTCGGATACATCGCGCCCGCGCAGAAGCCCATCACGAGCACCGGCGTCGCGAGCGTCCATACGCGCAGCCCGACGGTCAGCGCCAGCACCAGCATCGCGACCGCCGCGCCCGCCATCACGCGTGCGCCGATGCGCAACCGCTGCTCGGCGCTCGGCAGCCCGCGCCCGTGAATCCGGTTCGACAGCCCGCCGAGGAAATACATCAGCCCGATCCCGAGCGCGAGATAGCCGAAGAAGGTCGGCGGCTTGTGCAGCGTGGTCTGCACCATGAACGGCCCGACGATGTTGAACACCAGCAGGATGCTGTAGCACAGCCCCTGCGCGAGGAAGCAACTCTGGAACACCGGGCTCGCGAGCACCTTGCCCGCGTTCGCCATCAGCGTGCGCGGCTCGAGATGGACCGGCTTCGGCAAGGTTTCGCGATAGCGCCACAGCAGCGCCCACATCACCAGCGAATACACGAGCAGGAACACGAGGCACGCGCGCCAGCCGAACCATTCCTGCAGGTGCGCGCCGATCACCGGCGCGATGATCGGCGCGAGCCCCCACGCGATCGACATATAGGTGAACGCATGCATCAGCGCCTGGCCCGAGAACGAGTCGGTGATGATCGCCTTCGCGAGCAGGTTCGTGGTCGCGATCCCGAAGCCCTGCAGGCAGCGCGCCAGCACGAACGTCTCCAGGTTCGGCGCGCCGAGCGACAGCAGGCAGCCGATCGTGTAGATGACCAGCCCGAACGCGAGCACGCGCTTGCGCCCGTATGCATCGGCAACCGGACCGAAGATCAGCTGGCCGAGCGCATAAGCGGCCATGTAGCCGGAGACGCTCGACTGAATCGCCTGCGGCGTGGTCGCGAACGAACGCGCCATGTCGGGCAGCGCAGGCACGTAGATGTCGATCGCGAGCTGGCCGGCGGAGGCGAACAGGCAAATCAGGAACAACAGGAAGCGCGGGGAGTTCGATTCGCGCGCGGGAGTGAGCGAGGCGTTCATGACAACCGGGAAAGTTCGGACGGCGGCAACACGCGCCGTGCTGCTCGAAGTCGAACAACGGTGCGCGGCGAAGCGCATATTGTGCCTGTTGTTGCGCAACGCGACAGGAATCCCCTGGCGTGGGCGCGGTTGAATGCGGATTGCGTCAGGTCTCGAAACGCGTTACACGGCCCGCTTGCCGATCATGGCGAGCCGGTCCGGCGGCCGGCACGGCCACGGTTTTGATCCATATTTCGTTTTCTGTTTGCGGCGCCACTCGCCTGCCTGCGCGCATCCGCGGCTCGCCGCGCCCCTCCGTACTTTCCACCGATTGACACACCTCCCGGCGTTCCCCCTATACTCGTCGCAGCGCCAATAAATTGTTGAACAATCCAGCATGAAAATTGACGCCTGACCGGCCACCACAACGGATTCCAGCCGGATCTCCGAATCTGCAAATTTCCCCGAGAGCACCGCGTCATGTCGAACTATCCCGCCGCCTACCAGGTCACCAAGGGTTCCGTCCTGAACGTCGACAAAGCCTTTTATTCCGCGATCGCACAGCGCCAGGACGCGCGCGAACGGATCGCGTCGCACGTCGTGCCGATCCGCAGCGGCTTCGCGTGGACGGTGCCGGCGGGTCACGTGTTCCGGATCGTCACGCTCGAAGGCCCGCAAGTCGCCGACTTCAACATCTGGAACCTGCACAATCCGCGCGAGCGCATGTGGGCGTCGCGCACACGTCAGCTGCAGGCCGCGCACGTGACGACGTTCGACCGGCTGTGGTCGACGCTGCCGTACCTGCGGCCGCTGGTCACGATCACCGACGACACGCTCGCCGGCTATGGCGTCGACGGCGACGGCGGCCGCGTGCACGACCTGCTCGGCACGCGCTGCGACCCGTACGTGAACAAGCTGCTGACCGGCGAGGATTTTCATTTCCACTGTCATTCGAACCTCGTGCGGGCGGTCGCGCCGTACGGGCTGACCGAATTCGACGTGCACGACGTGCTCAACGTGTTCCAGTGCACCGGCCTGAACGACGACGACAAGTACTTCATGAAGGCCTGTCCCGCGCAGCCGGGCGACTACCTCGAGTTCTTCGCGGAAATCGACGTGCTGTGCGCGATGTCCACGTGTCCGGGCGGCGACCTGTCGGTGCCGATGTGGGGGCCCGACGCACGCGACCCGATCGACGTGTGCCGGCCGCTCGGCGTCGAGGTATACCGGCTCGACCCGAGCCTGCTCGAAGGCTGGTCGCAGCCGCCCGTCGCGCCGTACCGTGGCCAGCACGGGATGCAGCCGCCGCAGGCCGACTGGCAGCACGACAAGACGGCGTAACGCGGTCCGTAGCCCGTAGAATGGCGAAACGCCGCCGGCCGGCCACGCCGGCGGCGCACGACCAGGAGAGGAGCGAACGAACGGAATGGCAAGCGAAAAAGCGAGAGGACAGTCGGTCGCCGACCGGATCAGCCATCAACTGCGGGAACACATCATCAGCGGCAAGCTGCCGCCCGGCACCGCGCTGATCGAGATGGACCTCGCGGCCGAATACGACACGTCGCGCAACTCGCTTCGCGAAGTCCTGCATCAGCTCGGCCGCGAAGGGCTCGTCACGTTCGTGCGCCACAAGGGTGTCGTCGTGCGCACGCTGAATCGCCAGGACGTGCGCGATCTCTACGTCGCGCGCCGCACGCTCGAGCTGCATGCGCTGAACACGGCCGAACTTGCGCAGCCGGCGCTGCTCGAAAAGATGCAGGCCGCCATTCGCGCGGCCGAGCGCGAACTCGACAAGGAAAACTGGCAGGCCGTCGGCACGCACAGCCTGCGCTTTCACCAGCACATCGTCGCGCTGCAGAAGTCGGCGCTGCTCGACGAGTTCTTCCGGACCATCTCCGCGCAGCTGCGGCTCGTCTTCGCCGCGGATCCCGACGAGAAACGCGTGCAAACGCCCGACTGGATCCAGCGCGAATACCAGATCTACGACCTCCTCACGCAGAACCGCCGCAGCGAAGCCGTCACCGCGCTCGCGCGCTATCTCGACGATTCCGAGCGGATGCTCGTCGAGGCAATCAAGCGCAGCCATCGCGAGGCGGCCTGACCCTGCACGCCGCGCCGCCGTTGCTTGCCTCAAGACGTGGCAAGCAACGGCAGCACGAAAAGGCACGCAACGGCCCGACCGCTCGCGCCGGTCAGGCCTGCTCCGTCGGCAGCGCGTAACTGCCGTCTTCCCGATGCGTCTCGAGTCCCGTCAGCGGCGGATTGAACACGCACACGAGATGCAGGTCGCCGCGCGTCGCGCGCAGGACATGCGGATCGTTCAGGTTCAGCGCGTAGATCGTTCCGGGCGTGATCCGGTGCACGTTGCCGGTCGCCGTGTCGACGACCTCCCCCTCTCCGGCTACGCAGTAGTTGGTCTCGAAGTGGTTCTTGTAGTGCAGATGCAGTTCGGCGCCTTCGTGCACGCGCGTCTCATGAACGGAATAGCCGACGCCGTCCTGCCTGACGATCATGCGCTTGCTGTCCCAGCCCGGGCCGCGCGCATGGCGCTCGGTATTGGCGATATCGGTCGATCTCACGACGATCATAAGTACCTCTTAATAGTTGCGATGAAAAAATGGCAAGGTGATCCTTGCCGCCGGACAATGCGTCATGCGGAATCGGCGGTCAGCGCGCTCTCCACCGCCGCCGCGACGTCGAGCAGTCGCGCGTCTTCGCCACGATGCCCGGTGATCAGCAAGCCGACGGGCTGCCGGTTGCGCAGGTCGCCGGGCACGCTGATGCTCGGCAGGTCGAGCCGGTTCGCGAATTCGGTCAGCCGGAACGCACGCGCGTTCTGTGCGAGGTATGCGGCTTCGTCGGCCAGATCGGCCACGCGCGGCGGCAGCATCGGCACCGTCGGCGTCAGCACCGCATCCGCGTCGCCGAGTTCGGCATGGTACGCGTCGGCCAGTGCGGCCAGGTGCCGCAGCGCCGCGGCGTAGTCGTGCGCCCGCACCTGCTCGCCTGCAGCGATGCGCGGGCCGACCAGCGGATCGTAGCGGTCCGCCGCCGCGGCCAGCCGCGCACGATGCAGCATGAACGCCTCTGCCGCGATGATGCCGCCCGCGCGGGCAACCACGCCGGCCTCGGCCACGCAATCGAGCCGCTTGCGCCGGATCCGCGCGCCGTGCGCGGACAGTCGGGACAGCCACGCGTCGAATGCGCGTCCGACGACCGGGTCGACGTCGTCGGCGACGAACGCCTCGGGCACGATGAACTGCAGGTCGCGGATCGCCGCCGGTCGCCGCCGCCGCGCTTCGCGGCCGTGCAGCGCAACGTCCGCCTGCCGGCACAGCCCGACCGTCGCGGCCAGCAGGCCCGGCACGTCGAAGCTCGTCGACAGAAACCGCATGCCGTCGCTCGCATAGCGCCCACGCGACGGCTTGAATCCCGTCACGCCGCAGAATGCGGCCGGAATGCGTGCCGACCCGCTCGTATCGGAACCCAGCGACAGGTCGGCCGCACCGAGCGCCACCGACACCGCCGCGCCCGAACTCGATCCGCCGGCCACCCGCTCGCGCCGCGCATCGAGCGGCGTCGTCGGCGTCCCGTACGCACGGTTCACGCCGAGCGCGCCGTACGCGAACTCGGTCATCGCCGTCTGCGCGACCAGCACCGCGCCGGCCCGACGCAGTGCCGACACCGGCGCCGCGTCGATTCGTGCCGGCGGCTCGTCGGCCAGCACGCGCGAACCGGCATGCGTGACCCAGCCGGTGCAATCGAAGCAGGCCTTCACCGTCAGCACGGCGCCGGCCAGCGGCGCATCGATCGCGCCGGCGCGCCGCGCCGCATCCCAGGCGCGCGCATCGGCGACCGCCGCGTCGTCGCGCCGCGCGAGCCACGCGGCTTCGATGTCGCCGGGATGCGCGTCGGCATGCGCAAGACACGCACGCACCCGTTCCGCACACGCGTGCTCGTTCACGTCGCCCAGCCGGAAATCCGTCGGATCCATTCCCGCTCCCATCCGGTCATTCGTCATGCGAAGTGAACGTGCTTCAGAAAATCCTTCACGCGTGCGTCCGCGCTGCCGCGAATCCGGTCCGGCGGCACGTCGTACAGGATGCGCCCGTTCTCCATGAACACGATCCGGTCGGACACCTTGAACGCGAAATTCATCTCATGGGTCACGATGATCATCGTCATCCCTTCTTTCGCCAGCGTCTCGACGACCTTCAGCACTTCGCCGACGAGCTCCGGATCGAGGGCCGACGTCGGCTCGTCGAACAGCATGATCGACGGCCGCGTCGCGAGTGCGCGCGCAATGGCGACGCGCTGCTGCTGGCCGCCCGACAGCTGATGCGGATACTTGTTCGCATGTTCGAGCATCCCGACCTTCGACAACAGCGACAGCGCCTGCAGCCGGATCGCCGCCGCATCGGCCTGCCGGTGATAGCACGGCGCCATCATCACGTTCTGCAGCGCGGTGCGATGCGGGAACAGGTTGAAGCTCTGGAACACCATGCCGATGTCGAGGATGCGCTCGTGCGACACGCGCGGCGGATGCGAACCCGACGCGCGGATGAACGGCTCGCCGTACAGGTCGATCTCGCCCGCGTTCACCGGCGCGAGGCCGTTGACGGTACGAATCAGCGACGTCTTGCCGGAGCCGGACGGCCCGATGATCGACACGACCTGCCCGGGCACGACGTCGAGATGAATGTCCTTCAACACTTCATGGCGGCCGTAGCGCTGCTGCACGCCTTTCAGGCGCAGCGCGAATTCGGCGTTCGCCCGCGGTCTCGGCGCGACGGCCGGCGCCGACGGCGGCAGCGCAAGATCGACGGGGCCGCCCTGGGCAGGCGTACGGCGGCTGACGTCGAGGTACCGCTCGAGATAACCGAGCAGCCGGCTGAACACGGTCACGATCAGCACGTAGTAGAACGCCACGGCCAGCATCGTTTCGAACACCAGGAAATTCTGCGTGTACAGCCGCTGGCCGACGAGCAGGATCTCGGCCAGCGAAATCACCGACACCAGCGACGTGAGCTTCACGATCGTGATGAACTCGTTCGCCAGCGCCGGCAGCGCAATGCGGATCGCCTGCGGCATCACGATCATCCGCTGGATGCCGGTGAAGCGGATGCCCAGCGCGCGGCCCGCCTCGAGCTGCCCGCGCGGCACCGACAGGATCCCGCCGCGATGGATTTCCGCGAAATACGCGGTCTCGCTCAGCACCATCGCGATCAGGCCGGCCATGAACGGATCGGACAGCACCGCGCTCGTCGCCGGAAAGACCTGCGGCAGGTTGTAGATGAAGACCAGCAGCACGAGCAGCGGCAGGCTGCGGAAGAACCAGATGTAGAGCGCCGCCACCCGTTTCAGCAACGGCTGGTGCGACTGTCTCGCGAGCGCTACCGGAAAGCCGAGCAACACGCCGAGCAGCCACGCGGCGACGCTGAGTTCGACGACCACGACGCAGGCGCGCCAGAAATCCTTGTCCCGCAAGAGCTGAAACGCATAGTGCCAATCGAACTGCATCGAAGACTCCTCAACCGCGGATGGTGATGCGGCCGCGCGGCGCGCGGTGGTCAGGTCGTGCTGGCCGCGCGCTTACTTCGGCGCGCCGAGCGCGTTGGCGACGTCGGCAGGTGTCGGCTCCTGCAACCCGTATTTCTTCACCAGGCTGCCGTATTCGCCGCTGCGCCGCGCATCGTTCAACGCACCCTCGAGCGCACCCTGCAATCCGCTATCGCCCTTCGTCACGCCCAGGCCGATCACGATCGGATACAGCAGCGTGGTCGAACTGATGTCGACGCGCCCGTTCGTCTGCTTCGGAATCTCCTGCGCGACGGCCGCGTCCTCGATCTGGACATCGACCGCCTTCGACAGCAGCGCGGACGTCGCTTCCGGCGACGTCGGGAACTCGAGGATCGCGATCTCGGCGCGCCCGGCCGCCTTGCACGTGTCCTGCGACACCGCACGCAGCTTCGGCGTCCACGACGCGCCCTTGATCGAGCCGACCCGCTTGCCGCACAGGTCCTGCGGCGTCTTCGGCAGGAACGCGCCGCCCTTCGCGACGAGCAGCGACGCACCCGTCTTCAGGTACGGCACGAAATCGACCTGCTTCACGCGCTCGGGCGTCACGTACAGCGCGGATGCGACGACGTCGAAGCGGCGCGCCTTCATCCCGAGAATCAGGTCCGGGAAGCGCGTATCGAGAAATACCGGCTCCAGTTTCAGGTGACGTGCCAGCAGCCGCGAGAACTCGGCATCGAAACCCGCAGGCTTGCCGGCGTCCAGGTACGCGTATGGCGGATACGTGAGGTCGGAGCCCACCAGCAGCGTGCCGGGCCGCACCGTCTGCAGCGGCGCCGCCGACGCGAGCGAGCATGCGAAGGCCAGCGGCACGAGCGCGCCGCGGAGGAAACGTCGAACCGGGAAACGAGCAGACATGGCGAAGCTCCTGGGTTGTTCGGCTCTCGCGCTGAAACGTCGCAACGCCTCCCAGGCGCCGCCACACGCGGCTTTCCGGGATTTTTCGCCGAAAATTGTTGAACAATTTCGGCCGATTCTGACCAGTTCAAATTGAAATCTGTATTCGGGTTTACGCGGCAAACGGCGTCGCCGGACGTGCGTCGGGCGCGCATCCGCCAACCCCGCTTCGGTGCGGGCACGTGTTCAGGCAAACGGAGAAAAGACCGGGCGGGACGACGCGCGGACGGCGGGCCGTCGAGGTGCGGCGCCATAAACGCGACGCACGCGATGGAGGATCAGGACACGGGGTTCAGCATCGGGCGCGACGGGCCCGGCTCGCGCTTGCGGCTGCGGGGATGCGCGCCGCGACGCCGACCCGAAGGCCGGCGGATTCGATCGTGCAGGCCGAGCACGCAACGTGTCGGCCCGCACGCCACTGCGACGTTTCGATCAGTACTGTGCCTGATCCGTCGGATTCCTGAACAGCTGCTTCATCTCCGGCGACAGCGGATAGTTGAGGCTCACACCCTTCGGCGGAATCGGCTGCATGAACCACTGGTCGTAGAGCTTCTCGGCCGCGCCCGAGGTCTGCAGCTTCGCGATCACGCCGTCGACCACGAGCTTGAACGCCGGATCGTCCTTGCGCATCATGCACGCGTAGTTCTCGTGGACGAGCGGCGTGCCCGCCACCGTGTACGCGCCCGGATTGCGGTCCTTCGCGATCTCGCCGTACAGCAGCGGCTCGTCCATCACGAACGCGACCGCGCGCCCGGTCGTGACGTTCATGAACGCTTCGGCATGGTCCTTCGCGCTGATGATCGTCATGTTCATCCCTTTCTCTTCGTTGAGCTTGCGCAGCAGCCGCTCGTCGGAGGTGCCGGCCGTCGTCGCGACCGTCTTGCCGGCCAGGTCCGGGAAGTCCTTCACGCCCGAATCCTTGCGCGTGCTGAAACGGATCCCGTACAAAAAAATGCTGTTCGAGAACGCAGCCTGCTTCTGGCGCTCCAGCGTGTTCGTCGTCGAGCCGCACTCGAAGTCGATCGTGCCGTTCTGCAGCAGCGGAATCCGGTTCTGCGACGTGATCGGGATTTCCTTCACCGTCAGGTTCGGCGTCTTCAACTCCACCTTGAGCGCGTCGATGATGCGCGCCGCGATGTCGCGCGAGTAACCGATGTTCTTCTGCTGGTTGTCCGAATACGAGAACGGCACCGACGATTCGCGGATGCCGAGCGACACGACGCCCGAGTCCTTGATCTTCTTCAGCGTGCCGGTGAGCGCCTGCGCGTGCGCGGCGCCCGCCAGCGCGCAGGACAATGCGACAGCCAGCCAACGGAAGCGGTGATCCATGCTTTTCTCCTGACGAAACCTTGATCGAATCGCGATCCTACGCCCGAAAAATTCGCACCGCATCGGGGAAAGCGTCAAGCGCCCTCCGTCACTACCACACCGCGCGCAATCGTTTCCGTGCCGCGCAAAAGCGCCCGCGCCGCATGTTTCGCCGGGTCGACCGCCTGCAATCTTGCACCTCATGAACAGATCACCCGTTCCAAACGCGCGTTCATGCTGCAACCCAGCAACGCAATCGTTTGCGCGTCGCCTCTTTTTCACACAAAACATATTCAAGAAGCCGCCTCATCAGCCGTTACCCAATGCATGGCGTGTCGCAGGAACCCCGCGCGCGCCCGACAAAAATCAAGGTCCGGCTTAGGCCAGACCAGGCACCACCGCCGGCACGACGGTTATCTCCGAGGATCGACTTTCAACATGAAAGCCAAACGTTTCAATTTCGCGGTGGCCCGTTCGGCCCATGCGCGCATGCTCGCCGGCATGCTGTCCGCCGCCGCCCTGCTCCCGATCGCCGGCTGCGGCGGAGGCGGCGGCGACGGCAGCAACCCGTCGCCGACCAACACGGCACCGGCCCCGGCCCCCGCGCCCGCTCCGACGACCCCGCCCACCAATTCCGGCAGCAACGCGTGTACGTCGCAGCAGGCCGCCACGCAAATGGCCGCCCAGACCACGCCCGACGAGCCGCCGGTCGATCACCTGATCGTCAGGCTGAAGACGCTGACGGCCACGAACGCAAGAGCGGCCATCGACGACGGCACGCGGCTCGACGCGGTGATCCAGCGTTCGATGACACGCTGGACGGCGCCGACGGCAACCGGCGCCGCGCGTGCGTATGCGGCCGCGCCGACGCCGCTGAACGTGCAGGTCGAGCGGACGGCCTCGAACGGCGCGGCCGTGCTGTCGCTCGGCCAGCGCGTCGCGGCCGCCGACGCGGCGGCGCTCGCGGAGGCCTTCGGCGCCGACGCCGACGTCGACTACGCTGAACCGGATCATCCGATGAAGGTCCGCGACACGCCGAGCGACCCGAGCTACGGCCAGCAGTGGTATCTGTCCGACCCGACCGCCGGCGCCGATCTGCCGCCTGCGTGGAACCAGACCAAAGGCTCGCCGACCGTCGTGACGGCCGTGCTCGACACCGGCTATCGGCCGCACCCCGACCTCGTCGGCAACCTGCTGCCCGGCTACAGCTTCATCACCAGCGTCAACACCAGCAACAACGGCCTGTCGCGCGGCCCCGACGCGAGCGACCCGGGCGACTGGGTCACGCAGCAGGAACTCGACAACGCGAGCGGCCCGTACTACCACTGCGAAAGCGAACCGAACACCAGCAGCTGGCACGGCACGCGCGTGATGGGCGTGATCGGCGCGACCGCCAATAACGGCATCGGCATCGCCGGCGTATCGTGGCTCGGCAAGATTCTGCCGGTGCGCGTGCTCGGCAAATGCGGCGGCGTGACGAGCGACATTGCCGACGCGATGCGCTGGGCGGCCGGCATTCCCGTCACCGGGGTGCCGAACAACCCGACGCCGGCGAAAATCATCAACCTCAGCCTCGGTGGCGTCGGCGCCTGCAGCAAGACGTTCCAGCAGGCGATCGACGACGTGAACGCGAAGGGCGTAACCGTCGTCGTCGCCGCCGGCAACGACGGTCTGTCGACCGGCCTCGACCAGCCCGCGAACTGCAGCGGCGTGATCAGCGTCGGTGCCAACGATGCAGCCGGCCGCCGCGCCTCGTTCAGCAACTTCGGCACCAACATCACGCTCAGCGCACCGGGCGTCAACATCCTGTCGACGGCCAACAGCGGCACGACGACTCCGGACGGCGATACCTATGGCCTGGCGAGCGGCACGAGCCTCGCGACGCCGCAGGTGACGGGCGTCGCCGCGCTGATGCTCGCGGTGAACGGCAACCTCACGCCCACGCAGATCCAGCAGAAGCTGAAAAGCGGCACGCACACGGCGAAGCTGGCGGCCAGTACGCCGTGCACCGCGTTGCCGGCAGGCTCGGGCATTCTCGATGCGGGAACCGCGGTCGCGTCAGCCACGCAGTAAGCGGCCCATTCTCGACGCATACAGTCGCGGGGGGGGGGGGGGGGGGGGGGGGGGGCGCGCGCGGGCGGGGGGGGGGGGGGGG
>NZ_CAJPHE010000040.1:0-24032 GCF_905339875.1 Burkholderia sp. BCC1998
ACTCGCGTTTATCTATTCGGCCTATAGCGATCCGATCGAAGCGGGATCTGGCCGCGTGATGTAGTTGCACGCTTCCGTCCCAATTAGTGGCGCGGCATGATGTCTGCCGGAAGTCCCGACGGGTTTGGGGAAGCGACGGATGATCGTTTGCGCCATGCTGATTGGCTGCGCGAGCTGCGGGAAGACGTTGCATCGAGGGTAGCTATCAGTCTGGTATGCCTCAAGTGTGATAGTGCAGGTTAAACTCCGCGCCGCTTCGGATGACTGCCCATGCAATGTGTACGAGTTTGTTTGTCTGCGCGCAGACCGCAATGTGCGCATGTCGGTGTTCGGCAAGTTGGATTAGCAGGTGCTGGATCGGATCGTTGGGATGCTTGTCTTTCCGTACTCACAGCGCGCGGGCGCCCTGCACGAATAGGCGACGCAGATAACTGCTTTGTAATACCTAGCAAGCGAGGCTTGCCGCCGGTTGTATGCTGTCGTGGCACCAGCTCTACCCGGACGGCGAGATCGCGTGCCCGCCGGACCGTTGATGCATTGCCGACTGCTGAGACGATGGCGGTCGACAGCAAGACACCGACACCTGGAATCGTTTGAAGGCGTCGGCAAAGGTCACTCTCGCGTGAGAGATATTTGAGCCGATCGTTCATCTGTTCAATGGTTGATTCCGTGCGGTTCCACATGTCGAGTAGCATGCGCCCAAGATCGCGCATCATGGGAGTTAAGCCGGAGTCTTACTTCTCGAGCAGAGAGGGCAGCACGGTGCGAAGCGCGTAGAACCCATGTGCAATCTCGATATCGCGATCTAGCAGCAGTCCGCGCATCTGGGTGATCAATGCCAGGCATTGCTGGAGCAGGCGTTCGCGGGCGCGATGCAGCGCCCGGACATCCATCTGTTCCTCTGACTTGAGCGGCACAAACCGCATCGTCGGAAGTCGGACAGCTTCGGTAATAGCCAGAGCGTCGTTAAAGTCATTCTTCTGCGATTAGACGAACGGCTTGACGTACTGTGCTGGCAGAAGATTGACGTCGTGCTCGAAGCCCTGAAATTTGCGGGTCAGAATCTGCGAGCCACAGCATGTTTCGATGCCGACAACGCACGGTGGATGTTGTGCCATAAGCTGCAGGAGTTGATTGCCCCCAACTTCTTGCGCAGCACCGCTTTGCCAGCAGCGTCGCAGCCGACGACGTGGAACCAGCGCTTGCCGGAATCGATTCCTAACGTGACCGGGTTCATAGCAGCCTCCACGGGTGGTAGCGCCACTACAATAGAAGAAGCGGGTGGACCATACCATTAGTCGCTGACGCGCTGTTTGATGGTCGACGCTTGCGCACGCTCACGATCGTGCACAACTATACGCTGGAATGTCTGGCGATTGAAGTCGACGGCTCGTTGCGTTGCGAGCACGTTGTCGCCGCGCTGACTCGGCTTGCGCATCATCGTCCGCTTCCACGCTATATCAAGGCAGACTATGGCAGCGAGTTCATTTCGAAGGCGCTCGACAAATGGGCGTACGGGAGCGGCGTGGAGATTGACTTCTTGCGCCCTGGCTAGCCGATCGACAACGCGAAGAATGAATCATTCAGTGGACGCTTTCGGGAGGAATGCCTCAACGCACATTGGTTCTTGTCGCTTGAAGACGTCAGACGCAAAATCGAGGTCAGGCGTGAGTACTATAACGAGGCGCGCCCTCACTCTGCGCTGCAGTGGATGACACCGGCGGAATTCGCCCGCCAGTGCACCGATCGGGCCGGTTCGGCTCGCCTCGAAGAGCCGGAGCTTTCCAGCTAAGACTGCGACAGAAATTGGGCTAGCTTCACTGCGCGCGGGCTTGTACCAATGGCCTGGTAAGTCGCTTACGCACGGGCCACTGCGCGAAACACCGCAACTGCTCGCCAATAAGCGAAGCTTCGCCCCGGTCGTCTTAGATCACTTGCCGCCCGATAGCTGCATAAACATCAGGCTTCGTTTTCTTCAGTCGCCAGCCATAGATTGAACCGATTATCATCGTTCCAAAAACGAAGCCCAGCAGGATTGCCGCAACTTTCACGTTCCCCGCAAGGACTTCCATGTTCGTCGTTGCAAACCAACCTACCGCGGCGAGAAGCAGGAAGCTCACGATCGGCGCAACTCTCGTTTTCCAGAAGTTCTCTCTATGCGTGCTGCGCGCGAAAAATAACGATACTGCCAACGACGTAAGCACGAGGAGCAATAGTAAGCAGTATCCGCCGACACCAACCAAAATTCCATATCCTTCGTACGGAGCAACGCCGGTCTCGATCGCACCAACCACGAGAAACAGCATGACAAGCGTGACCAAGACAGACGCACGATACGGTGATCCATGTCGTCCGTGGACCGCAGCAAGGCGACGTGGAAATGTACCGTCAATTCCGAGACAATAGATGTATCGTGACAAAATGTTATGCAATGCGAGAACGGCCGCGAAAATGCTCGAGCATAGAAGAACGTTCACCGTGACTGATCCCGCCTTGCCAAGGTACATCCCGATGGAATCGAGCGTGATCGTCGATGCGTCTGCAGTCGCCTTTGCCATCGCTGCTTCCGGACCATACGAACAAATGAGCACGTATGCGGCCGACGTGAACAATAGCGCCATGACCACGATCGCGATATATGTTGCTCGTGTGGTTGTAATCGCGGGATCGCGTGCTTCTTCCCGAAAAACCGCCGTGGCCTCGAAGCCGGCAAAGCAGGTCACGCCAAGAAGCATTGCAATCCCGAGAGAGCCGGACATTACGGTGGCGGGGGTTAGCCAAGCAGGCGAGAGAGCGGATGGCCCTTGAGTAACGCCGACTACAACTTCCCAGATGAAAACGAGCAACACCTCACACGCCAATGCGAAAGTAAGAAGCCGCGCCGAGAACGTGATTCTCAGATATCCAAACACCGCTATCACGGCGAGCAAAATGAGCGCGTAACCCCACCAAACAAGCGGCTCCGCGTTGAAAAGCTGCTTAACGAGGGCCGAGTACGAGAAACCAGCGTATAGGTACATACCGACCAACATGAATCCGTAGGCAAGTATAGCCATCAACGCGCTGCCGAATCCAAGCGGACGGCCAAGGCCTGCCGTGATGTAGGCATAAAATGCGCCTGCATTCGGGACGTGTCTCGACATCGTCGTAAAACCGACCGCGAAGACAAGCATGAGCAGGCCGGCAGTCAAGAATGCCACGGGAGTGCCCAGCCCGTTTCCGAGGGACATCGACAAACCGATAAAGCCGGTCACAACAGTCAGCGGTGCGTTGTAGGCCAACACCGTGAAGACAATGTCAAACGTCCCAAGCTGTCCGGAGAGCGTGACCGGACAATCATTCGCCTCAGTCTTTCGCACGCCTGGCGTCGTGGTTCCGCCTTCACCATCGAGTAACGTTTCCATTCGTTTCCATGCTCCTGTAATTCACCGAAGTAGTACTCGTGCGTCGAACAATCACGGCGCGTGCGTGTAAGAGACGTCAAACCTAGGCGCGCGCGACTCAGATCGTGGCGCTCCCTAGTCGCGGGCAACAGCAGCACGGGTTCACCGGAGTCCACTCGCTCACTGCCGTCTTAATGTACTCAATGGTCAAACTAAAAGATCACGGAGTACCTGACGCAGGAGAACTCTACGATGGCGAATATTTTCGTTCAAGTGGTTTTGCGGCTTCGCGAGTTGCTTCCCCTCCAACGCTATGCAGAAGGGCGAGGGAGGCGTGACAGTAGTTTCCCTACTCCTGCCACGCGCATCCTGTAACTCCACGGGCCGCCGATTTGATCCGGGATCCGGCTGGTCGATTCCCGACACGGTCGATCATCACTGATGGCAGGCACGACAAGGCAGCGACCGCCCCGCCGAAAGACGTATTCACATCAGCAGATCCTCAAAGCTACAGCCAGCAATCAGAAACCGTCTCAAATTGGCGTGCCTGCAAGCGCTCATCGCGCGATGGAGGCGCGGACACCGCAGCCAGTTGGTGGTTGACAAACCGGGCGGTTTGGATATCATACTTATCATTCAAAAAAAGGCGGTGATGGTATAAGTGGGAAGCAGACGGGAGGCTGACGTTTGCTCCCCAGGCTCCGCTCGGGGAAGACAACTAACGACAGGTCACGAAGACAGCGCTTGCGGGCGTGTCCGCTTGTCATGGCGCTGCTGGCGCATCGACGACGCGTGAGGGTTCCAGGCAACTGTGAGTTTCATGTAGCAACTGATCGAAGAATCGTCCGGATTCAATCGCTCCTCACCGTTGTCAGTCATGCCAATTCTGCGCTCTTTTGCACGTGAATACGGCGTGCGTGTGTTCGATATGTGCTAACAACGGCGCACCCGACGGGGTTGACGCATCCTTGGGTGTTTTCAGAGAATCTTAGGAGAAAATTTGATGTCTAGCCTTTTTCAGCCGTTGCCACTGGGTTCGATCGTCGCACCGAACAGGGTGGTTATGGCACCCATGACGCGCGGTCGCGCGAGTCGATACCATGTTCCGACAGCGATCATGTCCGACTATTATCGCCAGCGCGCATCGGCTGGACTGATCATTGCAGAGGCGACGGGTATTTCTCAACAAGGCCTAGGGTGGCCTTATGCACCCGGTATTTGGTCAGACGAGCAGGTGGCTGCCTGGAAGCCGGTCACGGAGGCAGTGCACGAAGCCGGCGGACGCATAGTGGTCCAACTCTGGCACATGGGGCGTGCTGTCCACAGCAGCGTGACAGGCGAACAGCCAGTGTCAGCCAGCGCTACCGCTGCACCAGGCATGGTACACACCTATCAAGGAAAGAGAACATATGAGTTGGCGCGGCCATTGAACATCGAACAGATCCAGGGCGTAATTGCAGATTACGTTCGCGCGGCACGAAACGCAATTGTTGCCGGCTTCGACGGTGTGCAAATTCACGCGGCAAACGGATACTTGATAGACCAATTTCTACGTGATGGCAGCAACCGTCGCGATGACAAGTACGGTGGTTCGATCGAGAACCGAGTTCGGCTTCTCGAGGAAGTGACACAAGCAGTCGTTGAGGCGGTAGGCGCTGATCGAGTCTCTGTGCGCCTCTCCCCAAACGGGGACTCTCAAGGTGTTGACGATAGCGATCCAGCCGCACTGTTTCAAGCAGTAGCAATGATCTTGCAAGACATCGGTGTTGCCTTCCTCGAACTGCGGGAGCCCGGCCCCATGGGGACATATGGCAGCACGGACGTACCCCGGCAGTCTCCACTGATTCGCAAGCATTTTTCCGGACCACTTATCCTCAATAGTGACTACGACATTCAGAAAGCCCGCGAGGATGTTGCATCTGGCTTGGCAGACGGAATAAGTTTCGGTCGCCCGTTCCTGGCTAATCCGGACTTGCCGAAGCGCCTGCAACTAGGCAGCCGTCTGAATGAACCACTAATGGAGACCTGGTTTAGTCAAGGGCCGGCTGGATATCTCGATTACCCATGCCTAGATGACGCTCCGACTGGCCAGGGAAATTGATGAATTGCGAGGCGTTCAAAAGGATTCTCATTATCGACGCGCCCGGAAAAGGGGGGGGCGGCCGTGAAACTTAAATGGGCACACACCGGTCTAGTCTTACTGTGTCCAAATCAGCATTGGACGCTGAACAAAACGGACATCGCTTGAGCCGGCGCGCGATGTATGCGGCGATACGTCAGCGCCGCGTGGTGATGGAATCAGCCACGTGGCGCTGCGCGCTGGTGACCCGCGTCGGACGTAATCCGAGGGTAAGGCAAATGGGGCGCGGATCGCAGATTTTTTTCATTGTCATCTTGAATGAGGCGTTGAGCACCAAGAAACCCAGCGATGCATGGTGATGGAGTCCATGTCAGCCACGTCCTTCGAAGTGCCCAAGACCGAACGCTAGCTTGAGATCCTGATAGTCCCGCTCGATTTCCCAGCGCATCTTGGCGACGTGAACCAGTCGTTCGAGCGTCGTGTCTGGGGGGAATAGTCGAAAGCCAGTATTTGAGTGGCTCTGCGTCACCTTCGGGCCATTTGTTCAGCAGCCAGTCCTCATCTCACAGGAAAGTACCAGTAATCTCGATGTGAAGTACGCACGCGCACGGCGGCAAAGCGCGAACTGCGTGAGGCGCACGAATCTTCGCGTCATATCACGTTGTGATAGCGTGAGGCATCGAGCGTAGAGGCCAGATCGTTGACTCCGATCTGGCTCATGTCCCCGTGCGCGCCGTAACAAATTGCGTGGCCGGCCCGACGTCCCTCCAACTGGCTCGGGCGGTATAGGAGCCGTGCCCGGCACCTATACACGCGTGTTTGAGAGCATGCCCACCACATACTGCAGCCCGAACTTGCTAATAGCCGCGCGAAACGAGGTGTCGTCTCCATAGTCCTCATCGGCCAACACTATACCGTCGGGTGCGCCGCTTTGCCGTGCTTCGCGCAACTACCCCGCCGCAATCTGCGGTATGGTTGCGAACTCGATTTCCTCTGGCACGCCGGCTTTCTGTCGTCGCACGGGATCGTCGCTCCATTCACGCGGCAGATACAGTCGATATGACACCGGTAGGCTTGCGTCTTCCGTCGCCATCGACAGGCTCACCGCAACCTTGCAGTTGTCCAGCTTGCCCAGCTGACCGCAGTACTGCCGCGCAACGCCGACCGAATGCGTTCCCTTCTGGGGGAATCCCGTGTCATCAATCATTCAGTATTGGGTACAATCCGCCAGCCGGGGCCGTGTGCGGCAGCACTCAGCGCCGCGCCTGCTCGGGCAGCACCGGGTCGGACCATTCACTTCGCCACGGGATGTTGCAGCGACTGGTGTCGCGCTCACATGCTTCGGTTCAGGATGTGCCGCCAGCGGCTCAACGCTCTTGCGCCGAATTGGCAGCATCAGCCATTGGCAATAGCCTCTCAATCCTGACTCGCGCGGTCGCTATGCCCAAGCGTTTCATACAAATGGCTTCTATCATATACAGACTGCAGGAGTTCACTACTGCGATGGCGACGGTGCAATTCACCGATGACTTCGCCAGTAGCAATGTCCAGCACGGCAAACAGAGTGGTGGTGCTGTGGCTCAGGTAGTTGTGAGTACGACGCTCGGGAATGCCGGGCGGCAACGGCAGTATGGGTTGCATACGATCCAGTGCCTCGATCTCGCTCTTGTCGTCAACTCACAGCACCATCGCCTTCAACGGCGGACGAAGTACAGGCCAACGATGTCGCGAACATAGGATCACTCGAAAGTTCGCAGGTTTGCTGCCGGTGCGGTTGCAGGCCGACAGACCGTCAAATTCGCGACACCGCAGTCTGTGAGAGACTCATCTCCTGAGCCATCGTGCGCCGACTTCAATGCGTAGCTTCCGCCAGTACGACCTCCATCGTCTTCGCGATCACGGCATCGACACGTGCGTGTTCGTCGATCTGGGCGCACCCGGACACGGCCCGTTGAACAGGCCGTCGAGGCGGTGCGTCACGTAGCGCGCACCCACTCTGAGACAGTTTGCTCAGTAATCCGCAGTTCTGCCGCGACCGTCTTGTTGGCGGTCCCTGGCGCAGGCCAGTACGACCCGCGCCGGCAATGGCAGCGCCTGCGCCACCTTAGACGCAGCTTGTTACTGGCGAGTACTGGCGGGTGCGGGCAGCGCGTTGGTGTTTTCCCTGGAACGGATCAGGACAATGTCGTCGGCGTGGTCGACCTCACGGCGGCCGCGTCGGTGCGGAGGCATCCAGAGTCAGGAAACAAAACAATTTTGACGTTTAGCGTCCTCAGGTGCATACTGACTGGTAGGTCATATTTTAAGTCTCACGGGTCAATTCTATCAATGTAGAGGAGAGCGACATGAGCATGCTTCAAACCAAGTATTTGTTCGTTTGACGAACGAACATCTGGTGTTGCCCGCTGAGTGGGATTGGAGAACGCTAGATCAGCACAGAGGGCCAAGAAAAGCAGCAGCTATTCCTTGGGTATAGCGCTGTGTCCGGAGATACTCGTTATCTCCATCTAAAACCGAACCGGAGCTAGGGATTATGCGGGTAGTCGATATTGATGGTAAAAAGATTTTGGAAGGAAAAGTCGCAATCATTACTGGGGGCGGGCGTGGAATGGGCAAGGAAATTGCGTCGACCTTTTCAAAAGCTGGTGCGGACGTGGCGGTGTGTGATCTTTCCTTGGCAAATTTAACCGAAATTGAGGAGGAGGTAAAATCCAACGGTGGTAGGTGCCTATCGATCGAGGCCGATATCAGCAAGAAAGATCAAGTAGAAAAAATGATGGCAGAGGTGTACGCCAATTTTGGAAAAATTGACATATTGGTCAACAATGCTGGCGTCTGCATCTCAAGCTCCTTACTCGACACTTCCGTGGAGGAGTGGGAGACTAATATGAGCGTCAATTTAAAAGGATCATTTCTTTGCCTTCAGGCTGCCGCGAAATATATGATTCAGCAGCGATACGGTAAGATCGTCAATATTTCTTCCATTTGTGGAAGGGGTGCAGTGAGCGAAGGCGTGGCCTATAGCGCCTCTAAGGCGGGAGTCATTCAGATGACCTGTAACGCAGCGGCCGAGCTCGGTAAGTATGATATCAATGTCAATAGCATCGCACCTGGTTTTGTTGCAACCCCACTCGTGAGAGAGGGTAAGACACCGGATGAATATGCAGCAATGATAAAGGAATTCAGTAAGCCCACGGTGTTGGGTAAGACTGGATTGCCGAAAGATATTGCGAACGCAGCGCTTTTCTTGGTATCTGAAGAGTCCGCATATATTAGCGGGCAAACGATTCCTGTCGATGGTGGAAGAACCAATCGTATGTAAAGCGCAGAAGTGAAAAATTCTATTTGGACGAGTGAGAAAGATCTATGGACTTCTTGACTACGATGTTAAAGGGCAAAGTCGCCCTCGTCACGGGGGGCAGTACGGGCATCGGCCGCACAATCGCTCTCGAGCTCGCTGAGGCAGGAGCGGACGTTGCGATCACCAGCCGGAATAACATCGCGCTTCAGGAAACGGTCGCAAGCATTGGCTCTTTAGGTGTGCGCGCATTGGGTGTTGCTGCGGATGTGTCGAAGAAGAGTGAAGTCGACCGCATGTATGAGTCTGTCATCGCTGAGCTTACGAAGATCGATATCTTGGTCAACTGCGCCGGCGGGAGCGCCCGGGAGCGGTCTTCCCTGTTTTGTGATTCCACTGAGGAGATCTGGGATGAGATTATCGGCCGGAATTACAAGGGCGTTCTGAACGTCACTCACGCGGTTATCGGTAAAATGATTTCACAGCGCGCCGGGCGAATAATTAATATTTCTTCGCTGGACGGGGTGATCGGAGCAGCTGGGCGAGCTGACTATTCCGGAGCGAAAGCGGCAGTAATTGGCTTTAGCAGTGCGTTGGCAAAGGAAGTCGCCCCGCATAAGATTACCGTAAATTGCATTTCACCGGGGCCCATCGTAAGCGGCTACGACGAGGCGATGCTATCCAGTAATTCATCGGAAGCGGCGAAATGGGCTCGTCAGATGAGCGCGGTGACGGGCTTTGGCTATGGCAGCAAGACCGATATTTCTTCTATGGCCCTATTCTTGGCGTCGGACGGGGCGGGTTTTATCAGTGGTCAGAATTTTTCGATTTGCGGATTGGCTAACATGAATCCGGCTTGGTAAATTGCTTTGCGCCTCTTGCAATGATCCAGGTATCGGGGCATCCCGATCCTGGTATACTGCGTGGGTCATCGTATTTAAATAATGCTAGGGGCTGTTCAGGGTTGCCCGAATCGGCCTGATCGGCGCACTGGCGAGCGAATTCCGCCGGTATTATCCACTGCAGCGCGGACGGAGGACGCGCCTCGTTATAGTACTTGTGCCAGACCTCGATTTTCCGTCTGGCGCCCTCGATGGACGAGCTTGTCGACCAAACCGTGAAGATCCGCTACATGTTTGGTGACCGGGGTGGCGTTCCACTCGTTTTTCGAATGCCCATAGAACAGTGAGCAGTAACGCTGCGCAACACTAGTAGAGCTTGGAATCATGGTTCGCGCACCTGCCTGGCATGATCGTGATATGTCCGCAATGCCACAGGACAGCTACACGAAGCTTACGGATGCTCTATGGGTCGAGGTCCCGGTTGTGTGGATACAACTGTACGTTGCATGTCCGGTACGGAATGACATGTTTGCTGCGCGTACGATCGCTTGTCGGCCTCGGCGCAGTGGTACATGGCGCCCGTTTGGAGTGCAACGTCCTGATCGGGACGAACGTCGGCGTGATGGACAACACGGTAATCGGTGAGTTGGCCATCATGACAGCTTGTGTGTGCGTCAAATTGCGAATGCAGGTACCGGCAGGAACCCTAGTCATGGGTGTACCGGCCCGCATCGTCTGAGTACTGACCGACGCCGAACTGCGTGAGAAGATCGAAGCGACGAACCGGTACTGCGAACTCGCGGCGTCGAGTTGGCAACGGTACGCTGAATCGATACGCCGATCGGAAGAGCAGGCGGTGGCTGAGCCAAGCGAGCTTGCCGGAGTTCGACCGAGCCAAGGATGGTAGCGAACGGAATACAGATGCTGAGAAATTTCGCGATCGGATTTTCGGCCAGATGTCTCACTCATTCTGTTTGCGCCACCCAATCGCTCGCCGATGACATTCGCGGCCTGACGCGCGAGATCGTGGCCGTGCTTCTTGGCAAGCAGCAAAAGTCTCTGCGGGAGCTGAACGTACCGAGCATCATCCTTGCAGAAGAGTTGTCCGCGCCTAATCTTGCTCGCGCGAACCTTGCCAATATCATCAGTTGCTATATGAACGCGTCCCGTTTGCAACAGTTTTCTTGTGTTTCGACAGACAGGATGGCTGCAGCTCTATATCCGGCCTTGTTGCAGCCGTCGTGCCGCTGCGCTATTGCGTGCCGCTGCCCACGGAAACATCTGCGTGATGCTGTCCATGGTCGACGATGTAGACGAGGTTCGCCGCACGAAGGCGATCATCGAGCAGCATCGCTGCGGAACTGACCGAAGCGGGGTGCCGTTTGCGGTTCCGAAGCTCGGCATCATGATCGAGACGCCGGCTGCGGTTCTCACTGCCGATCTGCTGGCGCAGGAAGTCGAGTTCTTCTCGATCGGCGCCAACGACCTTACGCAATACATAATGGCCGTCGATCGCATGAATCCCAGCCTTGCCTCGCTCTACAGGACCGAGCACCCGGCTGTCATTCAGGCGATCAAGATGGTATGCGACGCGGCGAAGCGGGCGCACATCAGTATCGGCGTATGCGGTGACGCCGCGTCTCGGCCGGACATGATTCCAGTATTCGTGAACCTCGGGGTCGACGAACTCAGTATGAGCCCCAACTCGATATTGCGTGCTAGGAAGCTCGTCACCGGAATTTGAGGTGCGGACGCGAATACGACATGGTCGTGTAGCGGCCGTTCACCAAGTCCGCAATAGCCAGCGATTCAAGATTGCGGCTGCATTGGGGACGTATCGGGCGTATTTACCAGTCCGGTACGTCGCCCATCGTTGTCCGGCCGTGTGAGCCTGCCGACATCGGTGGCCCCACCACCGAACATATGACTTCAGCCATTGGGCCGTGAGTCCTGCAAGCGTTAGAGTCAGCGTCCGACTCGTGAGGCTTGAAGAGAACCTTGCCTTTTACTAGTACCCGCAGGTCCAGCAGCCATCGGCGAAAATCCCAACGCGTGCAGGATCTATCAAGTGACAGATAATTCGACGGTCGCTGGGTCGGGCATGGGCAGTACTATCTGCTGGCGAATACACGCTTGCGCCTGATTGCGGCGGCGAGTTCATTCTGTCGAGCTTCGCGGAGTATAAGAAGCAAGGCGACTCCATGGCTGGTGCTGCCGATGTCATCGTGGCTGCCCTCTGAACAATGGGCCAATGATTCACAGGCTTTGGCCGCCCGACCTTCCGCTACATCGATCCGCGCGCGCAAAAGCTGAAGGCGATCGCGACTCTGAGCCGCTGTTTGGGGGAAATATGTGGCTGGTATGAGGCCATCCACGCGTCTTTCATCAAGCAGGCAAACAAGCCCGGTCTCGTCATCAACGAGATAAAGATGATGGCGGCAATTCTGGCGGAGATGCAATTTACTCGCGCTGAGATGACAGGATCGGAACTTGTATCAACGATGCCGGGAGTCATTGCCCACCTTTCAGAGGAGATCACGAGGCGGATTCGCATTCGAGGTGCCGCAGACGCATCGTATTTCCGAGAACGTAAGAGTCTGCTGGCGGTTTTGGCGGCCGCAGGTTGGCCGTCGTAGACATGTCTGGATCGTCCTCCAAGGTACCGGGCACATGTATGCTTGGGCGCCTCCGTGAATCGAATACTCACGGAGGCGTCTCGCTGGCATTACATGTTCGGGTAGTTCGGCCCGCCACCGCCTTCCGGCGTGACCCACACGATGTTCTGCGTCGGGTCCTTGATGTCGCAGGTCTTGCAGTGCACGCAGTTCTGCGCGTTGATCACCAGGCGATCGCTGCCGTCGTCGTTCTTCACGAACTCGTACACGGCCGCCGGGCAGAAGCGACCCTCGGGGCCCGCGTAGGTACGCAGGTTCACGTTCACCGGCACGCTCGCGTCCTTCAGCGTCAGGTGCGCCGGCTGGTTCTCCTCATGGTTCGTGTTCGAGATGAACACCGACGACAGCCGGTCGAACGTCAGCTTGCCGTCCGGCTTCGGATACTCGATCGGCGTGCATTGCGATGCCGGCTTCAGCATCTCGTGGTCCGCATGCTTGTGATGCAGCGTCCACGGCACGTTGCCGCCCATCACTTTCTGCTCGAGCCCGACCATCAGCGTGCCGAGGTACAGGCCCTTCGCCATCCACTGCTTGAAGTTGCGTGCGCGGTACAGCTCCGTGTACAGCCACGATTGCTTGAAGGCGTCCGGGTAAGCGTTGAGCTCATCCGACTGACGGGCGGCCTGCACCGCATCGAACGCGGCATCGGCTGCCAGCATCCCGGTCTTGATCGCCGCATGGCTGCCCTTGATCCGCGACGCGTTCAGGAAGCCCGCGTCGTCACCGATCAGCGCGCCGCCCGGGAATACCGTCTTCGGCAGCGACAGCAGGCCGCCCGCCGTGATCGCACGCGCGCCGTACGACACGCGCTTGCCGCCTTCGAGGAACGCGCGGATCGACGGGTGCGTCTTGTAGCGCTGGAATTCCTCGAACGGCGACAGGTACGGGTTCGTGTAGCCGAGGCCGACCACGAAGCCGACCACGACCTGGTTGTTGTCCATGTGATACAGGAACGAGCCACCGTACGTGTCCGACTTCAGCGGCCAGCCGGCCGTGTGGATCACGAGGCCCGGCTTGTGCTTGGCCGGATCGATTTCCCACAGTTCCTTGATGCCGATCCCGTACGCTTGCGGATCGGCGTTCGCGTCGAGCTTGAACGTCGAGATCAGCTGGCGGCCGAGGTGGCCGCGGCAGCCTTCGGCGAACAGCGTGTACTTCGCGTGCAGCTCCATGCCGAGCTGGAAGTTCTCGGTCGGCTCGCCGTCCTTGCCCACGCCCATGTTGCCGGTGGCGACGCCCTTCACCGAGCCGTCGTCGTTGTACAGAATCTCGGCGGCCGGGAAGCCGGGGAAGATCTCCACGCCCAGCGCTTCGGCCTGCTGGCCGAGCCAGCGCGTGACGTTGCCCAGCGAGATCACGTAGTTGCCGTGGTTCTGGAAGTTGGCGGGCAGCGCCCAGTTCGGCGTCGTGACCGCGCTGTTCTCGGACAGGAACAGGAAGCGGTCTTCCGTCACCTCGACATCGAGCGGCGCGCCGCGTTCCTTCCAGTCGGGGAACAGTTCGGTGATCGCGCGCGGGTCCATCACCGCGCCCGACAGGATGTGCGCGCCGATCTCGGAACCCTTCTCGAGCACGCACACGCCGATCTCGGTGCCTTTCTCGGCGGCCAGCTGCTTGAGCCGGATCGCGGCCGACAGCCCGGCGGGGCCGCCGCCGACGATCACGACGTCGTATTCCATCGATTCGCGTTCTTGGGTCAGGATTTCGGCGTCAACTGCCATAAATCGACAACTCCGTTAATGAGTAAGGTTTCCAGAAGGGCAACTCGCTGCAAGAGGTGTGCGTGCGACCATACCCTCTGGGCAGACTTTTTCTCTTTAATGCAATGCCTTGACCAGCTCAGGTACTACCTCGAACAAATCGCCAACCAGACCATAATCGGCGACGCTGAAAATAGGTGCATCAGCATCCTTGTTGATCGCAACAATAACGTGGGAGTCTTTCATGCCCGCGAGATGTTGAATCGCCCCGGAGATGCCGACTGCAATGTACAGGCGAGGTGCAACAATTTTCCCCGTTTGCCCGACCTGATAGATATTTGAGGCATAGCCAGCGTCGACCGCTGCGCGTGATGCACCGACTGCTGCGTTCAGCGTGTCGGCGAGCGGCGTAAGCACGGACTCAAAGTTTTCCTTGGCAGCGAGTCCGCGGCCTCCGGCCACAACTACGGTGGCGGTTGTGAGTTCTGGCCGCTCAAGCTTGGCCATTTCCCGCGAGACGAACTGAATGCGCTCAGCCGCAGCAGCGGGAGAAATCGGCTCGACTGCAGCGTTCCCGCCGTCGTCCGATGCTGCATCGAACGCCGTAGATCGAACCGTGATCACCTTGATTGGATCAAACGACTGCACTGTTGCGATCGCATTGCCAGCATAGATGGGGCGCTGGAACGTGTCAGCCGAATCGACGGCAGTAATGTCGCTAATTTGCGCAACATCGAGCTTTGCTGCGATGCGCGGCAAAACGTTCTTTCCGTAGGCGGTTGCGGGCGCAAGGACATGAGTGTAATTCGTCGCGATGTTGAGTACCGTCGCCTCTACGTTTTCGGCCAAGCCATCCGCTAAGTGCGGTGCGTCCGCCAGAAGCACTTTGCTGATGCCCGCGATCTTTGCGGCTGCGTTTGCTGCGGCATGTGCGTTGTGACCTGCCACCAACAAATGGATGTCACCACCAATCTTTTGCGCTGCCCCAATCGTATTCAGGGTCGCCGCCTTGATTGAGGCGCTGTCGTGTTCCGCAATTACCAGAATCGTCATTTCATCAATCTCCGCATTCTCTCAAAGCACTTTGGCTTCAGTCTTGAGCTTTGCCACCAGTGTGGCGACGTCCGGGACTTTTTCACCAGCTGCGCGCTTCGCCGGCTCAGAGACTCGGAGTGTTTTAAGGCGAGGCTTGACGTCCACACGCAATTCGTCCGGCGTCGTTACTGCGAGAGGTTTTTTCTTCGCTTTCATGATATTCGGCAGCGTGACGTAGCGTGGCTCATTCAAGCGAAGATCCGTCGTCACGACGGCCGGAAGCGTTAGGGCGAGTGTTTCGGCACCTCCATCGACCTCGCGAGAGACAGTTGCTTTTCCATCGGCGATGACGATTTTTGAGGCGAATGTTGCCTGCGGCATGCTGGCAAGCGCCGCGAGCATCTGACCAGTCTGATTGGAGTCGTCATCAATCGCTTGTTTGCCAACAATGACGAGACCAGGCTTCTCTTCTTCAACAAGGGAATGCAGGAGCTTCGCGACGGCGAGCGGTTGAAGTTCGTGCTGAGTTTCCACGAGAATGGCGCGATCGGCTCCCATGGCTAATGCGGTTCGTAGTGTCTCTTGACCTTGGGCGACGCCGCACGAGACGACGATAACTTCGCTTGCCGCCCCAGATTCCTGCAGGCGTACCGCCTCTTCAACTGCAATTTCATCAAAGGGATTCATCGACATCTTGGCTGTTGCAATGTCAACCCCTGTATTGTCAGACTTGACTCTAACCGAGACGTTATAGTCGACCACGCGTTTAACTGCCACCAGTACCTTCATCTTGACCTCCGATGCATCGATGATTTGGGGGGGACCCGATGTCCACGTTTCGTTATCAGCGGTGGGCAGTTGTTCGCCCACGATACGGCTGGTCCTGGCTCTCCCGGCGTCCGGTTGCCGAGTACCCCTCGGTTGCCTGAAGGCCTCGGAAGCCCGAAACCCTTGTGCCACGCTGGACGTGGGTTCGTTGACGGCGCTTGAAAAACTGCTGATAATAAAAAACTGACCGCCTAGTATATATCGCGGAAATTGCGATACGCAAGGACAGCGTTCGGGCTCGCCGATTTGGTCGAGAGCTGTTGTTCGGCTGCTCGAGCCGTGGACCCGTTGTCTTGCGAGAGTCGCGAGAGTTTTGATCGTTGGTGGGACCTGAATTTTTTTGACATCGCGGCAGGATGGTGCATACTGACCGAGAGGTCAAATTATTATATCTATGGGTCGTATTTTTGTGCGTGAACGTCCCGTGCGCGATAGTCGTGCTGGTGCCCGAGCGGGCGCGTAGGGGATATCCCTAGTGTGTAAAGGCGAAACTGAGGCGGGAGCCTGCTGGCCGACGAAAGTGTGATTGGTCGGCCTATTCGGATGGAGAGACAAATGCATATTGTAGTAACACTAAAGCAGGTCCATGACCCCAGCACTCCGGCAGAGCGTCTGGTACTTGGGCCTGACGGGAAGTCACTTGCGAATCCGGCTGGCGTAAGCGACGTGGCCAACGGTTACGACGTCAACGCCGTTGAAGAAGCGCTCAAGATTCGTGAGGCGATCGGCGGCTCAGTCACAGTACTGGGTGTCGGGAGCGAGGCGCTTAAGGCTCATCTCCGCCGTGCAATCGCGATGGGCGCGGACAAAGCGATTCATGTTGAAGGGACGGGCGGCATCGACTCTGATCCTGCCGTGGTTGCGACGTTACTCTGGGCGGCAATTCGGACGCTTCAACCGGTGGACCTCGTTTTGTGCGGCCGGCAATCATCTGACACCGATAATGGGCAGGTTCTGTTTCGTCTCGCGGAGCAGCTCGGCCTGAGCGCAGTGTCGCCTGTCAAGCGACTGGTTGAAGTAACGGCAGCGGGAGTTCATGTTGAGCGGTTGACCGATGACGGCGTCCAGCACGTTCGATCGGCTTTGCCGACTTTGCTGGGTATTTCGAATGAGGCCAACAAACCCCGCTCGCCATCGCTAAAAGGGGTCATGAGCTCGAAGAAAGCGGAGATTCCAACACTTAAGCCCGCTGATCTTGGCGTTGAATTGCCTGCGCCGAGCATGGTGCTGCGTCGAATCTATTTTCCAGAGGTCGGCGCAGTGCACGCGGAAATTGTTTCAGCGGGGGATGGCGCGGCAGCGGGTAGGGCTCTCGCAGATCGATTGCACGAAGAAGGAGTGATCTGATGGCTGGCGTTCTGTTTTTTGGTTCCGCTGCGAATGGGGTACTGCTCGCGGGCACGCAAGAGGTTGTCGCGGCGGCGCGACAACTCTCACAGGTTCTCGATACATCGGTGGCGGGGGCAATTGTTGGCAGCGGAATTGAGAAGGTTGCGACTCAACTAAGCGAGATGGCTGGTTCGGACATCTATTGTGTGGATGACGTACGACTGACGCCTTATCTTAGCGATGCGTACGTCGCCTCGGCTAAAGCTATCATCGATGCGGTGTCGCCGGACTTTGTTCTGTTCCAGCAGTCCTCCGAAACCAACGAGTGGGTTCCTAGATTGGCCGCGCGACTGGATGCTGCTCTCGTTACATCGTGCACTGCCATTGCAGTTGACAAGGGCGAAATCGTGGCGACGAAGTCGGTAAGCGGTGGAGCTGCAAGGGCGGAGTACCTATTTAACCGGCCGTTGCGTATGGCGATACTTGCTCCAGGTGGCAATGAGCCGATTGAGCAGTCCGGTGTTGCGGGCGCCATTCACAGGATCGACGCGCCGGAAATCAATACTCTGGCTGAGGTTCTAGAGGAGATTGCTGACCCCATTGGGGTCGGTCCGCAACTGAAGACTGCGCGGGTTGTTGTTTCGGGCGGCCTTGGCATTGGCAGCAAGGAAAACTGGAAGTTGATTGATGACGCGGCAGCTGCATTGGGTGCTGGAGTAGGTGGCAGCCGAGCTGTAGTGGAACTTGGCTGGATTCCACCTTCCAAGCAAGTTGGTTTCAGCGGCGTAAAAATTCGCCCGGATGTCTACTTCGCCGTCGGAATTTCTGGCGCAGTGCATCACCTGGCTGGCATTTCAGGGGTCAAGACCGTTGTCGCGATCAATAACGATCCGGATGCGAATATCTACCGAGTGGCCCGTTTCGGTGTCGTCGGGGATGTGAAGGACGTTTTGCCTGCGTTCGTGGAACGAGTAAAAGAACTGCGTTCGGAAAATTTGTAAGTGTGACTATGGAAACGACATCTAAGCGCGTGATTGTTATTGGTGGCGGCACAGCGGGTTGCGCGGCGGCTCTTGAAGCCGCAAGCGCAGGGATGCAGGTGACGCTCTTCGATGAGCATCCTCAAGAAGTATCGGCTATGAGCCTCGATGCGCCGTATTTCTACGGTGCGCGGCTTCCGTCAGTTCTGGCCGATCAGGGGCTAATTGCAGAGCGGGTTTTGGGTTCCAACGAACCTCTGATGCTGTGTCTCGAGGGCGGAGTCGACGTCATCACCGGGACCGCAGTTTGGGGAAGCTTTCGGCCGAGCAGAAACAATACTTATCAGAAGGTAAATCAGATTGGCGTTGCGGATGCCGAGCGCAGTTCGTTGCTCGATTACGATTATCTGATTGTTGCGCCGGGAACTCGTGACCTCATCCTGTCATTCCCGGGCTGGAACTTGCCGGGCGTTCTCGGCGCCAATGGAGCAAGCGCTCTGCTGTCGCGTTACGAAGCACTTGGCGGCGGGAAGATTGTGATTCTCGGCAGTGGCAACCTTGGCCTGCGAACAGCGCAGTTGGCGCTCTCGAAGGGGGTATCCGTCGCGGCTATTGTTGAGGTCATGCCTGACGTACAAGGCGACCCCCAATTGGCTGAGAACCTCAAGAACGCAGGCGTCGCGTTTCATCTCTCGACGGCCGTCCGCCGCGCAATCGGTGAAACCGAGGTCAATGGAGTTGAACTCGTTCGTGTAGACGAAATGCGTCAACCCATCGATGGAAGCGCGATCGAGATTCCGTGCGACACCATTTGTATGGCATTTGGTGCGATTCCGAACATCGAATTCGCCTCGGTCACCGGCTGTAAGACCGAATTTCGACGCGAGCTCGGAGGGTGGGTGCCTGTTGTAAGTGCCAACATGCAAACGAGTGTTCCGAACGTGTTCGTAGTGGGCGACGGCGCAGGATTGACGGAAACTATGTTGCTTGATCAGGCCGAGGCAGAAGCACAGGGGCGGCGAGCAGCACGCTACATCGCGG
Source organism: Burkholderia sp. BCC1998 (assembly GCF_905339875.1). Taxonomy (NCBI): domain Bacteria; kingdom Pseudomonadati; phylum Pseudomonadota; class Betaproteobacteria; order Burkholderiales; family Burkholderiaceae; genus Burkholderia; species Burkholderia sp. BCC1998. The sequence continues at coordinate 19,192 of NZ_CAJPHE010000040.1, forward strand.
CGAACGTGGGTAGTGGCGACGCATTGCCGGTCGATGCAGAGCGGCGCATCGAGTGTCAGGGAACGGCTGCCAACTATCCGCCGACCGAGTGGCTGGACGCATTTGTGCGTGTCCAGGGGCTGGATGTTATGGTGTGTCAATGCGAGGAAGTATCACGTCAGGAATTGCTGAATGTGAGTCCTCCGGGTTACCTCAAAGCACAAAATCGGGTGCCGTGTGGTGGTCTCGAAGGCCTTTCGGAGATCGGTCAGTCTAGCCAAGATCTGGTGAAGCGGCTGACCCGCGTCGGGATGGGACATTGCCAAGGAAAGCGCTGCCGCGATCAGTCTTCCATGCTGCTTGCGAACGCGGCCGGAAAGGCCCTTGAAGAAATCACCCCAGGGTCTTATCGCTGTCCGTTACGCCCCATTCCTCTGCAAATCATCGCTGACTATGACGAGACTGAAGAGATGCGCGCCGGTTGGCTGTACTGGCCTGCTCCGCCGTCCGATCACCAATGATATGAACCGAGTCTGGTTGGTCGATGCAGCAACGATCGAGGCGAATGAATATGCAGAGGAGTCTCATGGAAACCGCTGATGTAGCTGTTGTAGGTGCTGGAGTTGTAGGGCTTTCGACTGCATACTGGCTCGCGAAAGCCGGAGCGAAAGTCGTTGTATTGGACAAGGGTAAAGCTGCTTGGGAGGCGTCGGGCCGTGCCAGTGGGTATTTGAGCCTTCGCGGCGAAACGCCCATCGAAGCGCGAGTTGCCGCGGAAGCGGAGCGGATTTGGAATACCTTGGATGACGAACTCGGGTACGTGACTGAGTGGTGCCCGAACGGTCGTCTGTGGGCTGCATTTCCGTATGAATGGGAAGATATGCAGGCCACATATGCTGCATTCTCTAAGACTGACTTTCCTTTCCGCCTGGTTGATGGAAAGGAAGCGCGGGAACTGCTACCCTATTTGAGCGAATCGGTCGTTGGCGGGATCCATACGACTCATGGTGGGCATGCCAATCCGCAACGCACGGCTCAGGCGTTTGCTTGGGCAGGACGTGATCGCGGTGTGACGATTCTGGAGAATTCGCCTGTATTGTCGATCATGACGTCGGGCGGTGCAATTTCGGGGATCAAAACGCCGAGCGGAGAAATCTCAACCCCGCGTATCGTCAACTGCGCTGGCCCGCAGGCAGGTTTGATTGCGGAGATGGTCGGCGGATATGTACCTGTCGCTGCAGCCAGACTTGAAGCGATGGTCTCGGCACCGTTGCCCCCTATGTTCACTTTCGCAATGATTGGGAACGGCGTATCGGTTCGCCAGACTCATCGTGGAAACCTGCATTTCAACGGTGGACCACACGAGTGGATCGATGTTGATCTGACATCGGAGCCCGAGAAGCCGACGACGCCGATCCTCCGCAATGCGGCTAGAAGAGTAGCGGAGCTGCTACCCTCGGCAGCAAATGTCCCGCTGCTGCGCTGCTGGGGTGGTGTGATCGACCTCACGCCCGACCATTCCATCGTCCTTGATAAGGTGGACGGACCGGAAGGTATGTTCGTGGCAGTAACATCTGGTCATGGCTTTGGTCTGTCGCCTGCTATCGGAAAGGCAATGGCGGAGCTGACGTTGACAGGAGAGAGCAGCATTCCAATCAAGGAACTTGGTTTGTCGCGATTCGCAGGATTGCCGAAGGATTGGCGTAAGCAATATAAATGGGACGCGGGGAACTACAATACCTGATAGCAATGTGCATGGCGGCCAAGCATCGAGTCTTGGCCGTTTTCGTTTTGCGCCCGGTAGGTTTAGCCGACAGATGTTGCAACTATCCAGGGTGCAAAGCTCGCATCAATGCCGTCCTGCTTTGGCAGGTGCACGTTCCTTGCAACCCATGTGCATCGGTTGGAAGTGTCGAGTTGGTGGGGCGTTCGAGCACGCCCCTAACAACGACGGTCCGGTCTGTATAATCGGCGACGGAGTGAGGGGTTGCCTCCGCTACGCAGACCGGTCAACCTCGCTTGATCGTGGGCTGGTAGCCGAAGCTCGCCACCTTCCGATTTCATCCAACCGTCTTCCGCGCAGAGATCCACCCGCCTATGTTAAGAGATGCAGCTCGAGTCCGCAGGCCACCGGAAGAGATCGCTACGCGTTCTTCAGAGCAGCACGCGGTACCGTGGCACTCGGCGATGTTCTCACCCATAAGCGGTTTGTCAGGAACCGCGAGCATCGTTGCGCGGCTGCGAATTGCAATTGATTTGGGTTTCTTGGAAGACGGGGAGCTATTGCCGAAGGAAGCCGCACTGGCGGGCCAGTTGCGAGTTAGTGCTTTTTCGTTGCGTGAGGCTTTGGCGGAATTGCGGGCCGAGGGATTAGTTGAGACGCGTCCAGGCCGAGGTGGGGGTACGGTGGTGCGTCGACGCTCGACCGCCGTGCATCAGAATGCCCTCCGCTTACTCTGCAACATGTCCTCAGTTTCGCTGAGAGACCTTGCAGATTGGCGCGGTATGTTGCTTTCAGAGTGTGCAGGATTGGCGGCGCGTCGATCGTCGAGCGCAAATCGCCGCCGCCTACTCGACTATGCCAGGAGCATTAACAGCGGCCAAACGCTGAGCGATGCAAGCAGGGCGCACGCTAGATTTGACGTCGAGCTTGCGTCTGCCGCGCAGTCGGTCCGCTTGAGCGCGGCACTCCTGGAAATTTATGAGAAGTACACTTGGCTGTTCGGACTTGCTCACGAAGATGGCGCATATAGAGCCGAGGCCCAGCGGACGCTGCAGCGGATAACGGAAGCACTTGAAGCGCGCGACGAACAGGAGGCGACTTCGCTAGCGAGAGCTCACGCGTCCCAAACGTTTGACTATCTTGTTCGTCTTCGCCTGCAGGCTATTGCGGAGCAAGCGGTTTAGAAAATGGCCACGAAAATCTCTGATTTGAAAGACACGTTCGTTGGCATAGCCGGCCAAATCGGCTCGGTGCTCGACGAAACATTTGTCCAGTTGGAGGCACTCGCCGAAGGTTATCGCGAGGATCTTATGCCGTTGCTAGATGCGTCTGGAGCGATCGGGACAACGGATCTTCAGCATGGTAAGCAGCGAATGGTCCGTGCGCTTGGTAGCTCACACCCGATCGTCTCCAGCATGGGAGTCGTCATTGACGTCGGCGTGATCGAGGGTCTACCCCATTGGGTCGAATGTATCGAACGCGACGTGGAGGGAGCGATCTATACGACGAAAAACGGGGTTGTTCCTTGGCGCGGCGCGTTTTACGACTATCTCAATGCGGACTGGGTGAGCCTGCCTCGAGAGGGGCGTCGTCGAGTTGCTGTAGGGCCATATGTAGATCTTGATCGTTATCTGTTGACGCTGGCTTGTCCAATCCGGATAAACGACCGATTTATCGGCGTGGTGGCGGGCGACTTCCTTCTCGATGACTTCGAGAGGATGCTTGCGCCGCTTTTGAGTAAAGCAGTCGTCGACTGCGGCGTATTCAACGATGAGCATCGCGTGTTGGTATCAAACAGCGCTACGTTTCCAGTCGGCGAGCTCGTATCCACGACGAGGTTGAAGCGGAAGCGGTTCCCGTGTGGCGACGTGGGTTGGTATGTCGGAACTGCATAGAGCAACGATTGACGATCGTTGAATTCGGAAAAAGTATACCTAATGCCGCTTAGTTAAAGACCTGAACGGCATATATGTTTTTAGGATTGGAGTTGTAAAGCGTCGAACCTCCAACGCCATATAGACACTACCGTATCGATATAGGCGCCGCGTGCACGCGACTGAGTCGCGACGACACGCTACGTTTCACAACTATCCAAGAAGACCATTACAGCATCGCGTGATCGAAGAACGCGCTTGTTTGCCCGGTAGTCCTCACAGTCCCTGGTGGCCAATGTATGAACTCGGCCCCTGACGGCTTCGATACGTCGAAGCCCAATCCAACGATGCTGCGAAGGAAGCCGCGTCTCCTCGACGACGTATACCGCGTTGGCGAATGTTCTCAACGCATTCCGCTTCGTCCAGACACAGCCAGATCAGTGCCGTAAAGTCGGTACAGATCTCATTGACGAGCGAGCCGTAAGTTCCCTCAATCACCCAGAGGTCAGCTTTCGCGGCATCTCGCAGCAGCTGTGCGGCCTCGTTGCGCTCGTGAGCTGCGTTGGCGTGATCCGTGTCGCCGCGATACGGCCCGGCGTAGCCGGCACGCGTCAGCCTGCAGCACGCCGGCGCAGCGAGCGAGATGCCGCTGCGGATGCTCTCCGCGGCGATCAGGCGTGTAGGCGAACCAGACCGCCGGCGCTTCGTCGGAGCCACTCGGCCGATCAATGCGCACGTGGACCCACAGACGTCCTGTCTTCGTGCGGCCGTTGACGAATCACGCGGAAGCGCGCCCGTACGTATTCGAGTTGCTCAGCGATGTCTTCGCCCAGCGGCTTGAGCCGCCCACCGCAATCAGGGCAGTCAGCGGCACCGGGCAAGTGGATTCGCTCTTCACGCTCTAGGTGATCGGGCAACGGCTTGCGGCTCGCACCGTCGCGACGCGGCTGTTTCGTGAGTGGCCGCAACATCGGCGGCGCCTTCGTCGACCTGCAGGCCCTCAAGCCGCAGTTCAAGCTGCTCGATCTGGCAATCCAACTTTTCCGATTTCCGGCCGAACTGCATGCGGCGCGTTTTTCGATTGTGAGCTTCAGGTGCTCGATCTCAAGCACCCGCGTTGAGAGCCACTGTCGCAGATTTTTTCCTGTTGACCTTGAATACTGAAGAGTATAGTTTACATACCGAATGGTCTGTGTCTAACGCGATAGCGCTGACGCAAGCAATACATGGTTCCAGAGAACGTAGACGCGGATCGCCGAATCTGG
>NZ_CAJPHE010000041.1:0-23409 GCF_905339875.1 Burkholderia sp. BCC1998
CGTTCAACCGCCTCGCCCACAAAAATGCGGACAGGTTCGCCAGACGAGAAAACCCCCCGCGGCCCCAAAGGGCGCACGGAGGGTTTTATAGATCAAACAAGCAGCATTGCTGCTATCTGCTCCGATCCGCCGGATCGGGTCGGTGGGGAAACCCCCTGTCGGTATTGCCATAGCACTCCTTTAAAGTTGCCGGGCGAACTTCCGCCTGGCATCAGCCATTGTTGCGAATGAATCGCATCTCAGTTGGGGCTAAGCCCATCGTCATAGTCAGTGCACAGCTTTTCGGTTCGCCACGAACCACACGTACCCATGCTTAACAAGGTCGGGCCGCCAAGCCCGACCACGCCACACAACACACACACATCACAACGCACGCTGCGGCCTTTCGCTCCCTCTCCCATCACTGCTAGGTGAACAGGGGAGATCGACGCGCTACTGAGCCACGCTCCCACGCTTTTGCCTACCTTGGTGCCACCCAAGGTTGTCGGCAGTCAGCGCTTCCCGAGTTAAATCGTTGCTACTGCGTGATGCAACGCCTGCCCGCTCCACTACATGCGCTTGGGCCTGTGGCCCTACCCCGTCTTTCGGGTTTCCCTGCTCCGAGGTTCCAAAGCAAGTCAGGTACTACGCATGCGCTTCGTCGCGGCCTAGCTAGCCCAAGGCTTCCACCCCTTGAACCACAGGCTTTACAACACTCCGCACAGAATCCTCGAGGGACCCCGTTACACGCTTGAGCTATACATCGACGCCAGGTTTCCCAAGCTGCCAGCACTTCCAGCTTTCGCCTCAGTGCCCTGCCGTGTTTCCACGGCCTCAGAAGCCTACGTGTGCGGCACGCATCACCCCCTTTCGGTAGGTCCTACGGTCGGGACTTTCACCCGATTTCGCAACGACCAGGACCGGCGGGCATTTCCTCCCGCCGTCCGTGTCCTCGTCGCCCAACGCTCGCCCCAAACGGGGATTGGGTCGAAGAGAGCATTACAGCTCCCAGCGCCCGTTGCAGCATGGCGAGCCCGATTAGGGGCACCACGCTACGGCGTGCTCGTCAGCATTGGCGTGCCGACTTCAGCGACGTGTGTGTATTGGCGGGGGGGGGGCGGCCCCCCGGTTTGCTGCAGGAGGTGGCGGCCCCTTCCCCGTTACTCACGGTCACATTGATATGCGCGGGGGAAGGTGGAATTTCTGCGTTCCGGAACCTCTAGTTATTCTGTCTCGCCTTGTCGGTGTTTTTCTGCCTCAGAAGCCCTTCTCAAATCAATTAGGTATCTTTATTAGGTATCGCAATGTCCGGTCATTACCAACACATTTTTGTGCTCATGCAACGAGTCCAGGATGCCCTCATCAAAGGCTACACGGGTTACCAGATCATCCGATGCGACGAGGCCAAGGCGGCGCAGCTGAAGCGCAAATTCGCGGCCGCCTACGAGACGGAAATCAGCAAACAGGCGCGATGGCGCCGGCGCCGCGCAGGCTTGGCTTGCGCGAAATTTCTGACCGTTGGGGATGCCGATGGGGCCGTAACGGGGTTCCTGATGGTTACCGCCGGTGCAGGTTTGGTCATGAAAGAGCCGCTGCTTGACCCATCCAGGAAGCGCATCACGATTGCTGCCTACGAGTTGATCCACGATGGCGTGGGTTGGTCCTGGCGCTTCACCGCCGAGGCGATGAAGCAATGGCGCTCAAGACTTCACTCCGCCATTGCCAGCGCCGACACGGAAGAGTTACAGCAGCTCGTCCGGTACTTGTACCGGACTGCCGGTTTTCGCCTCGTGCGTCGCCAGGTTGGCGAGCTCGCCAAGTACATTCGCGGCGAATGGCGTCGGCTGCGCCGGGGCCCACCGCCGGAACTCCCCAGTTTCCTCCCCTACGTACGGCGACTGCCCGACGACTGGACACCAGGCGGGCTCCCGCCGAGCATCATCGCGCGCGGCAAGCGCCCAGTGTTAGGCACTGGACGAGCTCCATGAACGTCATGACCTTCCTCTTCGTGGCCCTGACACCGATTGTCGCGATTCTCTTTCTGGCGGCTAGCCTCCGCGCCTTCGTACCAGCAGGAACCGCGCGTGCAGGCAGCTTGCGCGGATTTGAGCCTGCCGGCGTTTGCGCATGACGCGCTCAAGGCGCCGGCGTTGTTCCTGCCGTTCGTTGCCCCGTCGCTCGGCAAGGGGGCGCTTCAGGCTGGCCATGAGCTTCTTGTGGAGCCCAAGCAGCGCGTCGCGCGGGACGGCGGCAGCGACATAGCCCGTGACCCCGCTGGGGCGCACGACTTTGATCACGGGGCAGCCGTTAGCGGCAACGAAGCTGTGGACGTTTTCCATGGGTTGATCCTAGTGCGTGATATCGATTTTGGGGGGGGGGCAATTGCTCATCCCGCGAGTCCAAGCGGGGACCGTTGCAACGCGGCCGGCTTCTGACGTTAGAAATTGATTTGCACCGGTGCAAATCGCCGGTCGCGGACGTGGGCGGCCACCCAACTTACCTCGAATGACTCGACCGCCGGAAAAATTGCCCACGCCGGCTTGACTGCCCACACATCGGGACGATGTGTTGTGTTGCGGCCTGTGTTGTGTTGTGCCTTGTGTTGTGTAGCGTTGTGTTGTGTTGGGGCTGAGTACATAACCCACACGTGGACCGGTCGAATGCGTGGCGTCAAGCTCCATACCACGCCGCTCAAACGATGCCCCGAGGATTTTTCCTAACCACCCGCGTGTTTTGGAAAATCCGCCGCAATGCCGGCCTTGGGTGCATCAAACATATCGACTCACGCACACGTCGCTGTGTTGTGACAACACACACCTTTGGAGCATGCCGTCATGACGGAAGAACCCCATAAAAAACTCAACCGCTGGTTGGAAACGCTGGAAAGATGCCTGCGTATCAGCATCACGCTGTTCGGTTGGATGACATCCAGGTGAGTTGCCTTTCAGAGATGGATCCGCTCGACCTCGTCGAGGCTGAGGGCGTCGTGACGCCGGTCGTACAGCTGTGTGGTGCGGGTCGACGCGTGATTGGCCATCGCCGCGGCGTTCTCGAGCGTGCCGCCATTTTTGAGATAGGTGGTGATCCCGGTCGCGCGGAACGTATGGTTGCCGATCGCCGTCGCGATGCCGGCCGCCGCCGCACGCCGGCGCACCATCGCGTACGCGTTGGCCTGCGGCAAGCGGGTCGTGCTGAGTCGCCCGGTGCCGCGCGCGATCGTGCGGAACAGCGGCCCTTTCGGCTCGGCCGCGATCCCCGTGCCCTCGAGGTAGGCGTGCAGATACGCCTCGAGCGTGTGGTGACACGGCATCGCGTGCGCCTTGCCGCCTTTCTCGCGCAGGCGCACCCACAGCCGGCGGTTCTGTACGTACACATCCTCGACCCGCATCGCCAGCGCCGCGCCGATCCGTGCAAACGAAAACACCATCAGCGCGATCAACGCGCGGTCGCGCAGCCCCACGGGCGTGGTCACATCGATGCTGTCGAGCAGTTGCCGCGCCTCGCTCGCCTCGAGCACCGGCGTCTTGCCGGTGCGGACCGTGTGGCTCGGCCCGCGCACCGATGCGGCCGGGTTGACCGGCACGACCTGGCCGGTCACCAACCAGTCGAACAGGTGACGGATCGCCGCGAGCTGCTGCTTGACGGTCGGCGCCGCGTGCGTGGCCGCCTGCCGCTCGATCCACGCGGCAACGTGCAGCGGCTGCACGGCCGCGATTGACGATACGCCTATCTCGTTGCACCAGGTCAGAAAGTCACTGGCCGCGCGCGCGTAGGCACGGCGGGTGTTCGGGTTGCGGATCGCCGACGCGAAAAACTCGATAAAGCGCACACCCGCGCGCTCGCCGGCGGCTGTCACGAGCGCGGGTAAGGCAACGCTGCTGACTGAGACGGGCAGGCTCATGCCTAGATCACCTTGTTCCCGTCAATAATGTGGCCCGCTGCCTTCAGTTCACGAGCTAGGGCCAGCTTCCAGCCTCCGCCGTCGTCCATCCTTTCCCACACGACGCCAAGGTAGTCGCTCGGCAGCTCGAGCTCGCCACGCTTGAGCGCGCATACCTTGCCCCGCCCGAGCTTCCCGATGAAATAGCCGAGCTCGAGCACGACGTTCTGCCGGGCGCGCGACTGTAGCTCCCCGCCCTTGGCGCGTCCTTCATCGTCAGGCGTGAGCAGCACCACCGCGAAGCCAACGTCACCATGCGCCTCGAACTTTTCGATGATCGTGCGGCCCTGGTTCGCCTGCTCGTGCAGGATGACGGGCTCGAAACCCATCGCTGTTAGAAAGCGAGCAACCGTCTCGCGCGCCTCGCCGTCGTGGCCGTGGACCACGAACACGCGCCGTGAGAGTGTCGACGTTTCCGGTCCCGTAGGCACTGGCAAGGATGCCGTCGCATGCTGCGCATCTGCCAGATCTTCCCGCAACACGCGCTGCGCGGCCTCGAGGAGCGCAATTGATCGCCCAATGTTCTTGGCCAACTCATCCGGGTAGTACTCGTGGATTGGGCGAAGGCCGAAAAAGCCGCCACCCTGAGCCGGAACGATAAGACGCGCCGCGCCTTGGAAGCGCCGATAGGCGGGGGTATTACGGCCGAAGATCCGCTCCAGGGTATCAGCGATATCAGACTGGAGACCTTCGAGCGATGGAGGATTTCCTTTCGACGCAGTCTGGACATCGAAGGCACGGAGGTTAGCAATCCGCTCGTCGAGGCGAGCTATCCCGCGTTCGATTTCTTCTTGTGAGAACTGGCCCACGACAGCTCCTGTCATATATGTGATAAAGGACATTATCACATATAGATCGCGAGATAACGCGACAGCGACTTCGACGTACGGCATCTCTTGCAACACCCAGATTTCTTGTGTATATTAACGACACGGCCTTCATTCAGCTGGCCGAGTTATCAGCATCATAGTTATCGTCAGATAGCGGATGTCTTCGGTCGACTAAGTCGATGGGGCATTCGAAGTCACACCAGGCCTTGCAATGAGAGTCATTGCGTCCTTCTCTAGCATGAGCCAATGGTAATAGTTGTACCGGCGAAGACCTCGCCGATGGCAGTCCCTGTTTTACCTGCCCGTTTTCTCCTTCCCGACCGGAAGCTACCCGAACGAAAAGGGCGCTCTCCGAGGACGCAGCTGGAGACGCGGAGCGTCAGCCCGTGAACCCGATGATTCTCATCGGGAGGTTCCACGTGCGCTCGCGCTCCGTGTTCTCCGAGGCAGTTTTGCCCCGGAGAACAAAGCATGAAACCGCCAAAGGAACTGGAAAAGTTTCTCAACAGATACGCAGATATTGACGTTCAGGAATCTGCAGGCTGGCTCGCTGATGTAGTCAGCCATCTGACTCGCTTCAAAAGGCCCAATCTGGCCATTGTGGCGATCGTCGCAACCGTTGCGATCGATGCCTACAGAAGCCCGCCGCACACATCGATCATCTACGCCGCCTTCTTCGCCATCGTATTGCTGGGCGTTGTGGGCGGTCGCCGTGACGGCTAGCAGCGGGCAAAAACTGAGCCGCTGCCGTCGCGAGGCCCGTACCGAGTAACTGGAAATCAAATGCGCCCAGCCCGAAAGCAGCCGAAAGTTCGCCTCAATCTCGACATGCCGGTTGAGGTCAAGGAACAGCTCGAACGGCTTCGTGACCACGTTCATGCCGACAGCATGGGCGAGGTCATCCGGCGTGCGCTCGCTGTGTACGACTACCTTCAAAGCGAGCAGGCGGACGGGGCCCATCTGCTGATCCGCACCAAGGACGGCGTCGAGAAGGGTCTGCCGCTTTTCTAAGTCCGTTACTGGGGACGCTGAATCTGAATGATCTGTTCTGCGCCGGCGTTCGCCTCCGGAACAGGCAGAACCTCATTCGCCACCGGAATAATGGCCTCCGGGCTTTGCGGAAGCTGTTCGAGAAGCTCGAACAGCTTCGGACACCCGTGCTCCGGACGGGTGTAGATATTCTTATTCTTGCGAGCGAGCTCCGGCAACTCGCTGGCCCACAGCTCCTCTCATTCGAATCATGCGGTTGTGCTATCATGCGTTCATGCTCCATAACCGCTTAGAGAGCATCTTGACCATATGATTCGGGGGCTTACCCGCCGAGCGAACTATCCCTATCTTCTCTCGGCCCGACAAATTGGGGACTTATCGACAGTTAGGCGTACCAGCATGAATCCAAACCTGCATGACCCGAAAACCAGCGTCAAGGTGGTCGGTTCCAGCGGGCAAATTTCGCTTGGCAAGGAATACGCTGGCCGGCAAGTGCTCGTCGAAGAGCGCGAGCCGGGTGTGTGGCTCGTCCGCACCGCACTCGTGATTCCCGAAAACGAAGCGTGGCTACATGCTCCACAGGCACAACGTGACCTGCAGGAGGCGCTCGCTTGGGCCCAAGGGAACGCACCCAAGGAATCGAACCTCGACGCCCTTTTGAACGAGTTGGGCAATGAGGAAAAAAAACGACGACCTCGTAAAGTTGGACCTAAATAATCCGGTCTTCCAGCGGCAGTGGGTAGCACTGGACAAGGCCGAAGCATCGCGGGTCCTTGCGACCCTCAAGAAACTGCTGCTCATGAGCTGGAATCAGGTGTATCAGGACTCCGGACTCAAGTGGGAGAAGATCACCAGCGTGCAGCCACCTGCTGGGATTGACGCGATGTACTCGTTGCGTATCACGCAAGCCCGGCGGGCAACCGCTTATCGTGATGGGGAGTACATGCGGCTTCTGACGATCGCGCCGGATCACGACGCCACCTACGGCAAGAAATGAATCCGCGACCAGCCGGGCATCTACGAGGATACGTAGGCCCGGCGTTTTCATTTGACGTAAGGTTCGCTGCAGACGGAGTGACAACCCCGCTATCTACGTCAAGACGTGACCTAGTGCGAATCCGTCTATGGCCACAAGAAATAAGGGACGGTAGAATCAAAAAAGCCCACCGAGAGGTGGGCTTTTTCTTACTGCACTGTCGTTTGTCCCTAGGGGCAGTTTCCCGCGATCCCTAGTGGCTAGTACCAACATTGTACAACTTCCCAAACATGGCTGCAATTCCCCCAACCCAGGCAATCAAGAATGCGCTTTCGGCTGCTCGCGTAGGCACCTATGAGGCGGCGACTCGGGATCCACAGCAGTTGCCGGGCGCTTTGGCGCTGTACGCATGGAACGCCAAGGTCTCCGGTGCCATGCTTGCCCCCCTGCACTTATGCGAAGTGGTGGTGCGGAATGCCGTTTCTGATGCTCTAGCTGCGGTATATGGCGCGAACTGGCCGTGGGCGCCGGCATTTGAAGGTAGCTTGCCGTCCCCGCCGCAGGGTTTTAGCCTGCGCAGGGAGCTGCAAAGCGCGCGCAACCGCCAGCCGTCGACCGGGAAGGCCATCGCAGAGCTAAAGTTCGCTTTTTGGCAAAAGATGTTCACCGGCCGTTTCGATGCGCAGATTTGGAATCTTCATCTCAACACTGTCATGCCGTTCCTGAACCCTGCTTGGACCGTCCAGCAGTCCCGCAAAAAAATTTACGATGACTTGGAATCGATCCGACAGCTGAGAAACCGCATTGCACATCATGAGCCGATCATTAGTAGACCACTGGCCGTGGATTTCCAGAAGATTCAGGAGCTCATCGCATTCCGCTGCCCACTTACGGCCAACTGGATGACAAATAACCAACAAGCACAAGCATTAATTGCTGCAAAACCGATTTGAACGGGATCCCCATAGATGCCAGGTAGTAGTGCATGATCTGCTGAGCCAGTTGGCCCGCATGGGGCTAACGCTGGCACCGGCAACCGCGATGATTTTCGGCAAGAGCCATGATTGCCAGTGCATCATACCCTCCCCCTCCCTCTGCGGTTGCTGGCCAATGCGCCCTAAAGGTGTTCCGCATACCCCACTTGGCTTGCCTGGAAAGCGGCGTCCAGTCGATCCTCGTTTGATATCGATCCTCGTAACCAATACACGTTGCACGGACGCTCCGACGTATGGTGGTCATCAATCTCGCCAAGCCGAACGCTGAGTAGATCGGCAGACACAAGCGCGGAGATCGCCCGCGAGATGTCGTTGCGGCCAATCCCGAGTACCTCGGCCATACGGGAGTAGGTAACCGTCGCTTTATTTGAAGCGCGGTTACGTATCGACGCCAGATACAGATACATCTGCAGCGCATGCAGAGTGGTCTTGCTCCGATTCGGTAACGTCTCGAGGAGCGGCATTGTCGTACCCAGTCCGCCATCGTAGAGATGCTCACTAGGCAGTTTGGTCCAGTATTTCGCAGTCTCGTACTCGGCGATGCGGTAAGTCGCCGGCCTCCCGCCCCGAAGCTCAATCATTCCCCATGCCTGCAGCGCCCTTATGCCGGCGATAACCATGGGCTTCGAAAGACCCCCGAGCTTGCAAAGTTGCTCTACGGACCGCTTCACGCACCCCGTTTCTGGAAGCCCTTTTCGAGGAGCGTAGTTCGCCTTCAGACAGAGCCCGATATACAGCTTGAGGCCCGCAATGGCGATTCCTGGCGAAACACCACGGATTTTCTCGTGGGCCTCTTTCGAGATCTGCCAGCTACACGGCATCTTCGACCACGTTGCGCCGCTCATTTCGTCTTGTCCCGAGCGATATGTTTGACGACGCTCGCAGCGAGCCAGATAGCCGCGAGGCCGGTCGCGCCAACGAAAAAGACGGCCATGCTGAGCGGGTCAAGTTTGGCAATCGCGGCAATGAGGGTGTCGGTAATAGGGGGCATGGGCCACTCCAGGGGGCAACATGCTCGCTTTCTACACCACCCACCAAATATTATCTAGATATGCGTATTCCTCGCTACTTTCTGAATTTTCTTGCCTGTAAAGGCTCTGTGGCCAAGAAAGCAGTCTGCCTTACGGTAAATGAAGGGTAGCCTAAATGACATCCAGCGACCCAAATAAGACTGCTTCACAGCTGTCGTGGCGCTCATCTCTACCCGCCGGGTACCTACGACGATACGTAGGCCCGGCGTTTTCGTTTCTCGTCCACAAGCCTTGCCCAGCGCATAAGCATGCCCGATTGATTTTCGGGCTCACGGCCATTGACACTCAATTACTCAACTCCTAGAATCAACTCAATTACTCAACTCATTTGAGGTGATTCTCATGATTGTGCTGGTTGCGGCGGAAAAGGGCGGCGTCGGAAAGTCGACTATCGCGACCAATCTTGCTGTCCACCTTGGGCATCAGGGTATCGATGTTGTGCTTGTGGACACGGATGGACAGGCGACATGCGCGCGATTCATCGAGCGACGCGACGAGGCCGGCATTCAGCCGTCGATCCCCTGCGTGCAAAGGACTGGGGATGTGGCCACGACGCTTCGTGACCTGTCGAAGCGCTATCAGGTGATCGTTGTGGATGCCGGCGGCCGTGACTCGCGGGAAATGCGTTCGGCTATGGCCGTCGCCAACCTTATGCTGGTCCCCACAAAGGCAAGCCAGGCAGATCTCGAAACGCTCCCGAAGGTCAATGAACTGGTCTCCCTCGCGCGTGGCCTGAATCCGGAACTGAAAGCCGTAGCCGTTCTGTCGATGGCCCCGTCCAACCCCGTCATCCGCGAAGCGGAAGACGCCCGCGAACTGCTGGAACAGTTCGACCAGCTCGAGCTGGCCGACACAATCATTCGCGATCGCAAGGCTTATCGCGATGCACTGCTAGGAGGGCAGGGCGTAGTCGAGAGGGATAACCACCAGGCCCGCGCCGAGATCCAGCTGTTATCCCAAGAGTTCTTCGAACTCGAAGCGTAATAAATGAGTGTTTGAGTAACTCATCGGAGTTGAGTTAATGAGTAAATTCAAGATTGGCCCGAGCACGGCCACCAAGGCAGCACCGGGAAGCCCACCGGCGACAGCCGAAGAATTCGCCGCTGGCGCGGCCATGGTGCAGTCGCAGGCCGGATCACGCCCACCGAAACCGGTGCGGCTCAACCTGGATCTCGACCCAGAGACCCATCGCCGGCTAAAGATCCGAGCCGTCGAGAACGACACAACAATCGCGCAGCTCGTCCGAAAGCTCATCGCGCGAGAGCTGGGATAGAGACGATGAATTAGCAGTAAGCGGCCCAACACGGTGCGCCAACACCGCGTCGAGCCTGACCACAACCCACCTACTGACAGGTGAAATCATGGCTGATTGCAATTCTAGCGTTGCTGTCTTCGAATACGACCAAGTCGCTTTAGTCAAACTTCTTACCGGCGCCGCGACCCGCACGCGCCTTCCTCGCCTTTCCCCACTTCTAAAACAAACTTTGTTGTGTGTGGCTGTCGGCATGAGCAACAAGGAAATTTCCCGCCATTTAGGCATCAGCGAGCACGCCATCGCAGGGCGGATCGTCGCAGCCCAGGCCAAGCTTGATGCTCGAAACCGAGTGCATGCCGTTGCGCTTGCGATTGCGAGTGGGCAGTTTGAATAGGGCGGGTTTGGTTTGTGGGGGGCCGGCGAAGCCTGTCGGCTCTCTTCTCTCTTTTGTATTTCTGAATTCGAGAGTTCTCCCACACACTTTCAGGGTGTGCCCCGCGTCCGCGGGGGTTGAAGGATCGCACGGAGAAATTTCGATGAGCCTGAACAGTGTGCCCCGCGTCCGCGGGGGTTGAAGGACGGCCGGTGCGACGCACGTCGGGAAGAAAGCGTGTGCCCCGCGTGGGCGGGGGTTGAAGGGAAGTGTGATCGACGAGCGGTCAATGCAGAAAGTGTGCCCCGCATGGCGGGGGGGAAGGAGAACGAGATAAATGCGGCGTCATTGAAGCAGGTGAGGCGGTTCGTAGTGGCTATTGCCGTTCTCGCAGGAATTTGCGCTGCCGGTTTGCCCGCGGCTCGAGCCGATGACTATTCCGACGCCCAGAGCATGCTCCTCGGTGCGCCAGGCCAGTCCAATTTCGTCCAGATGGGCAATAGCCTCGCGAAGGGGCCGGCCAGTTATGGCACCTCCGGCAGCGCGAACTGCGACACCACCAAAGGGCAGGTTTGCGCGAACGACGCGATTCCGTCCTCGTACGGGGCATCTCAGCTGCAGCAGTACACCAGCAGCTATGGCGGTTCGACCAACGCCGCGGCGTTGCAGAGTGACGCGTACCAACAGCAGCTGAACGACAAGGCCGCCGCGGCGAATCCCAACAGCAATTCGCCGGCCCAGTGGCTGTATCACTCCGCGAACAGCGGCCGAACGAGCCGCGATCTCGGAACCGCGCTGGGCTCGAGCGCCGCTGACAGTCTCCAGACCATGAATGGTGGCGCTGATCCAGCGGGCCAGCCGCGCCTCCTGAGCAGCCTCTTCTCGGGCTGCACATCGACCACCGACGCGTCCGGGAAGGTATCGCAAGTGTGCGGCGGTGCCGTTCGATGCTTGGGCAATGCTTGCCACAACCCGCAGCAGGAATCGAACGCTGACTTTGGAAGTTTCGCTGCTGCAACGCAGATGATCAATGCGATTCACACCGGCATGGTCTGTGCGGAAACCGGGAAGCCACCCAGCCAGGCCAACACGTGCACGCCGACGCAAGTACAGGTCGTAACCGGCTATCAGCCCGATCCAAATAACCCCTCGTGCACGACGACCGACTGCATGATCCCGGTGATGGGACCTCAGGACGTCTGCAAGGAGACCGGAAAGCCGATCCCAGTCACGTGCAACGGCGGCCCGGTACAGGACCTGTCGGGCACGCTCGCCAATATGCCGGCGACCTGCGAGGTCGCGGCCACGGCACCCGATCTCAATGCCTATCCACGGAACTGCACCCCGATCGTATTTGCGGGCGCGGAGAACTACTGCAACAACTATCTGGGCTCCGGTGTCGGGTTGACCAACAACTGTTGCGCGACGGGCGCCAACGCGGCAAGCGGGCTTAGCCTGACGTCGCTCATTGCGTTGTCGGACATGATTCCGCAAGCCAAGGAATTGAAGGCTCAGCTGATTGCGCAGGCCAAGGACGGGCTTAGTCCGTTGACGCAAGCAGCGTCCCAGCTTGCAGATAACGTCACCAGCGCCGTCGGCAATGTTGCCGGGCAAATTGCTGGCGGACTCAGCAGCAAGCTGTCGTCGTCGGCGGCTGGCGCGGGCATGCAAACTCAGGCGATCGGAAAGGGCGTCGGCACGGAGGTGTTTGATTTTGGGTCGATGTCTAGCAGCGGCGGCAGTGTTCCGGCGGTCGACAACTCACTGAGTACGATTGTGAGCAACGCGTTGACTCAAGTAGTGGGTCCGGAGGCAGCCAAGCAGATTATCCAAGCCTACGACTATTTCAATACGGCGATGATGTACTACTCCGCCGCCAAGATGATTGGGCAACTCGCGACGAAATGTTCCGCAGATGAACTGCAAGTCGGCGTCAAGAAACAGAATCGGGTTTGCGCCACGATGAATACCTACTGCGCCGTCGACGCGCTCGGCGTGTGTCTGCAGGAAACCACGAAGTCCTGCTGTTACAGCTCGGTCATCACGCGTATCCTTGCGCAGCAGATCAAGCAGCAGCTGAACCCTGGCGCCGCCAATAACGGTTACGGACCAGACGACAATCCCGATTGCGGCGGCTTCACGGCGCAGCAACTGGGCCAGGTCGACTGGCAACGCATTGACCTGAGCGAGTGGACCGCGATGTTGCAGCAGACCGCCTATGGTCTTCCCCAGACCGGTACACAGGTCAATGCGGTCGCAAGTAGCCCCAATAGCGCGGTGGCTTACTATATGCCGAACTCCGGTGCGCCACTGGTTGATCAGCAGGAGAACGTGGCGACGCGATCACGGCAGCTGACCCAGAACAACAACCTCGAGGCGGTGCGGGCGGTCGCGACTCAAACGCAGCCGAAGTGCTACATGGATCCGAGCGGCATCCCGGTCTATGCCCCGCCCACGAAACCGGTGGAGAACGTTGTCCAATGGACGACGACACACACCGATTTTCCGCAAAGCACGCCGCTTGGCAATTGCACGCCAACAGTGGGCCAGCACTGCGTGCAGCTGTATCTTGGCTACTACGCGTTCCACACCATCAACGGCCAGATGTGCCAGACGATCTTTAGCCACGAGGGGATTTTTAAGGTTACCCATCCGGAACTCATCGTCCAGGCCCACTTGAATCAGATCATCTGGGACGACCACGCCCTGATCAAGATCAACGGGCGTCAAGTGTTTGCGTCGTCGGGTTGGTTCAACACGCCTTACTACGGCGGTGCCGGTACATGCGAACTTCACACCGCGTGGGGGGGATTGCAGATTCCACCAGGAACCTTAGGCATCGACCAGATCCACATCGTCCCGGTCCCGGAGTCCCAGGGTCAAGACTACATCGATCTGACCGGTGACTTTACGAAGGGCGGGGATGTTCCGACAGGACTTTATCTGCAGGTGGGCGGGTCTGGTGAGGCATGGGCTCTCATTCAAATCGAGTACAACGATCCGCCACCGCAAATCCCTACGAACTGCATTACTCCGCCGTCTCCGCAGTAGGTTCGGGCAGTTTGCCCCTTATCGGTGGTGGCTGTAACGCGCACCGTCGAGAGCATGGCGAACTGTTGTCCCGAGAACGTGATGAAGCTCTGTTCCCCTTTGAACCCGTCACGACGACCTGCGGAGATACGCGGCTCGCGCCGCGAATTTCTACGACTTCGCAGGCCGACCGGTCTTCACGGTCTCGACCGCCTTAACGGCAGCGAGCAAACGGGTGGTGGCCGCCGCTTCGAGCATGATCAGACCCGCGCGCAAGAGCTCACTTTTCTTCACGGCGACGCCAGCCTCGAGGCACTTTTGCTTCAACGCCTGGATCTTGTCGTAGTCCTGCTTCGGCATCGTGAAGCTGTCACGCACGACCTTCGGCTTCTTTGCCCGTTTCTCCTTGGTATCCGCGCTCGGTGCTACCGGAGCTTGCGCGGGGGCCTTCGCCGCTTTCGGTGTCTTCGTCTCCTTCGTGGCCTTCGCCGCCTTCTTTACCGGCGTGGGTTTGGCGGGCGTGACCTCGGCCACCGCCGAGCTTGCCGTGTCGGTTTCGGCGACTGCGTCGTGGCCTGTCTTGGTTGCCAAGTTGGTGCTCGTGGGAAGGGGGAAGGGCTCTGCCATCAGTGCGGTTGCAGCTTGAGTGTTCACATGTCTCTCCGAATATTAACGGTATAAATAGTATATACGGTTTGAAACCCAGATCGATCATCGGGCGAACGTTGCACGCACCTGACGTCAAGACGATCGTGCCGCGATCTATAGGTCCGATGCGCGCAGGAAACGCGGTGTGCCGCTATCAGGGAGCGGTAACTGGCGCGCGACGGCGCTTGCGATGCGTTCCCGATTCGCCTCGAACGCACTTTGGCATTGAGGGCCGCTCTGGTCGCGGGCGCCGAGCGCGGTGCACATCACCGCCGGCGAAATCGCGAACGATCCGTAGCCCTCGCCCACACGGTGCGCGGTAAAAACAATCGTTCCGTCGTTCGAGACAGTCGGCGCCGAAAGCCTGACGGCAGAGGTGTCCATGGAATTCTCGATGCTCCTGTTGGGGCCGCGATTCTAAGTGCCGCCTGGCCATCCGTCGCGTCTAACTCCTGTCAGTTTCCGCCGAACGCCCCAGGAACCCAAGTGCCGTCTAATTCGCTACCGTCAAATTTGCTACCGTCGAATTTGACGCGACGGAAATCAGCTGGTACGCTGGAGTTGTTCCTGAACGGAGGCAACCATGACTATCCCGGCATTTAATCCACGTTCCTACTCCGACGTCTCGGGGCGACCGGAGAGCGCCAGACTTTGGGCGTTTTTGAACCGCGAGAGCTCGAAGATCAAAATGATGACGGCGTCCGACCTCGGTCGGCCGGCGTTGGAAGCCGTATCAGACGAGCTTTTGGAAGAGTTCGATGACCAGTTCGCCGATAACTACCCGCAACGTGATCGATTCAAGCAAATGGCGGGAGCGATGGCCAGGCAGGTGATGGAGGCTTCAGGGTATGAATGGGTGCGCGACAATATCCCGTTGTCGGGTGCACCGTTCTCTCGTGCATCAAAGTATCGCCGTCTCGGCGCTGTCGAGTTCCACATCTGGCGTCTGTCCACCGACATACGGTTCGTCGGTGTGACACTCGAGAAATCGAAGCTGAAGCTAGCGCGCCAGGAAAATGGAGATTGGATCTACTGGAAGCGCGTCGAGGGAAGCCTGCTCGAGGGGAAACGTCATCTCGCGATCGCTGCGGGCATTTCCGATGTGTCCGCCGCGCTGAAAGCATTGAAGGAACATGGGGCGTACACAGAGCACACACAACGCATGATGCGGGCGCCTTGACCATACCTGCGTGAATTGGGACTGTCGGCGCCGCGGCGCCCGGCAGTCTGCACTGAATTGCATTTCTGCGTTTGCATCTTCTCATGGACACTTTCCCAAACTGAATTCAGAGGGAGGGGCAGTGTCCGTGAAAACTCGACGATTGATTCGCGACGGTGCGCGATGCATTGCGGGGTTGGGTGCGCTTGCAGTTCCGATGGTCGCATTCGCCGACCCGCTCGGGAACATTGGGACGGTGCCCTCATCGTCTGACTTCCCGACGATGTGGACTGCGGGCGACCCTGCGCCGATTGCCGCCGCACTTAATGCGATCGCGATGCTCTTCGGTCATGGCGACGTTGCAGGTTCGTTCATCGCTGGCGGGATGTCTGCCCTTTCCCTCGTCGGCCTGGTCGGCGTATTGCTGCACTCGATCTTCAAGATGCGCCTGATGATCGGCGAGTACGTGCTGATGATGATCATCGCGATACTGATGTTTTACCCGACCACGTCCGTGCGCGTCGTGTCGTACTTCAACGCCAACGGAGCAGCCAGCTCGCCACCGCTGTATGTTGACAACGTACCGATTGGCGTCGCGTACGCATTGGGGATCGCGGGCATGATCAACTATCGCGTGACAAGCGGCATCGAGACGGCGTTTAGCACCGCGTCTTCCGACAACAACTTCATGTCGTTGGGCACGGATGGATTCGCGAAGCCTCTCAAGATCATGCTGGCTATGCGCACGATGTACGACTGCAACGTCCACCAGTCGACCTGCACGAACCTCTTGAACTTCATGCATTACTGCAAGACCGGGGGCACAAATCACCAATCTGTGTTGGATATGACGCAGCTCGATGAGCCGGCGCCGGGCGCGGGCATTGTCGGGCTACTGCTCTCCCAGCCGCTTAACTACACGATCTACATCGACCAGTCGGTGGCGTCAGCGCCGCCGGCGCTCGTGCCCTGCCAGACCGCCGCAAATGGGCTCGTCAATTCGATGCAGCAGTATGTGCAGAACAAGCCGGTGTTCGAGATGCTGAGCCCGCGCGGGGTGACCATGGGGAAAGATCTGGCGACGGTCACTGCAATGGTCGATTCGACCGTGGACACGCCGGGCACCACCTACACCGGGCCGGACGCAGCGTATCAAACCCAAGCGCAGTACTACCAGAACCTGGCGGCCCAGATCGGTGGTGACGCGAACACCTTCATGATGAACCAGGTCTTCTCACCGGCGGCGCTCGCCGCTATCCGTGCGGATGCAAATCCCAATGCCGCGGCTGCGTTCCAGCAGATCATGGGGGAGGCTTACGAGCGAGCCCGCATCAGTATGGCGGCGAGCGGATCGATGTTCGTCAATTTCATGACGAGCGCGATGAACCTCATGACGTTCCTCTTCGCGGCGCTCGCGCCGATCGTGGCCATCATCGCGATCGGTGCGGGTCTGGCGGCGGTCCGGATCTACGTGATGTACTTTCTTTTCGGCCTGTGGACGCAGACGTGGATGCCGATCGCTGCGATCATCAGCTACTACACGCAGGTGTCGTTTAATTCGATGATCCGGGGTTCTCGAGTGAGCGGAATGATGTTCGCCCCGAGCCAGATCGATCACCTCTACGACAACGTCGCGAACATGCTCGCGTCGTCCGGTTCGATGATGGCGTCCGCACCACTCATCTCTTTTTCGGTCCTGACCGGCTCGATCTTCGCGATGACGAGTCTCGCCAATCGTTCGTCCGGGAATGGCGAGCAATACGTTGACAGCGGAAGGCTGGCACCGACGGTCGATCGAGCATCCAACGCCGGCGCGATCGAGAGCGCGTATGCAAACAATACCGGGACCGCATGGAGTGGGTTCTCCTCATGGTCTCGCGGATCAGGTGGCGGGTTGGCAACCACCTCAGCGGGCATGGGCGTGGGCGGCTTGCTTGGGGGCGCTGCGCCAGTGGCGATGACAGGAGCGGATGTAGGCGCAATGGCAAGCGTCTCGACTAGTACTTCATTGGGTCAGGGTGTGGCGGAACGCGCGTCGGCGCAGGCGTCGTATCAACGTTCATTGGGATCCGCTATGGAGCGGATTGGGCAGTACGCGCAGCAGTATGGTGTGGGAGCGGCGTCACAACTTACGACCTCGTTGATGAGCAAATGGGACGTCGGCAACGATGTGAAGAGCTCGGTCGGCACTCGGATGAACGAGGCTCTTGGCAACTCCACCAGCTTTAGGAATCAGACTGCAACAAGTCAACGCGGCGGGCTAGACTTCAGCATGTCTGGCATGTCTGGTAGCAGTGGCAGTGGTAATACTCAGGTAGCCAAGAGTGGGGGAAAGGTCGGTCTGGGCGCAGGGGTATCAGCCGACGTGTCCCAGGCCATGGGAAAGGCGACCGACGTCAGTGCTAGCGTGTCCGAAGGGCGTGGGTACGACCAGTCTGGTCATGCAGGTTCAGGGTCTAGTGGGCAGCAAGTCACGCAAGGAGGAACCTCGAGCGAGGCGAGGCGGCAAGAAAGCGCATCGGAGGCGGCACGAGCGTTTGAGCAAATGGCCGAGGCATATCAACGTGTCCAGGCTTCGGAACGTTCGCTTCAGGCCTCGAGCAATGTCGCCGCTCAGGCTCAGGTCTCCCTTGGGGTACTCGCTCAAAGAGGTCAGCAATCGACCCAAGACGTGCAACAGTCCGCTCTGAGCGCCGCGCGGTCGGACGCAGGCCGAATCGCGGGCATTGCTACCGGCCACGATTCCACGAGGTCCTCTGCTTTGCTGGAAAAGGCATTCCGCGGAGTCGATACCCAAGGCTTTACGCCATACAACATGGGACGGATGATGCGTAATGCCTCTGAACTGGTGCAATCGAACGATACCGGAGAACAGGCGGTTGGGTATGCAATGGCTGGCGCGGTTGCGCGTTCGATCCAGTATCCGGGCGGAGGCAAGGCCATTAGCCAAAACGCTCAGTACCTGGCTAGTGCGTCGCAGGAACTCGAGGCCGTGCGGTCGTCGATGACACTCGGGCTGTCGGGCAGGGAGTCGGCGAATACGCGCGGTCTTGAGAAAACCGTTCCTGCCGCTGTGGCGGACGGTGCGAAAAATCTTGGAGTTAAAGCGGGTGATTATGCTCCGATCGCGCGGCATTTGAGCGAGGCTGCGGTTGCAGCACATGGCGGCGGCGTTCGCAGCGGTGTGGAGAACGTGAAATCCGGGTTTGCCGACGGGGCCAAGGGTGAGAAGAATGAGGAGAAGGCCATCCACCGGGCCGAGCTCGTCGACGACATCCGCACTCGGGATAAGGTTCTACATGGTGGTGACTCGCAGTTGCCTTCCTTCACAAACAAACAATGATTGATAAAACGAAAACGCCGCCCTCGGGGGCGGCAGTTCACATAGGGCTAACACATCTTTTCAGTCGAACGAGCTGAATCCGTGTGGGTTGCCAAGAATATCAAAAGCGCCGTCACCCACCAGTGGGAGGCCATTCGCGGGGTTGACGCCCGACGCGTGCCCATTCGGATTGCCATGGATGTCGAAAGCACCGTTACCCACCAATGGCAGACCGTTTGCAGGGTTGATACGCGAAACAAAGTGGATCGGTCCGTATTCTCCGGCCTCCCCGTCCTGAACGTTGTTTTCTACCCCTTGTTGTTTGGTACCCGCCTGGGCCATGAACAAAATCGTTGCCGCGAGCGCGAAAATGACGAAATAGATGAGCACGATAATCCTCCCTGCCCAACCGACGCGATCGTTTCTTCCTTTCCCGGTGAGGCTCTAGACTTTATTTCATCATACGGGCGGTAGGGCTGCAACACAGAATGGGCCACTCGCTCAAGTCCACCTCGCATCAGATCATCGACCTTGACGGCACCAGGATTGGCACCGATCCAAAGAGGACGCTATCCCGCACGATCGCCCGCGGCAGCGGGCAATTGAGCGAGACCCCTTGCCGACGATGGTGCGCCGGCGGTTCCGCGTGACCGGCATCACCGCGTACCTGGCGAACGGCGGCACGCTCGAGAACGCCACGGCGCTATCAGCTTCGACGAGGTCAAGCGGATCCAACTTTGGCCCCACTACTGAGCTAGGAAAGAGCGCTGGAGCACAATTTTTCTTCGCATCACGCCATTCCACCTATCTCGGTGCATATCCATGGTTTGTCTCTGACATTTTTCGGGGTAGCCTGACATTCAGTGAATGATGTCAGAATAGTCTCCCTTGCGGATCTGGCTTGAATTTGAAGTGGAACCCAGTGACTTTGCGGCCGGCAGGCGTGATGGGCTTCCACTCGATTGCCAGAGCGTTCTTTTCCTGCAACTCCTTCACCGCCGGTTCGATGACACGGCGGCGTAGCTGGCCAGAATCCTTCACGCAGCTATCCGGCGCGCCCACGGCTTGACAGAACTCGTCGTATGAAATGGTTACGAACCCTGTATCTCGGAATTGCGCCATGAGTTCGAGCAGCCGCCACGAATACATCGACCGCAGGTCGCCCGCATGCCTCAGCTTGTACTTTGTGAACTCACTTTCAATGCCGAGCAGGTAGGGGGCAATGCTGGGTGAGAATTTAAGATCCACCCAGCCCGAGGTCGTTGTGTCCACCTTCTCATAGATCCAGCGTACGCTGCGGCGCTTGGTGTCTTTTTTCCCTCGCTCAGTCACCTCTTCGTACCAGACCACCTCGCAGTCCCAGAGGCTTTCCGCGGCCTGTTTAAGCTCGGAATAGGCGTGTTTTGCCTCGATGTGAGGATATGCCTCGATGAACTCCTGAGCCGTTACCCGGATAGTCCAGCCAGCTGCTGCACCGGTCGCCGGATCGACGGACATTGCCCTGTGTTTCAATATCTTTGCCTTGGGATTGCACTTAGCAATGGCCAGAGCCAGCAGGCGCTTTTCGCTCAGCTTCATGCGCTGAATGCGCCGTACAAGCTCATTCTTGACCGTCACGCTCAACTCGCGCGTGTGGGTTTCGGGTAGTTTTGCAAGGTCGGCCATTCTGACATTTTCCGGGTAATTCTGACATCGACGAGTGTATGTCAGAGTTTCTCGGATCGGCAAGCGATGTGCTCAAAAAATAAGCAACCACCCCGAAAAAAGCCCGACTACCCCGAAATTTGTCAGATAGCCCCCAAAAAAAGCCCGACTACCCCGAAATTTGTCAGACTACCCCGAAAAATGTCAGAGAGATGCCTCTCAAACCCTTGTCAGTATTAGGTTTGCCGATCCCTACAAAGATGTTTACAAACAAGGTTTACAACCAAGAACAAATATCTCTACAAAGGTCGACGCCGTAATTAGCGTCTCGCCTGTGGACAACGTGTCGTGTAATCGCCTCGCTTGCTTGTTCCACACCTCAGCAGTTCATCCACGCCCCCGCAAGCGGGGGCATACACCGCCGCCTATCGGCAGCTGGACGACCCCCGATGAGGTATGCAAGCACCCTCGACGCACCGGTCTAGGCGCTAAAGCGCCAAGACCCGGATAAATCGCTGACAGACGGCCGAGGCCGTCTGTCAGCTCAACCGGGCGCCTGTGAGCGCCGGGCGAACCTGTCCAGTAGCTTACGAAACTTCCTATAGCTCCCATGAAGGGGCTTGGATGGTTATCCAACTTGGAGTGCCTGGGCGATCAACGCCGTTGTGCCGCGCAGCGGGGGAAACCACCGGCCTGGTGATCGGATCGACGACCGCTCAAGCCGCCATTGTCTGTGTTTTGAACGCCTATCAGGCCACTTTGAAACTGCCTACGGAGGCAAATATGATGAAGTGGCTTGTTTTGGCCGTCGTGATTGCACTGATGCTCTACTACTCCACGCCTGCATTGTGAACCGGGCACAGTCACTCAACTCATTTGAGTGACTGTGCTACAGCTATGGCAGCTGGAGAAGATGGTTTTGACTGTGTCTCAGTCGTGTTCCTCGGCTGGGAACCACACGTGAGGACGAGCATTGACAAAGGATGTTCCAGTTCCGCCACCAGCCAACGATCCTGTAGGTTGATTTTAATTTTCATGAAGTTTGATAGATCCCACCCCGTACCTTGTCCAATCGAAGGGGGTAAGAAAGATCATCTGCTCCCATAGCGAGGAACCATGAATCCCAATCAGCTGCTGCCAGAAGAGAAACAGGCTCTCGAAAACCTGCTCGAGATAGCCCTGCGCGACACCGGCCCGAGCTGGCGCGTCGCCAACTTCCTGTTGGCCTGGTGGAATGCCCGCCTGTGCGGCAGCTACGACCTGACGACGGCCTGGGGCCTCGATGATGACGACATCATGGAAGACATGTGCGTGGTGTTTCGACTGATCTCGCGCGCGAACAGCTACCCCGACACACTGGGCTACGGCGCGCAGTTCGAGGCGGTCGTTCGCACCTGGCGTCCCGAGCTCGTGAAGGAATAACCCTCGTCGAGATTCAGGACGAAGACAGAACCCTCGTTTTTCGGAAAATCTGCCACATCGAATTGCTCGGCCACCTCGACACTAGGCGGGCTGGCTTGACGATTCGCTCGTGGCGGTGCGCCCGAATCGGCGCAGATCCCACAAGAGGATTTTCTCGAGTCGTGACGCCAGCATGGAACCCATCGCCGGTTGACCGGCACATCGAGAAATCGACCATGCTCAAACAATTCATCGACGCCCTCTCATCAATCGGCACTCTCTGCATAACCTTGCAGCGCAACCAGGTCGGCGCTTGCTGCCTGGTCGCGTTGTCTGGGATCGCACTGGCCGGGTACGCCCTTTACGTGGTGTCGACGCGTTGAGATCGTGTGCGTGGCGTGGGCTATCAGGTCGAGCCGGATATCCGCCCCCTCTCTGCAAGCCATAGAGGCGATTGCGGGCCGCGGGCGCGTTTGGTGGTGGATCGCACGCGATCCGGCTTGAGCGGGAGCTGTGGCGCGTAGCGACGCAGCTCTCGCGATTTATGCCGGCCTTAGCGCCGGCGCGGCTTTGCCGCGTCGGGCGGTTAGGCCACAGCCCCACGGGATTTTGTTATTCGGTGGTTTTCTAATCGAGTTGTGTGAGGGTCGATGTGTGGTGGAGAACTGCTCGGAATAGAGGACCACAGCCGCGCCGACAGGCGCGGCGTCGTTTGCATATTTCGGACGCCCGCGCACACCACGAACGGTAGTTCATGAACAACCTCTTCGGTACGCGATAGACAACTGCAACGGCGTCGTGAACACTGTCCCCATCGGACGGATATCGGCCAGAAGCAGTCAACGCGTGCGGCTGGATCACGGCCTGCTTCCTCCCGAGAGGTTTAGCAGACCACGAATCACCTCGACAAGACGTGCCATAGGTACCGGTTTTCTTAACAGCGTATTCCAGAGGCCCTCTGTTTTCGGAGGTGGCATCCTAGCAGTAAGCATCACGACAGGAATGCCCGCAGTGGCCGTGTTTGCCTTGAGACACCGGCAGAAGGCGACGCCGTCTAGAACTGGCATCATCCAGTCGGTAACAATTAGATCCGGATGTTCTGCAGTTGTAATGCTAACGGCCGCCTCTCCCTCCATGGCAACGAGGACGCGGTATCCCTTTGTCTCCAACACGATCCGCATGGGGGCAAGAATGCTTGCGTCGTCGTCAACCAGCAGGATCGTCTCCAAATCTGCACCCCGTTTCGGAATCATAGGGGGCAAGTATCGCGCCTGCCCAACTGGATAACGCAGCTCTGCTTAGGTTCCGTGAGGTGACAACACCCAGCGTGACGCGGCGCCCGCGCTGGCAAGTTCGGGCGAAGCCAGGCTCGATCCGGTGGCGCGTAAAGTTACACGTCATTTGAAATTCAGGTAGCGCCGGCATTCAGCGGGGGAGTCGCCACCAAGCAGTCCCGCGAACTCTCGTAGTGGAGACATTGCCTGTCCCGATGCCAGTCAGGAACGCGCAACTTGCGTGATGTCCTGCGACAGCCAATGAGATTGCACTGGCCTGAGTGGCTGGTTTGGGTCGGCAACGGTCCTTTGTTGAATCGCCCATTCGGTGTTCATGAGCGCCGATCTCGGTGATCGCGTTGCCGATCTGATTGATCATATTCACCGAAATCCGCATCGTTCATCTGGAATGCTCTCCTTCCTCTTGAACCGATAGCGTGGTCAATATGCCACGCTGTACTGTTTTTGAGGCAGAGTGATCCAGATTTGAGACGGGCACGCACGACTGGAAGCTGGTCCGACGAGCGATTTATGCAGGCGCGTGGATAACGCGTGTTCAACC
>NZ_CAJPHE010000042.1:0-19069 GCF_905339875.1 Burkholderia sp. BCC1998
ACGCTCGCCGTTGCCGGCTTCGACGTGGCGGTCGAGGCAGTTGTACGACGCGTTGAGTTCGCCGTCGTCGAACCATTTGTAGAACGGCGCGTCGCTCTCGTCGAGCACCTTCGTGAACGGCTTGTGCCAGCTGAGGCCCTCGCGCGCGAGACGCGCCCAGAAGCCTTCGTAATCCTGCTCGGCCTCGGCGGCCAGCGCGCGGTAGGCCGGCATGCCGGAGATGTTGGCCGCCTTCTCGAGCGCCGCGGGCGGCGCAAACTGACGGGTTTCGTGAAGAACCGATTCAATCGCAGACATCGACAACCCCTTGGTGAACATGAATCCTCTGCATGGCGGCGCGATCATGCGCGCCGCGCGTCTTGGCCGGCGCATGTGCGCCGCTGTCTCCCACCCACCCGCGCGCGGCCCGGAGGCTACGCACGATGCTGCGCCGCACCACGTCATGCGACGTGGACGTACGGCCCGGCGATATCCACGATAAGCGCTCGAACTTACCCGTCACTTACGCGGCATCACCGTTTCGCACGCCAGCGCCGCCGTGCGGTCGGCTGCATGACAGCCGGCTTTACGCTGTTACAAACGCGACCCTACAATCCTAACTGAACTCGCCCCCCGGACTCCAGCTTGAATCGCTACGCCCTCTTCCTCATCCTGTCGATGCTGTTCGTCGGCAGCAACGTCGGTATCGGTAAATCCATCGTCGTCTTCGTCCCGGTCGCCATCCTTGCCACGCTGCGCTTCGTGATCGCGATCGCCGTGCTGTGGCCGCTGTTCAGCCCGGTGAAGATGCGCGCGGTCCGGCGTGCGGAATGGCTGAACCTGTTCCTGCAGGCATTCTTCGGCACCTTCATGTTTACGCTGCTGATGCTCAACGGCGTGCAGCGCACGAGCGCGGTCGCGGCCGGCGTGATCACGAGCACGATCCCGGCCATCGTCGCGCTGTTCGCGTGGCTGATCCTGCGGGAAAAACCGAACGGCCGTGCGCTCGTGTCGATCGCGCTCGCGATCGCCGGCGTCGTGACGATCAACCTCGCCAACGGCAGCGCAGGCAGCACGTCCGCGCACGGCGCCGGCACGTCGTCCGGCTCGCTGACCGGCAACCTCCTGATCCTCGGTGCCGTGTGCTGCGAATCGATCTACGTGATCCTGTCGCGCCGGCTCACGCAGACGCTCGCGCCGATCGACATCTGCGCGTACACGCACCTGTTCGGCCTGTGCCTGATGCTGCCGCTCGGCGCGACGGCGCTGTGGCATTTCGATTACGCGAGCGTGCCGGCCGGTACGTGGGCGCTCGTCGTCTGGTACGGGCTGTCGGCCAGCATCTTCTCGTTCTGGCTGTGGATGAAGGGCATCCGGCACGTGCCGGGCAGTCTCGCCGGCGTGTTCAGCGCGGTACTGCCGGTCGCCGCCGCCGCGTACGGCATCGCGTTCCTCGGTGAGCGCCCGACGCTCGCGCACGGCATCGCGCTCGCGTGCGTCGTGACCGGCATCGTGCTCGCGAGCCTGCGCGTGAAGCGCGTGCCGGCCGCCGCGTCCTGATCCGTCCCCGGCAGCGCCGGCGCGTCGCTGCAGTCGCGCCGGCCGACGCGTTACAATAGCGCGCCTTTTCAAGATTACCCCCGATACCTGCGCACAGCGCCCGTACCACCATCATGTCTGCCCCGCATTCGCCCGGCTCCACCCGTCGTCCCCTGCGCCCGCTGCCCGCGCTGATCTTCATGAGCCGCTGGCTCCAGGTTCCGCTTTATCTGGGCCTGATCGTCGCGCAGGCCGTCTATGTATTCCTGTTCCTGAAGGAAGTCTGGCACCTGCTGTCGCACGCGAGCTCCCTCGACGAGATCAGCGTGATGCTCGCGGTGCTCGGCCTGATCGACGTCGTGATGATCTCGAACCTGCTGATCATGGTGATCGTCGGCGGCTACGAGACGTTCGTGTCGCGCCTCGGCATCGAGGGCCATCCCGACGAGCCCGAGTGGCTCGACCATGTGAACGCGGGCGTGCTGAAGGTCAAGCTGTCGATGGCGCTGATCAGCATTTCGTCGATCCACCTGCTGAAGACCTTCATCAACCCCGATCAGCACACGACGCACGCGATCATGTGGCAGGTGCTCATCCACGTGTCGTTCCTCGTGTCGGCGCTCGTGATGGCGTGGGTCGACCGCCTGACGACCCACACGCACCCGGCCCATTTCCACGAGACGCATGCGCCGGCGCCGGCCGCGTCCCGCAAATCGGTCGAACCTGCCGTCCACGCATAAACGTATTCCCCACAGTCCCCACAGAGTCTCAGCCATGACCGTCATCAAACAGGAAGACCTGATCCAGAGCATCGCGGATTCGCTGCAGTACATCAGCTACTACCACCCGCTCGACTACATCCAGGCCCTCGGCCGCGCGTACGAGCTGGAAGAGAGCCCGGCCGCGAAGGACGCGATCGCGCAGATCCTCACGAACAGCCGCATGTGCGCGGAAGGCAAGCGTCCGATCTGCCAGGACACCGGCATCGTCACGATCTTCGTGAAGGTCGGCATGGACGTGCGCTGGGACGGCGCGACGATGGGCCTCACCGACATGATCAACGAAGGCGTGCGCCGCGGTTACACGCACCCGGACAACGTGCTGCGCGCGTCGATCGTCAATCCGCCGGAAGGCGCCCGCAAGAACACGAAGGACAACACGCCGGCCGTGATCCACTATGAGATCGTGCCGGGCGACAAGGTCGACGTTCAGGTCGCGGCGAAGGGCGGCGGCTCGGAGAACAAGTCGAAGTTCGTGATGCTGAACCCGTCCGATTCGATCGTCGACTGGGTGCTGAAGACGGTCCCGACGATGGGCGCGGGCTGGTGTCCGCCGGGCATGCTCGGGATCGGCATCGGCGGCACCGCCGAGAAGGCGATGCTGATGGCGAAGGAATCGCTGATGGAGCCGATCGACATCCAGGAAATCATCGCGCGCGGCCCGAAGGACTGGGTCGAGGAGCTGCGCGTCGAACTGCACGAGAAGGTCAACGCGCTCGGCATCGGCGCGCAGGGCCTCGGCGGCCTCGCGACCGTGCTCGACGTGAAGATCATGGCGGCTCCGACGCACGCGGCATCGAAGCCGGTCGCGCTGATCCCGAACTGCGCGGCGACCCGCCACGCACACTTCGTGCTCGACGGTTCGGGCCCGGCCAAGCTTGAAGCACCGTCGCTCGACGCCTGGCCGAAGGTCCAGTGGGAACCGAACACGGAAACCAGCAAGCGCGTCGACCTGAACACGCTGACGCCGGAAGAAGTGGCGAGCTGGACGCCGGGCCAGACGCTGCTGCTGTCGGGCAAGATGCTCACGGGCCGCGACGCCGCGCACAAGCGCATCGCCGACATGCTGGCGAAGGGCGAGAAGCTGCCGGTCGACTTCACGAACCGCGTGATCTACTACGTCGGCCCGGTCGATCCGGTGCGTGACGAAGTGGTCGGCCCGGCAGGCCCGACGACGGCCACGCGGATGGACAAGTTCACCGAGACGATGCTCGCCCAGACGGGCCTGATCTCGATGGTCGGCAAGGCCGAACGCGGCCCGGTCGCGATCGACGCGATCAAGAAGCACAAGGCGGCCTACCTGATGGCGGTCGGCGGCGCCGCTTACCTCGTGTCGAAGGCGATCCGCGGCGCGAAGGTGCTCGCGTTCGAAGACCTCGGCATGGAAGCGATCTACGAATTCGACGTGCAGGACATGCCGGTGACGGTGGCCGTCGACTCGTCGGGCACGTCGGTGCACCAGACCGGTCCGAAGGAGTGGCAGGCGAAGATCGGCAAGATCCCGGTCGCAACCGCTTAAGCGCACTCGCACGAAAGGCCGGACGACGATCCGGCCTTTTTACTTCTCATTCTCATTATTGTGCGCGGCCGGTGCTTCGACGCTGATTCTCATTCCCGGCAAAAGGCAGGCCCGGCAAGGCTCCGAGGCTTGGCATTTCCCGTTCGAGCGATTATCGTTCGGTTTCTGAAGCCCCACTGAACAAGGAACAGCCATGCAAGGCGACAAGAAAGTCATCGAATACCTGAACGCCCAACTGAAGAACGAACTCACGGCGATCAACCAATACTTCCTGCATGCGCGCATGTACAAGCACTGGGGCCTCGACAAGCTCGGCAAGCACGAATACGACGAATCGATCGGCGAAATGAAGCACGCCGACTGGCTGATCGAGCGCGTGTTCATGCTCGACGGCCTGCCGAACCTGCAGGATCTGCACAAGCTGCTGGTCGGCGAGGAAACCGAAGAGATCCTGAAGTGCGACCTGAAGCTCGAGCAGATCTCGCAGTCGACGTGCAAGGAAGCGATCGCTTACTGCGAATCGGTGCGTGACTACGTGTCGCGCGAGATCTTCGAAAAGATCCTCGACGACACCGAAGAGCACATCGACTGGCTGGAAACGCAGATCGACCTGATCGGCAAGGTCGGCCTGCAGAACTACCAGCAGACGATGATGGGTTCGCCCGAGTAATCGTCCCCCCTCGATCGCCACCTCGCCTTCCGCATGACGATGACGAACCACCCCGCCGCCCCCGTCGGCATCTTCGATTCCGGGCTCGGCGGCCTGTCGGTGCTGCGCGCCGTGCGCGCGCACCTGCCCGGCGAGTCGTTCGTCTACGTCGCCGATTCGCACCATGCGCCGTACGGTCCGCGCGACGAGGCGTTCATTACGGAGCGTACGCTGGCCATCGGCGAGTGGCTCGCCCGCGAAGGGGCGAAAGCGCTCGTGATCGCCTGCAACACGGCAACGGCGCGGGCGATCGCGGCCATCCGCGAACGCCTCGCGATACCGCTCGTCGGTGTCGAGCCGGGCATCAAACCGGCCGCGGCACTCTCGTCGACCGGCATCGCGGGCGTGCTCGCCACGCAATCGACGCTGAACAGCCCGCGCTTCCAGGCGCTGCTCGACCGTTACGGCGCGGGCCGCCGCTTCATCTGCCAGCCCGGCCACGGGCTCGTCGAAGCGATCGAACGCGGCGACACGAACTCGCCCGCGTTGCGTGCGTTGCTCGAGCGTTACCTGCAGCCGATGCTCGACGACGGCGCCGATACGCTGGTGCTCGGCTGCACGCACTACCCGTTCTTCACGGAAACGATTCGTGACCTTGTCGGCGACCGCCTGACGATCGTCGACACGAGCGACGCGATCGCCCGCCAGCTCACGCGCGTGCTCGACGAACGCGGCCTGCGCGCGCCGGCCGGCACGCGTGCCGCGCCGCCGCGCTTCTGCTCGACGAGCGACGGCCTGCAACTGCGCGCGCTCGCGTCGTCGCTGCTCGGCCTCGACGTTCCGGTCGAATCCGTCACCATTTCCTCGCCGAACGCGCGCGCCTGCGCGACCGCCTGAAGCGGGCCGGCATACCGCCGGTTCGCCCTCTCCCGCCGCGGCTGCGCCGCATCCTCCATTTCAAGGGTCCGATGACCTTAAAAAAAGCCGAACCCAGGCTTGTCAACGCCCGCAAATTTAATGATAATAATTCGCATTAACGTTAGCTATCGCAACTCATCATGATCGTCTGCGTGTGCAAGTCTGTTTCCGATCGCAAGATTCGCGCGTCCCTCGCCGAGGGCGTGAGTTCCTTCGATGAACTCCAGTTCGAGCTCGGCGTGGCCACGTGCTGCGGCAAGTGCGAGGAGTCCGTACGCGACCTCATGGCCGAGCAAGGCGTCTGCGCGAGCCGGTGCGGCGTCGAGCACCACGCTCACCCGATCCCGGTCACGTTCTACGACCGCAAGGCCGCCTGAGCGGCGCCGAGCGTACGCACGCGGCTGCGGCCGCATTTGATGTCCGACCGTCAGCAAGCCATCTTCCGCGCGAGCCAGCGGCTTACCTGCCAAGGAGCCTGTCATGGAATTGCTGATCGGATTTGTGACCACCGTGTGCATCTCGCTGCTGATCTTCCGCAAGTAACACCGATTCACCCGCCGCGCCCCGGGTGCGACGTCGTCCTTTCAAGCTAACATGCAGGCTTCGCAATCCGCTCCTGCCGGCGCCCTGCCGGCTGCCCCACGTATGAATCCCCGGGTCATCACCGTCGCGGTCGGTGTGCTTGCCGCACACGCGATCATGCTGGCGGCCGCCTGGCTCCATCGCAACGCGCCGCCGCCGAAAGAGATCGAGGTCCAGTCGATCACCGCGCAACTCATCCCGCCTGCGCCTGCCGCTCAACCGGTCGCGGTCCAATCGGCCGCGCAGCCCGCGCCGCCGAAGCCCGTGCCGCGCGAGAAGCCCAAGGTCGAGCCGAAGCCCGTGCAGAAGGCGGTCAAGCCGACGCCTCAGCCGGTCGCGCAATCCCCGTCGCCGACGCCCGCGCCGGCGGCTGCCGATCCGACACCCGCTCCCGCCGCGCCTGCTCCTGCCGCGCCGGCCGCCGCACCCGGCCCGGCTCGCGAGACGATGCAGGTCAGCGCGCCGAAGAACGTATCGGCACTCAGCTGCAATTTCGTGAAGCCCACCTATCCGTCGATGTCGCGCCGCCGCGGCGAAACGGGCACGGCTTATGTTCACTTCATCATCGGCGTGACGGGCAAGATCGAAAGCGTCCAGTTGCAGAAGAGCAGCGGCTACCCGCGTCTCGACGAAGCCGCGCTCGATGCGACGCGCGCCAGCACCTGTCCGCCGTACATCGAGAACGGGCAAGCGATTCGCGCCGCCCATACGCTGCCCTTCAACTTCACGCTCGACGATTAACCCGCCTCATTCGGAAGATTCAAAGGAAACAAAAATGCAAAGCTACGGTATCGCGCACGTCTGGGCGCAAGGTGATTTCGTCACGCGCGCCATCGCGATCACGCTGCTCGTGATGTCGGTCCTGTCGTGGATCGTGATCATCGTCAAGGGCTGGAACGTGGTTCGCCTGAACCGTCTCACGAAGAATGCCGAGCAGGCGTTCTGGCATTCGGACGATTTCGACGACGGCATCAAGAAGCTCGGCCTCGCCGCATCGACGCCGAGCGACAACCCGTTCCTCGCGCTCGCGCTGTCGGGCAAGGAAGCCGCCGATCACCACCATCAGACGCAACCGCACCTGCACGACCGCATGGACGTGTCGGACTGGGTCACGCGCTGCCTGAAGGACACGATGGACGAAGGCATCTCGCGCATGCAGGCCGGTCTCGCGATTCTCGCGTCGATCGGCAGCACGGCGCCGTTCGTCGGCCTGTTCGGCACGGTCTGGGGCATCTACCACGCGCTGCTGGCGATCGGCGCAACCGGCCAGACGTCGATCGACCAGGTTGCGGGCCCGGTCGGCGAATCGCTGATCATGACGGCCTTCGGCCTGTTCGTCGCGATTCCCGCGGTGCTCGGCTACAACGCACTGACCCGCGCGAACAAGGGTGTCGTCAGCAAGCTGCGCCGCTTCGCGCACGGTCTGCACGCGTACTTCGTGACGGGTGCGCGCCTCGCATCGTCGTCGCCCCGCGACGGCCTGCGCCTTGCTTCGCGCGCCAGCTGAGACGGGGTGAACCATGGCAATGAACACCGGCTTCAGCGATGACGACGACGATGGCGTGATGAGCGAGATCAACATGACGCCGCTCGTCGACGTCATGCTCGTACTCCTGATCATTTTCCTCGTGACGATCCCGGCGATGCAGCATGCGGTGAAGATCGACCTGCCGCACGCGAGCAGCCAGCCCGTCGACGAAAAGCCGCAGACCGTCGACGTCGCGATCCAGGGCAACGGTACGATCCTGTGGAACGAACAGACGGTCACGCGCGAGCAACTGCAGGCGCACATCGCGGAAGCGGCACAGCATCAGCCGCAACCGGAGTTGCACCTGCGTGCCGATCGCAAGGTTGCCTATGAACGGGTGGCCGAAGTGATGTCCGATGCGCAGGCCGGCGGCTTGACGAAGCTCGGCTTCGTGACGGAGCCGACTGCGAAGGCGAAGTAACGCACGCGCGTTTCGCGCGTCGCCGAATGGCTGGGTCGTAGCGCTTCACCGGTTTCGCGTGGCTGGCCGCACCTGGCTGGCGACGCCTCGCCGGCCACACCTAGCCGGCCGCACCTAGCCGGCAGCGCCTAGCCGGCCGCACACAAAGTAAAAGGCCTTCATCGCCAGATGAAGGCCTTTTTTCATGCGCACGCGGGCGCCTTCGGGCGGCGGGCTCTTCGGCGGTATCGGTTGCGCCTCGAGCAACGCAAATGCGGCTACCGTGGTCTGCACGGACTGCGCGTTCTGCCCTATCTGGCTCGCAATATATGCGGCCACCTGATTCCGCTCAGAACTTCCTTCGCGAAATGGGATTTCAATATAGGCCTGCCCGCGGATGCATTCAAGGTCCCGGCGATTGAAACTTGCGATTGCAGGCGGCGCTTCAATGACAAAACAAATTTGCCACGACGCGCATCTTGCATTCAGGTGGCCGAAGCATCGGCCGCCGCCGCATCCTTCTTCGCGCGCTCGGGACAGCCCGGCTGCTTGTATTCGCCGTGGTCGAGCTTCTCGACCAGATAGTCGACGAACGCGCGCACCGCGGGCGGCATCCCCTGCCGCGACACGAACACCGCGTAGAGCTGCGGCACCGGCAGCGTCCAGCCCGGCATCACCGGCGACAACTGCCCCGCGCGCAATGCATTGCCGTACATCATCTCGGGCAGCGCCGCGATGCCGAGGCCGTCGAGCACGGCCTCGCGGATCGTCATCAGGTCGGCCGTCACGAGCCGCGGATCGTGCTCGTGCAAATGACGCGTGCCATCCGGTGCGATCAGGCTGAACACGTGCCGCCCGTCGACGCTCGGCGTATCGAGCGTCTCGAAATGGGCCAGATCGTCCGGCACGAGCGGCGGCGCATTCTGGTTCAGCAGGCTCGGCGCGCCGACCAGCATCTGCTCGGTCCGCCACAGCGGCCGCACGACGATGTTCGCGTTCTGCGGCGGCTCCGAGCGCACGCGCAACGCGACGTCGATCGAATCCTCGAACAGGTCGATCACGCGGTTGGTCACGCGGATGTGCACCTTCACCTCGGGATAGCGGTGCAGGAATTCGGGAAGGATGCGCGACAGCATCGTCTGCGACAGGGTAACGGGGACGCTCACGCGCACCGAGCCGCGCGGCGACGCGCGCAGCTGCTGCACGGCGTTCATCGCGGCCTGGGCCTCGGCGAGCATCGCCTGGCAATGCTGGTAGAACAGCTCCCCCGCCTCGGTCAGCGCGAGCTTGCGCGTCGAGCGCTGCAGCAGGCGCACGCCGAGCGCCGCCTCGAGTTCGGTCAGGCGCCGCGACAGGCGTGATTTCGAGATGCCCAGCACGCGTTCCGCCGCCGAGAAACCGCCGTGTTCGACGACCTGCGAAAAGTACATGAGGTCGTTCAGGTTGTGTGCATCGATGTTCATGTCATCGTTCCAATTTCAGAACAATCCATTGCGAACCGCCGCAAATCGGCCGGTAAAACGCCCAATATAATAGCGCTATGTTTCAAAAATGACGCTATTCCGATGTTATCGAGGGCTTATGCATGACGACCGCTCGCTCGCTTGACCGCACGTACCCCGCGCTTCGTACGACCGAAGGCGGCGGCTTCGTGGTTCACCGTCCGTTCCCGACCCGGCTGCTGATGGATTTCGATCCGTTCCTGCTGCTCGATGAAATGGGCCCTGTCGACTATGCCCCTGGCGAAGCCAAGGGCGCGCCCGACCATCCGCATCGCGGCTTCGAGACCGTCACCTACGTGCTCGACGGGCGTTTTCGTCATCGCGATTCGGCCGGCCATGCCGGCACGCTCGGGCCCGGCGACGTGCAGTGGATGACGGCCGGCGCGGGCGTCGTGCACAGCGAAATGCCGGATCCCGAGTTCGCTCGGGCCGGCGGACGTTCGCACGGCTTCCAGCTGTGGGTCAATCTGCCGCGCCGCGACAAGCTGATCGCACCGCGCTACCAGGAGATCCCGGCCGGCCGCATCCCGAGCGCGACGTCGCCGGACGGCCGCGCGCAAGTGCGCGTGATCGCCGGCGAAGCGTTCGGTGTGCGTGCGGCAATCGAGACGCGCACGCCGATCCTCTACCAGCATTTCACGCTGCAACCGGGCGCAACGGTCACGCAGCCGGTGCCGGCAGGGTATCGCGTGTTCGCCTACCCGCTCGACGGAGCCGGCCGCTACGGGCCCGACAGGCAGCCGGTCGACGCACGGAACATGGTCGTCTACGGTGACGATGGCGATGCGGTGACGTTCGAGGCCGGCGATACGCCGCTCGACCTGCTGCTGATCGGCGGCGTGCCGCTCAACGAGCCGATCGTCCGCTATGGCCCGTTCGTGATGAATACCGAGGAAGAGATCCGGCAGGCCGTCGTCGACTACCAGACCGGCCGCATGGGTCGCATCGAAGCATGACGTCCGCTCGGGGGCGCAGGTGCCGCGAAACCGCTCGTTTTGCGTCACAATGACTTCTTGAACCATGTGGCTGCCCGCCACCAGAAGGAACCCGCCCCCGTGAACTTCGAACATCTGATCCAGATCAACTCCGACGACCCGGCCGTGCCGTCCCTGACCCGCGACCAGCTCTGGGAAGGCCTCGTACTGCGCGCCGAACAGCCGCAGCTGTTCGTGATCGGCCTCGACAGCTGTGTCGTCCACGAACGGACGGACACGACGCTCGAACGCGAACTGCACTACGGGCATGCGACCGTGCGCGACCGCGTGACGTTCACCCCGAACCAGCAAGTGCGCTACGACATCCATGCGGCCGGCGGCGAAATCGGCGGCTCGCTGACGATGACGATCGAGGAGCGCGACGACCACGAGCTGTTCCTGCGCTTCGAATACCGCACGACGCTGACCGTCACGGACGACAGCGAGGAAGCGCGCCAGACGCACGGCATCGTCAAGGAAGCGTATCGCACGTCGGACATCGACACCGTGCGCCTGATTCGCGAATACGCTCAGGGGCGCAAGGACCCCGACCCGCTCCACTGACGTCGGCGGCGGCCTGCGGGCCGCCCATTCGACTCAGGCTATCGAATTCGTCATATCGATCGATAAAGAGTTTTTGTAAATGGGAATAGTTATCATTTAGAATTCATTCCATCGTATCGACAGTCACCGATCAACCGAATGACCGACACCACGCGCCCGACCACGCTGAGCTTGCGCCGCCCGACCGGCACCGCAAGCGCCAACCGTCAGAAGACGGCGGCGGTCACGACGCCGGCGAAACCCGCCGCTAGTAGCCGCGATGCCGGCACCCGGACTCTCAGCAGCGATGCGCTGCTGCAAGGCCACAGCCACATCAGCATCGCGCACAACGGAGAGACATATCAGTTGCGTGCCACGCGACTCGGCAAACTGATCCTGACGAAGTAACGACAGAGTATTGTGGGGACCACCTCCCTGAGAGGTGTTGGGCAGTAGCCAGCGTAACGGCTTGCACGCGAGATCTAGACCCCTTCGTGCAAACACACTCAAGCAGCCGTTGCAGCAAGCCAAGCCACTTTTTTTGGTTCTCGCACAAGGAAGAAAAAAGCGACACGTCGAAGGACGTGTCGCTTTTTCGTTTGGGCGTCCGGATGCAAGGGAAAAAGCATCGCGGTTGTCTGCGCTGCGGCTTCGACGCGTTCCGGAGCCACGCAGCGGGACCACCCTCTCCGGTTGCGCCGGAACCCGGCCGCAAGGCCTTCAATCCCGCATCAGAAACCCCAGAACATCAGCCACCATGCGCTGTCGACCACGGCCAGGCCTGCGGCGAACCACGCGAATGCAGCCAGCCGGCGCGGCCATGCCGCATAGCGCCCGGTCACTTTCCATGCGAGCCAGGCACTCCACGCATTCGCGCCGACCAGAATCGCGATGCGCACGTCGGCTGCCCAGCCGAGCGGCACGTGCTCGGCCCGCAGCAGCGACAGCGTCGTCGCAGACAGCCCGAGGAACACGCCGGCTCCTGCGATCGGGATCAGCGCCTGCGCGAGGTGATGAAGACGCGTGCGATCGAAGCGTCCGAGCATCAGCGTCGCGCCAGCCAGCAGCACGAGCAGCGCGGTGCCGTACACGAGCCCCGTGCCGACGATGTAGCTGACGATCAGCCCGCCGTCGAGCCACGAGAACACGTCGTTGCGATCCGGATAGTGCGTGAGCAGGAACCACGGTGCATTGGTCTCGAGCGGCCACGTGATGTCGTGATCGATCAGCCAGCCCGCGAGCCATTGCTTGATCTGCACGAACCACGGGCTCACGGTCCAGTGGAACGCACCGATCGCGACGCCGAGCAGGCCGTACAGGATCAGCGCCGTGTCCCACGGGCTCGCCTGCTGCGCGCCGAGGTTCACGACCTCGTCGGACGGCGAGCGCCACGACAGCTCAATAGAGTCGCGGTGCCCGCTGCAGCGGCCGCACATGTGGCAGGCGGCGGCGCCCTTCATGTTGCGCAACGGCACGAGCGGCGCGCAATTGATCGGAATCACGCGATGCCCGTGCTCGCCGTTCTTGTACGAGCGGCGCCACGCACCCTCGTCGACCTTGTAGCGCATCGGCGCGAGCCGCGCGAGCAGCCCGAACACGCCATTGACCGGGCACAGATACTTGCACCACACGCGCTTCTCGCGGCCGTACAGCACGCCGATCACGATCGCGCCGACGGTCGAGCCGCCGAGTACGAACAGCACCGCGAGCGGGTACTGGTACACGCTTACCATCTGCCCGTAGATCGTCGTGAGCCCGAACGCGACGAACGGCCAGCCGCCCCACCGCATCCAGCGCGGAATCGCGCCGCCGCGGCCGAACTTGCTCGCATATTCGGTCAGCGCGCCTTCCGGACACAGCACGCCGCACCAGACGCGGCCGAGCATCACCATCGACAGCAGCACGAACGGCCACCAGATGCCCCAGAACACGAACTGCGCGATCAGCGTGAGATTGTTCCAGAGGTGCGCGGAATCGTCCGGCAGCGGCAACACCGCCGGCACGATGATCAGGAATGCGTAGACGCCGACGACGACCCACTGGATGCCGCGGATCACCGCGCCGTGGCGCTGCATCCACTGGCCGGCCTGCGCGAGCCAGCCCGGCTTGGCTGCTGCGACGACACTCATGCCGCGCGGCCTGCAGGAACGGCCGGACGACGGCTCGCGCGCTTCATCAGCAGCCAGACCACCGCCCAGTACACCGCATAGGCGACCAGGTTGGTCAGCGCCGGATGCGCACGATAGCCGGTCAGCGTCGCGACGAGCGAACCGAACGTGCCGGAATCATCGAGGATCCCCGACGTGTCCCACACCTGCGAAATGCCGAGCGGCAGGATTTCCTTGTCGATCAGCTTGTCGACGCCGGTCTGGAACAAGCCCGCGCCGAGGAACAGCAGCATCACTTCGGTGACACGGAAGAAATGCCGCCACGAGAAGTACTTGCCGCCGAGCTGCAGCAGATAGAACGTGAGGAGCGCGAGGCCGAGGCCGATCACGACCGCGAGCATCTGGCCGCCGTCCACGTGCCCCGACTGGCCGAACCCGAGGCCGTACAGGAAGATCACCGTCTCGCTGCCTTCGCGTGCGATCGCGAGCGCGACCAGCACGGCGACGCCCCACCAGTTCGAATCGCGCGTGCTCTGCTGCAGCG
Organism: Burkholderia sp. BCC1998; assembly: GCF_905339875.1. Taxonomy (NCBI): domain Bacteria; kingdom Pseudomonadati; phylum Pseudomonadota; class Betaproteobacteria; order Burkholderiales; family Burkholderiaceae; genus Burkholderia; species Burkholderia sp. BCC1998. Next base: position 13,565 of record NZ_CAJPHE010000042.1, read on the forward strand.
ACTGCTCCATGTCGCGCTTCAGCGTGCGGCCGTGCCGGCGCATCCACAGCACCATCTGCACGATCAGCACGCACGCGATCAGCACCATCGCGGTCTGGAAATAGTCCTGCGCGTCGCCGGACAGCACTTCGGTAAAGCCGACGAGCGCGGCGCCGAGACCGACGGCCATCAGCAGGCCGACTGCCACGCCCGTCCAGAGAAAGGGCAGGCCGCGGCGCGCGTCGTCGTCGCCGTTCTTCAGCCATGCATAGAGGATGCCGACGACGAGCAGCGCTTCGACGCTCTCCCGCCAGACGATGAACAAGATCTGACCCATTGAATCCTCCTGACGTGCGGGGCAAGGCACGCGTACGCCCGCACGCAGATAAAACGCATTACTTCGCGACGATCACGCCCTGTGCCTGCTGGTGGAAATCGTCGAAAAACTTGTATTCGCCCGGCGACAGCGGGGCGACGACCACGAACGAATCGGCGCCCGGCGCAAGCACCTTTTCCTTGCGCAGCTGCACGCTCTCGAATTCGGCGGCGCCCTTGCCGGTATTCCGGATCTCGATCTTGAAGCGCTGCCCGGCCGGCACTTCGATACGGGCGGGATTCAGCTTGCCGTCCGTCATCTCGAGCTTGAACGTCGGCAGATCGGCGGCATGCGCCGCGCCGGCGAGCCACAGCGCGGCGGCTGCGGCGACGATTTTCTGGGGAAATTTCATTCTGGGTTCTCTACGCCGACGGCGCGCCGAAGCGCGCCGTCCGTGATGCCACCGATCAGTACCCGCCCTTCTTGCCGATGCCGGCGAACGGGAAGTCGTATTCGAGGGTGATGGGCTTGAACCACGCGCCCACGCCCGTTTCCTTGTCGACGTGACGGCCGAACGCCATGTGGCCCGATTGCATCGGCGGCTTGACGGTCATCGTCAGGTGGTACTTGCCCGGGCCGGCCAGCTTCACGTTGTCGCCATAGTGCGGGCCGTCGCTCGCGACCATGCCCATCAGGTCGCCTTCAGCCTTCCACTTCGTGTCGCCCTGCTTCGTCAGCTTGTACGTGACCTGCAGGTACGGCATCCAGTCGCCTTCCGCGAAACCCGTCGGGTTGTTCTTGACCGCGTGGATGTCGGCCTCGAGGTGGATGTCGGAATCCGACGCCTTGCGCATCATCCCTTCCGGATCCATCGTGATCGGCTGCAGGTACACCGCGCCGATTTCCATGCCGCCCTGGATCTGCTGCTTGCCGATCGGATATTCGGCTGCCGTTGCCGACATCGCGGCAAGCGCCGCCGCTACCGCAACCGACGTGCGGATGAACGAAGAACCCAACATGGACACTCCTTGTTATTTGTCTGGTGACTTGCGCGCCGCCGGTCAGGTCCGCGCGCTGGAAACACTAACGCAACGAATAACGTTAATGCGAACTATTCTCAATACTTGCGAAGTTTAGCACCGAACCGGCTCCGGAACAAACGAGACACCGCGTAAACCCCTGATCCGACAAGGCTTACAACGGTGTTACCAGAAGGTTTCAGTGACGTTTGGAAAGATTTACCGGCCGCCGTTGACGTGGTCGCCCACGTTCGCGCCGAACACGCGTTCACGCAGCAACGCAAGCTGGTCGCGCGTCGCCGCGGCCTTTTCGAACTCGAGGTTCTTCGCATAGTCGGCCATCTGCTTTTCGAGACGCTTGATCTCTTTCGAGATCTGCTTTTCCGACATGTCCTCGAACTTCGCGCGTTGCTGCGCTTCCTTCAGCTCGGCGCGCGCTTCGTCGGCGTTGTAGACGCCGTCGATGATGTCCTTGATGCGCTTCACGACGCCGCGCGGCGTGATGCCCATCTTCTCGTTGTGCGCGATCTGCTTCGCGCGGCGCCGCTCGGTCTCGCCGATCGCGCGCTTCATCGACTCGGTCATGTTGTCGGCATAGAGGATCGCCTTGCCGTTCACGTTGCGCGCCGCGCGGCCGATCGTCTGGATCAGCGAGCGTTCGGCGCGCAGGAAGCCTTCCTTGTCCGCATCGAGAATCGCGACCAGCGACACTTCCGGAATGTCGAGGCCCTCGCGCAGCAGGTTGATCCCGACCAGCACGTCGAACGTGCCGAGCCGCAGGTCGCGGATGATCTCGACCCGCTCCACCGTGTCGATGTCGCTGTGCAGGTAGCGCACCTTGACGCCGTGGTCGGCCAGGAACTCGGTGAGCTGCTCGGCCATCCGCTTCGTGAGCACGGTGATCAGCACGCGCTCGCCGGCGTTCACGCGCGCGTTGATCTCGGTCAGCACGTCGTCGACCTGCGAGCTTGCCGGGCGCACTTCGATTTCCGGATCGACGAGCCCGGTCGGCCGCACCACCTGCTCGGCCACCTGCCCCGTCACGCGCTGCTCGTAGTCGGCCGGCGTCGCCGACACGAACACCACCTGGCGCATCTTGCGCTCGAACTCGGGGAACTTCAGCGGCCGGTTGTCCAGCGCCGACGGCAACCGGAAACCGTAGTTCACGAGGTTTTCCTTACGCGCGCGGTCGCCGTTGTACATGCCGTTCAGCTGGCCGATCAGCACGTGCGATTCGTCGAGCAGCATCAGCGCATCGGGCGGCAGGTAGTCGACGAGCGTCGGCGGCGGCTCGCCGGGCGCGGCGCCCGAGAAGTGCCGCGAGTAGTTCTCGATGCCCTTGCAGAAGCCGAGTTCCTGCAGCATCTCGAGGTCGAAGCGCGTGCGCTGCTCGAGACGCTGCGCCTCGACGAGCTTGCCGTCGCGGTGGAAGAACTCGAGGCGCTCGCGCAATTCGTCCTTGATCGTCTCGACCGCCCGCATCACGGTGTCGCGCGGCGTCACGTAGTGCGACGACGGATACACGGTGAAGCGCGGGATCTTCTGCCGCACGCGCCCGGTCAGCGGGTCGAACAGCTGCAGCGTCTCGACCTCGTCGTCGAACAGCTCGACGCGCACGGCCAGCTCCGCATGCTCGGCCGGGAAGATGTCGATCGTGTCGCCGCGCACACGGAACGTGCCGCGCTGGAAGTCCTGTTCGTTGCGCGAATACTGCATCGCGATCAGCCGCGCGATCACGTCGCGCTGGCCGAGCTTGTCGCCGGTGCGCAGCGTCAGGATCATCTGGTGGTATTCGGACGGATTGCCGATACCGTAGATCGCCGACACCGTCGCGACGATCACCACGTCGCGGCGCTCCATCAGGCTCTTCGTCGCCGACAGCCGCATCTGCTCGATGTGCTCGTTGATCGACGAATCCTTCTCGATGAACAGGTCGCGCTGCGGCACGTACGCTTCCGGCTGGTAATAGTCGTAGTACGACACGAAGTACTCGACCGCGTTGCGCGGGAAGAACTCGCGGAACTCCGCGTAGAGCTGCGCCGCAAGCGTCTTGTTCGGCGCGAACACGATGGCCGGGCGGCCGAGCCGCGCGATCGTGTTGGCCATCGTGAAGGTCTTGCCAGAACCCGTCACGCCGAGCAGCGTCTGGAATGCGAGGCCGTCGCCGACACCTTCGACGAGCGTTTCGATCGCGGTCGGCTGGTCGCCTGCGGGCGGGTATGGCTGGTACAACTGGAACGGCGACCCTTCGAAGGTCACGAATTTCGATTCGTCGAGCGCGTCGCCGACTTCGGCGTGATGTTCGGACATGGAGTGCGGCCGGAGCGAGGGCAAAAAAACTATTCTAGCGCTTCGCGGCGTTGCGGACCGCTGACGGCTCCTGACGCGCGGCAGCGGTCCGAAATCGCAATTCGGCGCGCAATCGCCGCCTCCGGCAGCGTGAATTCGCTACAATGTCAGGCTGCTGCGCTTTCCGGCGCCGTGCCCGTTGGCGCGCGGTCCGCTGCGCCCGCCCCGCCGGCTGAAAGCCTGACCCTCTTTTCACTACTGCCGAATCATCATGTCGCTCTTCTCCGCTGTCCAGCTTGCTCCCCGCGACCCGATCCTGGGCCTGAACGAAGCCTTCAACGCCGATACGCGTCCGACCAAGGTCAACCTCGGCGTCGGTGTGTACACGAACGAAGAAGGCAAGATTCCGCTGCTGCGCGCCGTTCGCGAAGCGGAAAAGGCGCGTGTCGATGCCGGCCTGCCGCGCGGCTACCTGCCGATCGACGGGATCGCCGCGTACGACGCAGCGGTGCAGAAGCTGCTGCTCGGCAACGATTCGCCGCTGATCGCCGCGGGCCGTGTGGTCACGGCGCAGGCACTGGGCGGCACGGGCGCACTGAAGATCGGCGCCGATTTCCTGCGCACCGTGAACCCGAACGTGAAGGTGGCGATCAGCGACCCGAGCTGGGAAAACCACCGCGCGCTGTTCGAAGCGGCCGGCTTCGAAGTCGTCGCGTACCCGTACTACGACGCAGCAACCAACGGCGTGAACTTCGAAGGCATGCTGTCGGCGCTGAACAGCTATGCAGCCGGCACGATCGTCGTGCTGCACGCGTGCTGCCACAACCCGACCGGCGTGGATCTGACCGAAGCGCAATGGCAGCAGGTGGTCGACGTCGTCAAGGCACGCAACCTCGTGCCGTTCCTCGACATCGCTTACCAGGGCTTCGGCGAGAACATCGAGGCCGATGCCGCCGCGGTGCGTCTGTTTGCCGCGGCCGACCTGAACGCGTTCGTGTCGTCGTCGTTCTCGAAGTCGTTCTCGCTGTACGGCGAGCGCGTCGGCGCGCTGTCGATCATCACGTCGAGCAAGGAAGAAGCGACGCGCGTGCTGTCGCAACTGAAGCGCGTGATCCGCACGAACTACTCGAACCCGCCGACCCATGGCGGCGCCGTCGTCGCGGCCGTGCTCGCGTCGCCGGAACTGCATGCTGCGTGGGTGCAGGAACTCGGCGAAATGCGCGACCGCATCCGCGCGATGCGCAACGGTCTCGTCGAGCGCCTGAAGGCGAGCGGCGTCGATCGCGACTTCAGCTTCATCAACGCGCAGCGCGGGATGTTCTCGTATTCGGGCCTGACCTCGGCGCAAGTCGATCGCCTGCGCGAAGAGTTCGGCATCTACGCAGTCGGCACCGGCCGGATCTGCGTTGCTGCACTGAACACGCGCAATCTCGACGCGGTCGCCACCGCAGTCGCTGCGGTCCTGAAGTAAGCCGGTGCCAGCGGGTGGCAACCCGCTCTGCCGAAACAAAAAACGCGCTCCCCGGAGCGCGTTTTTTTATGCCGTTCTACTGTCAGCGAATGCTCGCTGCAGCACAAGCGGCGCGCAGCGCGGCCGCCCGTGCCGGAGCCCGTTACTGCATGAACCAGCCGTGGCTGACGACGAACGACTGGCCCGTGAGCGCAGCGCTCGGGAATGCCGACAGGAACAGCACCGTCTGCGCGACGTCCTGCACCGTCGTGAACACGCCGTCGACCGTGTTGCCGAGCATCACCTTCTTCACCACTTCCTCTTCGCTGATCCCGAGCTCCTTCGCCTGCTCCGGAATCTGCTTGTCGACCAGCGGCGTACGCACGAAGCCCGGACATACGACGTGCGAGCGCACGTTGTGCTTCGCGCCTTCCTTCGCCAGCACGCGCGCG
>NZ_CAJPHE010000043.1:0-17323 GCF_905339875.1 Burkholderia sp. BCC1998
TCTAATCGCGAATATTTCAGGCTTGGATGTGATTGTGTAGTATTGCTCGATTACTTGCGGTTTCTCGACAAAGTTAAAAAACGGATTTGAGCGCCCTCCGAGTATTTATAGGTATTTATGCACGCTCCGAAGATTTGAGAGACACTCGGCGCGTCGTCACGACGACGACCATGGCATCGTGGAAATTAGGCCGGTGGCCCGAGAGGCCTCGTATCTATCAGGCATGTTTGACCGCGCTCTCGTTCGTGCCTTTGGGTCACTTGTAAAGGCCGATTCCCAGGACTCCGGCAAATCCTCCAGCGTATCCCGTACACGCCAAATTCTGCCTGTCTTTGGCGGATGGTCAGCGACCTCGCTGACGAACGCGAATGACTGATTGTGCCCGAGGTTGCGTAAAACAGCAGCCTCGGGCGCTAGAGCACAGGCGTCAGGTGATTCCCTCGGCGCTGATGTATGCAGTTTTCCTGTCCGTCGGAGTGGACCAAACCGCCCGCACCATCGGCAATGGTTGCATGATTGCTCTGATTCGTATCACCGAAATCGATGCAATACTAGATCCCAAAAGGGCCATTGGATTTGGACGATTTCACACTGCAGATGTTTGAGATGCTAAAACATGTTGGGCCAAGCGACCGATAACTCCGCGAAATTATTCTGACGTTGAACGCAATTTTAATCAAAGTAAAATTGCTTAAGACCTAATCAGGATTCGCTTAGGGGAGAGATCGGAACGCTGACGGGCCTGAACTGGCCACGCATACGCCCAAATATCGACTTTGGGGTGTACCCCTGGATCAGGGCTAATCGCAGTTGGCGTTCACGCGCGCTGGTCAGTAGTGGCTAAACCCTCCACGGACACATGCAAGACCTTGACGAAGTGGTGTCAAAACAAAGTGTGATGTAAGCCTTCAGTGACTTTTCTGCAGCACGTACCTCTGGATCTGGGCGAGAGGAGCGGGTTGGCGATATAGGCAGCGTCCCAGTCAACCCGCCGCACCGGAATTGCTAGGCTAAGCGATGCTATCGCCTTTAGAGAACGTTTTATCCATCGGACGGATAAATGACCATGTGGAATGAATAACGCGCCATTCGTCATCTTCCTTCTGAAATACTTCGACGACGTTGTACTCCATGTCTATTAGATTTGTTTTGGAATAGAGCTGGTACGTCAGTACTGCCATATCCTTCGCTGCCTGTATGCGTGGGCTTCGGAGTTCGTAACTATCTGCAAATAACTTGCCGTCAATTGATTTTAGGAATTCGTTGATGACGTTGTAATCATCCACTCGCTCGGTAACGACGGCGTCAAAGTATGTGAAGCTGCGTTCGGACCACAGCGACTTGTAACCGGACGTATCTCCTTTAAACCACTTATCCAAGGCGGATTTTTCAAGCCCGATAAGATGGTGTGCGAGAGCACGCTCCTCGGGACTGTAATTTTGCTCATAGACGGGCAATGCTGTAGTCATAATTTTCTCCTTACGGATTTGATTGACTGCGGGGCGACGTTACAGGAGTCGTGCGCAGATGAAAAACGAGTCAGCAGATCGCTATATGCAATAACCGGAACAGAAGGTGCATAGCTGCGGGCCAGCTCGGCCAGACTTCCAGGTTGAACGGGGAAAGTCGGTTGCCAGCCACGGTAGAGGGTTGTGTAAATGTAATCGACGTCGCTACCTGTCAGTGTTCCGACGATCGCTTCCGCATCCCGCTCACCGTTTTCCCGGAGCGATGCGAAATTGTTGACGTTGCCAGGAGAAGCGCGAATGCCCAAGACTGTCTCGTCATCGATGGTGGCGCTTACTGCGTAGATAACCTCACGGACGAATGTGAGTTGCGATCGGGTATCTCTGCCCCAGCGATATGTACGCTGGTTGGGTGCGGAAGAGATGAACTGGTCAAGCAGGTAGCCGTTGGCCGCGTGAAGCTTGATACTGTCGAAGCCCTCGATCGACGCAGCCCGTCGGGCGGTCTCTGCAAAGCGGCTGTTCGCGTCAACTATCGTTGCATATGACATTTCCAGCGGGAACCGATAGCCATCGCTTCCGCAGTACGTGGCCAACTGCTCGCCCGGCGGCTGAATCGCCGACGGCGCAACAGTGGAATTCTTGTATCGGGTGGCTTGGGTCAGGACGCCGGAGTGCATGATTTGCGAGATGGTGACCGCACCATATGCATGCAACCGCTGTACCGGCACGATCCTGGAAGTGCCGGTGCCTCGTCGCTGAGCCTGGGCCGGCACGGGGTGCTCCTTGAGAACTGCTGATCAGTATAACCCCTTCGTGATCACCAATCCGAAGCCACCCTTGGAGAAGCGCTCGTAATAGCGAGCGATCCCTTCAGGATCGCCGTGACGCGTGTCATCGGCGCTGAGGCAAACCTGTTCGTGACCGTCGGGGTTTGTCGATTCGGATTTCTTGTGTAACACAGCGACTCAACTCCTTACTGTTTGTATCAACGACGGCCACGTATCCTACCAAAGGAATGGCACACGTGCTGCATATGGCCGGTTGTGGCGCTCCGGTCGCTCAGAAAGCGGCTGACCATTTGCGAAATTCCTTCGGGGTGCAATTCGTTTCCCGCTTGAAGAACTTGCGGAATCGATCGCCCCGAATCCCAATCGGTCGGAAAGCACTCCGATGGGTACGTCGGTGTATATGAGCAGCCGCTTGGCTTGAAGGACGATCGGTCTCGACAGATAAACCTTGGCACTCTGCCCTCTGCTGCCAACGTGGCGCGCGTCAGGCCCTTTATCGGTGCAGCCAAGGTGGACTGTGTAGTCGCGCTGCATGATTCCACTGCGAGAATCTTTGGTCCACTAGCTTGGAACTGCTGAAAGCGCGGCGACACGCTCGACCGAGATGAAGATTGCGTCTGGCGTTTCCCATGCAGGATGGTTAGCAGCTCAGCGTGCGTAGATGCCGTAGCGCCACAACGCATGTAGCTAAGCACTAAAACAGCTTGCCGATACGTCCGCGGATTCAAACTCCTGCTGATGCTCGAGCCTGTCGGATCGAAGCGGATATGCCCGGGTAAGCGCTCCAGGGCAGGTGGCATTCCCAAACGCGGCCTCGACCAACAGAAATTCAGGGCGCAGCAGCAATCCTAGTCGTCATCGCTGCCGAAGTTGTAAGCCTGGCCTGGCTGAAGCGTGAGCTTTCCGGCACAGCACACAATCGGCTCGAAATCCACAAAACGCTTGCACTGCCCTCCGTCACCCAGATGAGCATGTAGAACTCGTAGCAATAGGTCCTGCGCATAGCTTGGACCGTCGACCGATGCTTGAGGTCCGGCAGGCGAAACACCTCAAGGTCGTAGTAACGGGGGCGGCTTTGCTGGCTTGTGCGCCAGACGCTCCACCGCAGGCCTGGTCATCCCACACATCTCCGCTTTGAATACCCAATATCTGCGATTATGACGCTATCTGATGGGTAATCACGTGTCGTTACTGCTCCATACTGGCAAATATTGACCTTGATGATTGCGACCCATAAAGAGGCGCGGTGACACTTTCCCCCGATATCTGCGTCGCTCAGGCAAGCAGCTACCCGGTCCAGAGCGATCTCAAAGAAGAGTAGGGCGATGGACGTGAGTGGATTTGACTATGCGTACAAGGTCGGCTGAGTTCGCCCACGGGAATCACTAATACTTGATTCCGAATTTGTTGCATCCGCCGCAGGGTGCGATGGGAGCGGGTTGGTCGACATTCGAAATTTCCCAGGAGCGACGATGACAAAACTTACGAAGCAAAGTAGGGACTTGGCAGAGCACTATGCAGAGCAGTTGTCCGGGTGGGGACAAATAACGACGCGCTCGTTGTTCGGGGCCGTCGCGCTATATCGGGACGGGCACGTGTTTGCGATGGTCTGGAAGGGCTCGCTGTACTTCAAAGTGGACGATGCGACTCGCGCCGAGTATGAAGCGGCAGGCTCGCATGCCTTAGGCTATGTCGCCGATGGCCGTGAGCATGCGCTGAAGTCCTATTGGGAAGCGCCCGTCGACGTGATCGAAGATCATCAGGCGCTTCTTGCTTGGGCGCAACGAGCATGGAGCGCCGCCTTGAAGGCTGCCAAGGACTGATTGACTGAAATGAATGGCGTCGAGCCGCCCCATATCTGTTCACTACCGGCATCTTGCTCCGGGTAAGGCGCGCTTGACTGAGCTGAGTTCCTTGACGCCTTCGGTCCATTGAGCATCCCTCTAGACCTCGAGGCGGGGGGGGATGGCTAGTTTGGATACCGGTTAGTCGGCCAGAGCGCTTGCGGCCGCGTCAACCTTGTAGAAGAAGGTTGACGCGGCCCATTTTTCGTTCATACTGACTGGTAGGTTGGAAAATTTGGTCTATTGGTACGAGAAGAGAGGGAAATCCTCAGGTTCGGAGCAGTTTCGTTCCCGGGGCCCGAAGTCGACTCGTCCAAAGACTACCGTATTGTCTAGGGATGTCGTGGTTTCGCTCTCGGTACCCTCGCACCAAGCGGGGGGCCGGGGTCTATAGCCAGCCTTGCGGCCTTGTATCTGCATGAAAATATTTAACGAACTCAACGGCGTCGAATTTGAGACGCGCGGCGACGTCGACATCGTGAGCGCGTCGATTCAGGCACACAGCGCCATCAGCCATTCTTGCCGTCGGGGTATTTGCGGGCAGTGTGCTGGCCTAGTGCGCGACGGCGCGTTCTCGAACGGAATCGACGGCGAGACACAAATCGCCTCGAGAGACGGTAGGCCTGTCAGTGTGCTGATGTGCCAAACGTTCGCGCGATCCGAATTGGTCGTGGAGTGTAACGATAATGGAGCGGCACCCCAAGCTCGGGCCGTTCAAGTAAGCTCCATCGCGTTCCCGACCCCGGAGGTCGCGGTCGTCGATCTCGACTTTATGGACGGACAATCGTTCAAATTCCAGGCGGGTCAGTTCGTTTGCATTCGTTGGACCGGAGACCGCCAGAAGTACTTTTCGATCGCTAGCAAGGAAAGCGACTCGAGCAGTATTCAACTACACATCAGGCGGCAGGTTCAGGGAGAGTTCACTGGGTGGTTGTTCGAGGCGGCGAGAGCCGGCGATATCTTTGGTCTGGAAGGCCCCTTGGGGAAGTTCACGTGGACGACTCCGGACGACCGTCCGGTAGTCTTGATGGCTACCGGCACGGGATTCTCTCCCATCCAGTCAATGGTCGAGACACATGCGTTATGGAGGCGCAAATCCCCGGTCTATCTCTATTGGGGTGGGCAAACAGAGAACGACGTCTACCGCCCGGATCTTGCGCGCCAATGGTCGACGATGGGAGAAAACTTTCATTTCATCCCGGTCTCGGCAGCCCCGATTGGTGAGTGGTCGGGCAGAATTGGGTACCTACAGGACTGCGTAGCCCAAGATCATCGGAGTCTCGCAAACTTCGATGTGTACGCGTGTGGCTCGCCGATTATGATCGCGCTTGCACAGGAAAAGCTTGTCTCAGAGCTTGGGCTTCCGAGCGATCGCTTCTTCACCGATTCGTTTAACGTGAAGCCGCCGCAAACGGACGGATCACAGAGCCTCATCGATTTTGTCGTGAAATTTCAAGGATCTGTGAAAGGGCGCATGCACGCCGAAAACGGATGCACGCTTCTTCAGGCGCTGATGCGGTCCGGCTTAAACCTCGATCACTATTGTGGTGGCGGTGCGGTATGCGGCACCTGCCGGGTCAGGGTCGAGCCTGCGCTGGTCAACGGCATGAACGAAGATGAGATCGATCTTCTTGATTGCTTGCCTGACGCATGCGATGGGGACCGGCTTGCCTGTCAGTTCAAGCTGAGCCGAGAAGTTGAGTCTCGAACCGTTTATCTGCCGGGTACGCCTGGGCGAGTTTCCGCTTTGAGGGATTGAAATGAGCAATGAACAGATTCAAAGCGAGTACGTGGGCAAAGCCTTCAAGCCGGAGGGCATGCTTGAGGCCCGCAGAAGAACGTGGCTCGCCGTTGACGACATCGCGACTGCGATCAAGCCCGGCATGACTGAGCCGCAGGCGACTCAGCTCGCGCGGAAGACTCTCAAAAAGCATGGACTTTTGCAGGGATGGCACGCCATCTGCATTCGGTTTGGCTGCAACACAATGCTAGAGTACGGCGCACCATCTAAGCCGGATATCGTCCTCGGAGAGAACGACATTTTCACGCTCGATATCGGTCCGTTGTGGGATGGGTACGAAGCTGATTCTGGCGATACCTTCGTTGTTGGAGGCGACCCGGAGATGTTGCGAGCAAAGTCCGACGTAAAGGTTCTGTGGAGCGGTGTGCAGGACGCATGGCGATCGCGGGGGCTGACGGGCATTGACCTGTACAGCTTTGCCGCAGCAGAGGCAGACAAGCTGGGCTGGGTCTTCGATTCGATCATGTCTGGTCACAGGGTAGGGGATTTTCCTCACCAGTATCACGGAACGCTCCGTTCGATGGAGGGCATTCCGAGTTCCAACATCTGGATCCTCGAAATTCTGATCCGACATAAGACGCTACCTTTCGGCGCATACTTCGAGGACTTGTTGACCTAGGCGCAGTGCAGCCTGTGCGGAGACCCGAGCGGCCCCGTCGCCCAGGGATCGTCATGTTCGCTGATTGGCTATGTTCCGCGCGTATGGCGTGGCGGTACGGTCAATAGTCGGACAAACCTGTTGACTACACGGTCAAAAAAAAAGACAATATATCTCACCTCGCTCTGCGAGGTGAGGGTGTCGGCGTATCCGTCAAGGAGACCAATGAGAATCCCAACATTCAATGGCGTTGTCTATCCGTCGCAAACGGATGCGATGGGGCATATGACAGTCCAGTATTACATCGCAGCCTTTGATCAAGCGATGTGGCATCTTGTGTCGCGCCTCGGGTATGACCCTGAATGGCGGAACTCCAGAGATGAGGGTTGGGCCGACGTTCGCTATGAGATTGACTTCCGCTCGGAACTTCGAGTCGGCGATCTCTACATGGTAGACAGCGAAGTCATCGACCTTGGCAAGAGCTCGCTCAGGTCGAAGCACCGACTTCTGGCAAGAAGCGGTGAGGTGGCCGCTGAACTCCTGATGACATCGGTGTACTTTCATCTGAAAGAGAGAAAGAGCATTCCGATACCCGATTCCATTCGGTCGGAGATTTGCGTGCTCACGGAATCGTCCGACGCAACGAATGTTTCCGGGTGACCCGAGGTACCGGGCGATAACTTAAATGCTGATTCTGGGAAAAGCGTTATGAAAATCGATCGTAGAGAACAGCTGAAGGCGAAGAAGCAGGCTTACGTACAGGATGAAATTATTGCTTCCGCCGTGGTTTTATTCGCGGAGAGAGGTTTCCGCGCTGTCACAATCGATGATATCGCCGCTAATCTTGGCTATACGAAATCGGTGGTCTACTACTATTTCAAAAGCAAGAATGAAATCCTGTGGCAGATTTTCAATCGTATCTACGATAGCTACTTTGCGATGATTTCCTCGGTGGTGGTGAGGGAGTTGCCTCCCGATCTCGCCCTGAGAGAGCTTTTAAAGGGCCACGCTCTTTTGGTCATGGAGCGTCGAGACTGGACCGCGATTTACAATCGCGAAGAGAGCGAGCTTGAAGAGAAGCAACTCAAGCTGCACGTTCAGCGTCGGCGCGAGTACGATGCCGTCATCAATGGTGTGTACAAGGATGGTGTCAAGAAAGGCTTGTTTCGTGATATTCCCTCGAGTATCGCTGTTGCAGGACTTTTGGGGATGTGCAATTCTTTGTACCGCTGGTACAACGAGGAAGGTCCGATTTCTGCGCCGGAGATCGCCGAGTACTACGTGGATATCTTGACCGGTGGTTACCTGGCCACTCCAGTGGCTAAGTCGGTTGCAAGCAAGGCGACCGTGCGCAAGACGTCGACGAAGGTTCCGAGGGTGGCTAACGCGTAACTTGCCCGGGCGACGAGTTGGAGAGTGCTCAAAGGCTGCGTTGCTGAGGCTGACCCCCAAGCGCATTGAGCGAATCTAGGCCTCGTTCGCGCTAGATCAGCCGCCCACCGCCCGCTCTAGCGCGGACATCGAATCGCGAATGTAGGCTCGAGTGATTCGGGCGGTCTCGATTAGATAAAAACCGTGCGGGGCGCCCGGATACACGTGAAACTCGGTCGGCACACCCGCTAGCATCAGCCGGCGGGCGTAGTCCATGTTCTCTGCTAGAAACAGATCTAGGGCCCCACAGGCGATGAAGGTTGGCGGGAGACCTTCGACATTGTCTGCGCGCGCCGCTGCAGCGTAAGGTGAGACCGCCGTGGCACCCGGCGGCCCGCCTAGGAGTGAAGTCCATCCGAACAGATTGTTCTCTGGCGTCCAAACGAACTGGCCTTGATATGGCGACGGCTCTGAACACGCTGCCGTGCGATCATCAAGCATTGGGAAGACCAGATGCTGGAAAGCGATGGAGATTTCGCCCCGGTCGCGAGCGAGAAGTACCAACGCCGCCGCTAGACCGCCGCCGGCGCTCTCGCCGGTGACGACGATCCGATCTCGATCGACACCTAGCGCTTCTGCCTCGGCGTTGAGCCAGGTCAGCGCGGCATAGCAGTCCTCTAGCGGTCCGGGATGCGGGTTCTCCGGTGCTAGGCGATAGTCGACGGATACCACGGTCGCGCCCAATTCGAGCGCATAGGCTGCGTCGGTGGCAAGACCCATCTCAGGCGAGCCCATGATGTAACCCCCACCGTGAATGTGAAGGAAGGCTGGGCCACCATTCTCGCTCCCTTTCGCCCGTGTGATTACCACGCGCACGTCAGGCGCACCTGGCCACCCAGGGATCATGCGCTCGACGATTTCAACCCCATCCGGCGGGGCGGGAAACCACACGCCGACGCTTTCCACCATAACGGTCCGCGACTGCAACAGCGTGTCGAGATCGATCGGGGAGGAGGGCTTTTCATCGATAAGAGCGCGTAGCTCCGGATCCACGAGATGTCTTGACGGCACGACGGTCCTCCTTTTGATATCACCATACTGCCCGCGGTTCGCGGACGTTGCCCCTGGTGTTTGCATCGATCTCGTCCGCGTCTCGGTCAATCGTCCTATCGGGCTGCAGGCGTAACAGTGATGGTCGCAGTTCGCTTTTCTATGGGGCAATCCAACGCGCGACTTTTAACTGATGCGAGTCTTGCCGGGAACTACGGCAATACCGTCGACCTCGATCCTTGCCCGCGAATCGAAAAGCTTCACAACCGGGATGAACGTGCTCGCCGGCGGATTCTGACCGGTAATGAACTCGGCCCGAACTCGCTTGAAGATGGGAAGAAGGTTCTCTTCAAAATCAGGGACGTAGTAGGTGAAGCGGGCGACTGCTTCGAAGCCCACGCCAGCAGCTCGCAGCGTGCGCTCGAGCGCTCGGAACGTGTTTCGCACCTGCATTTCGAAGTCGCCGTCGATAAAGTTGTCGTTTTCGTCTGATGAGACGTGGCCGCCCAACAGCAGGACGTCGCCGGAACCCTGAACCGCTTGAGAGATGCCGGGGTACGAGATCCCCGGCTGATTGATTGCGGTAAGCATTGCCTATCCCCAAGTTGATGAAAGAAGTCTCGATTCGCTTTCCTGCGAGCGGAACACAAGCAGTTGCGATCGCGCTATTCCAGCAGGAGCGCACAGTGCTCTCATGAGGAGCGTGCGCCAGCAGCCGATCGCCGATGCCCACATTGTTGTCTGGCGACTGGGGTGCCTCTTGCAGTGACGTTACGTTGCCAGCCAATTATAGACCAAGTGGACAAAAATTTGTCCGTACAGTATATTTTAATCCTTCGTGGTCTGTTTGCCGGGAGGGCTTCGAACCATGGCACATAGGATCGGCTAATCAAACTGAGGGATGGGATAGGGCATGACAAGTTCTACAAAGCCGGCATGGGAATCGTCGGTCAGTCACATCGAAGAATCGAGCGTTTTCATTCGTGGTTACGATTTGGGTGAACTGATCGGGCAACTTTCGTTTGCATCGGTCTCTTACTTGCTGATCAGAGGCAGGCTCCCGACACCAGGCGAGTCCAAAATGATGGACGCAATTCTTTGCTCGGTGCTCGACTATTCGCTGAAGAAACCCGGTACGGTTGCTGCGCGCTACTGCGTTTCCGGCAATCCGTCGATGGTGGCGGGCATGGCAACAGCGGTGCTGTCGGCCGGGGAGTACACGCTCGCGCCTGATGCAGGCGGGGAGTTCATTTTGGCCACTTTCGCTTCGTACAATCGGCAAGACGACTCGATGGCCGATGCAGCTGATGTCATCGTTGCAGCGCTCCGCGCACAAGGACAGAGAGTGCCCGGCTTTGGGCATCCCAACTTTCGCTATACAGACCCGCGAGCGCAAAAACTGAAGGCCATCGCGAAGGAGAACGGTGTCTGGGGCGAGCTGTGCGACTGGTACGAAGCTATCCATGCATCATTCATCAAGCAGGCAAATAAGCCTGATCTCGTCATCAACGAGGTGGGGATGATGGCCGCAATCTTGGCGCAGATGCAGTTCACGCCGGCTGAAATGACGGGTTTGGCGCTGGTGTCGACGATGCCGGGCGTCATTGCTCACATCTCGGAGGAGCTCAGATCAAAGATTCGCATTCGCGGTGTCGCAGATGCCGACGCGTCGTATTCCCAGGAACGTAAGAATCTCAAGGAAGATCTTCTCGGCGCGGGCTGGCAAGCAGTATAAGCACACTGCTTGTGCGCCTGCACCTGCTAGGAGGTGCGGGCGCACATCGACCACATATTGGAGGAGTCGAGCCTGCCACCACCCTCCGGCGTCGCCCAGACTATGTTCTAGGTCTGGTCTTTAATATCGCCTCCGGTGCACCTGAAGGAACTACTGACGGCCAATTGGCCATTGTCATGCGTCTACGCGCTACCCGACGAATTCAAGCGGCTCAGGTTGTACCAGAAGCCAGCAGGCGCAGAAAACTAGAGAACAATGGGCCGAACTCCGTCGGTGAATAATATTTGTGGGATGGGAGTCTCACCACGTGAGATCGCTCGCGCGCCGATGTTTACGTTCCCGATGATCGGGAACGGTGGGTCGGTGCCTCAGACTCATCGCGGAAACCTGCATTTCAACGGAGGTCCGCACGAGGTGGACCGACGTCGATTTGACCTCGGAGCCAGACAAGCCCGCTACACCGATCTTCCACAACGCCGCTCGACGCGTCGCGGAACTGCTGCCGTAGGCCACAAGCATTCCGCTTTTGCGATGCCGGGATGGTGTGATCGATCTTTCGCCTGACCATTCCCTTATCCGTGATAAGGTCTCGGGGCCTGACGGCATGTGGGTGGCGGTCACGTCGTGCCATGGCTTCGGCCTGTCGAGATTCGCGAAGCTTCAGAAGGACTGGCGCAAGCAATTCAAATGGGACGCAGGCAACCTGATCCTCGAAGTATCAACGGCCAAGAATCGCATCTTGGCCGTTTTACCTTTCATGACGAGAGCGAAACGCGGGCAAATATGCCCGCATATTTCTTACTGGATCGTCCAACCGCCATCGATTACGAGCGAGTGACCGTTCATGTAGTCCGAGTACGGCGACGCGGCGAACAGGATCGCGTTGGAAATATCATTGGGGACCCCCTTTCTTCCCGCAGGGACGCGCTTCATTGCATCGGGGTTGACGCCGACGCCGCGCATCGGCGGCGCATCGTCGGCCAGAATGCGCGTGGAATGCTTGCGCATATCGGTCTGAATCATGCCAGGGCAAACTGCGTTGACTTTGATGCCCTTAGCGGTCAAATCACACGCCATCTGACGTGTGAGGCCGATCACGCCAAACTTCGACGAGGTATAAGCCAGGCCATCGGCGCCCCCAATGACGCCGCCGACGGAAGCTACATTCACGATGGCGCCTTCGCCACGCGGCATCATGTTCTTCAAGACGGCACGGCTCATCAGGAACGTTCCACGCAGATTGGTGTTCAGAACCTTGTCCCAGAGGGCCGTGGATGTTTCATTGATACCGGCAAATCCATCGAATACCGAGGCGTTGTTCACCAGAACGTCGATTCGACCATGCTTCGCTACAATCTTTCCAGTGACCTCTTCGATCATCGCCTCGTTCTGGACGTCAGTCTTCATGAACTCGGCCTTGAGGTTTTCTTTCGCAAGCGACGAAACCACGTCGTCGCCTTCGTCTTCGAGAAAGCCCGCGATAACTACGGTACCGCCTGCGCGGGCAAACGATTCGACGGTTGCACGGCCAATCCCGGTCTCGCCGCCAGTCACTACGATAATCTTGTCTTTGAAGTCGAACATCATTTGCACCCTTGAGTTGTGAGCGGCTCGTCACATCGAGTCATCGCCGCTCGTAGACGTGTTAGACCGCAATCAGCCGTGGCCGATCACCGATTTCACTTCGAGGTATTCCGCCAGGCCATAGGCACCGGCTTCTCGACCATTGCCAGACCGCTTGTAGCCACCGAACGGTGCGCGAACATCGAAGTCCGGGCTGTTGACGAAAATGGAGCCAGCACGGAGGCGACGGGCAACGCGTCGAACACGCTCAAGGTCACCTGACGAAACGTAGCCTGCGAGTCCGTATTCCGTGTCATTTGCGATCGCGACGGCCTCGTCTTCACTGTCGTAGGGAATCACAACCAGCACTGGGCCGAAGATCTCTTCGCGAGCAATTTCCATATCGGGAGAAACATCGGAAAAGATCGTCGGCCGTACATAAAAGCCGCGCTCGAGTCCTTCGGGACGCCCGGGGCCGCCCGCTGCCAGGTGTGCACCGGCGGCCACGCCATTCGAAATGAGGCGCTGTATCTTTTCGAACTGAACTCGATTTGCGACCGGGCCTACCATCGTTTTCGGATCGGCGGGGTCGCCAACCGTATGCTTGCGCGCTTCGTCCGCGGCAATTTCAACAGCTGTCTGATACTGATGGCGCGCGATAAGCAACCGCGTCGGTGCGTCGCACGTTTGTCCGCTGTTTGCGCATATTGCTCGTACACACGATCGAACCGCGGCGTCCAGATCGGCATCGTCGAAAACGATGTTCGCGGACTTGCCGCCCAACTCTTGCGTCACGCGTTTCACGGAATCGGCAGCGGCCTTGGCGACTAGAACGCCTGCACGGGTCGAGCCGGTGAAGGACACCATGTCGATGTCGGGATGGCGCGAAATGGCTTCGCCAACCGTCGGGCCGTCGCCATTGACGAGATTGAACACACCGGCCGGAAGACCGGCTTCGTCGAGGATCTCCGCAAAGACCGTCGCGTCGAGAGGTGCGATTTCGCTGGGCTTCAACACGATGGTGCAACCCGCCGCGATCGCGTAAAGGACTTTGCAGACGACTTGATTCAGCGGCCAATTCCATGGCGTGATGAGTCCGACAACGCCGATGGGTTCCTTGATGATTCGGGTGCTACCGACCTGCTCCTCGAATGAGTACGACTTCAATACGTCGATGACAGTTTCGGTGTGCGCGATACAGGACGTGACCTGTGCTTCATTGGCGAAGGTGATGGGGCAACCCATCTCGCGGGAGATCAATGAGGCAATCTCTCCGTGGCGGCGACGAAGGATCGGCAGTACACGCTCGAAGAAAGCGACCCTCTCAGCAGTCGATGTTTGTGAATAGCTAGCGAAGGCATTACGAGCCGCCTTTACGGCACGATCGACATCGACTTGCGTTCCCATCGAGATGTAGGCGGTCGGTTCTTCTGTAGCCGGATTGATGACGGCCGCTTTGCGCGGTTCGACGGGGTCGACCCACTGACCGGCGATGTAAAACTTCAAGAAATTATCCATGGTTGTCTCGTGAGCAATCGGAACTGGACAAGAAAGTCTGCGCCTCCCGGAGCATCAAGGATGCGAAGCGAATGTCGAGAGCAGGCGGTCGACCCGACGCAGGCGGCAGGCATTGTGCGGTACCTCCAAGAACTGCATATCAAACGCGCGATCGCGACGCCCGTGGGACGGACTTTTCCCGCGTAGCGCGCCCGTGCGTGGGCTGATCGTTCCCGATCCACCTGCAATATACCGCATAGTCAGATTTTCGTGCTAGCTGTTCAAATTTAGCGCGGGGCGGGCTGACAGTCGGCTATCCGGTTCAATGCATTGCGCCGAGTCATCTAGGGAAATCCCTATCAGTGGCATTCCTAGGGGCGGCATGCATCGAGACCATTCTTGTTGTTCCCAAAAAAATTATACTCAATGGTCTTTTTTACAGTACCATTGGTCTAAACACTATCCGCGTCGTTGTTGCTATGAACATGAAAGACTCTAAATTGGACGACCAGAGCTTCGACTACATCGTCATCGGCGCTGGATCTGCCGGTTGCGTTGTTGCGTCACGGCTGTCTGAGGATCGTTCGATCACCGTCCTCCTCGTCGAAGCCGGACCGGAAGACAAAAGCTGGACCATCGACATGCCACTTGCTGTCGAAAGCCTTGTTTCCGGCAACGAGTTCAACTGGCAGTACATGAGTGAGCCGGAAAAGTATTTATTCGGGCGGCAGGTCGACCATCCGCGAGGTAAGGTCCTTGGTGGCTCGTCGTCGATCAACGGGATGGTGTACACCCGTGGCAATGCACTGGACTACGATGGCTGGGAACAAACCTACGGTTGCACCGGCTGGAGCTACGCAGATGTTCTGCCGTACTTCAAGCGATCCGAAACATTTCACGGAGAGGGCAACGATTATCGAGGCCGTCACGGCCCGTTGCGAGTCAGCCGCCCCGATGTGGGGAAGGACCCGCTCCAAGCGGCTTTCATGGAAGCGGGAAAACAGGCTGGCTACCCGACCACCGACGATTCCAATGCCTATCAGCATGAGGGTTTTCACCCCAGCGAATGTACGATTTTCGGTGGGCGCCGCTGGAGCGCGGCGCGTGCGTACCTTTCGCCAGACGTGCGGCGCCGCGCCAACCTCACGATCAGCACAAATACGCTCGCCGAGCAGATTGTTTTCGCGGGCAAGCGCGCAACAGGTCTTCGGGTTCGTAAAAATGGCCAAAGCAGCGTGATTTCTGCCCGGAGGGAAGTGATTTTGTGTTCGGGTTCGATTGGCTCCGCGCAACTCTTGCAACTCTCGGGCGTGGGACCTAGCGACGTGCTGCGCGCCGCCAACGTCGAAGCGGTGCATGAACTGCGAGGTGTCGGGGCAAACCTTCAGGACCATCCGGATATCACATTGCAAGTCGAATGCCGCCAGCCGCTCGGTCTTGCCCCATTTACGAAGTTCCCTCGCAAGCACCTTGCCGGCGCGCAATGGTTTCTGACGAAGACGGGGGTAGCGGCGAGCAATCAGTTCGAGGCCGCAGCCTACATACGAACGAAGGCGGGCGTTTGCTACCCCGATTTGAAGCTGGAGTTCTTGGGCTTGGCGTTTCAACCGGATACCTTTGCGCCATACCCTGGATACAGCTTCCAAATTCATATGACGTTGATGCGCGCGCAGAGCAGGGGAAGCCTTGCGATCAAAACCAATCGCGCGACCGACAAGCCATGCCTTAAATTCAACTATCTCGAGGCAGAGGCCGATCGCGAAAGCTTCAGAAATGCGTTGCGTCTTACGCGTGAAATTGTCGCGCAAAGTGCATTCGATCCCTATCGCGGAAAAGAATTGGCCCCGGGAAAGGACGTCCAAACGGACGAACAGATCGATGCCTGGGTCTCCTCTCGTGTTGGGACTGCATACCATCCATCAGGGACTTGTCGCATGGGCTCTGCAGCAGATGATGATGCAGTGGTCGCACCCAATTTAAAGGTGCGGGGTATGGAAAACATCAGAGTTGCCGACGCGTCGATCATGCCCCTCGTCGTCGCGGCCAATACGAATGCGCCTTGCATCATGATTGGTGAGATGGCTTCGGATCTTATTCGAGGCCGGAAGCTGGCGCCGGAGCGCCGGCCTCATTATGTCGCGGAAGATTGGATGACGTCGCAGCGGTAGTAGTTCAGCGACGCCCACATGAGTTTAGGAAACGCTTTTTGTTGTCCCAAGCGTAATCAACAGTAGAAAGAGGGAACAATGAATTATTCAGTGTCTGTACCAGCAATTCCTGATGTCATGCGTGCCGTGCTGCTCACCGGCTATGGTGGGATCGATCAGCTGCAATTTCGGGAGGATGTGCGGGTACCGCGCCCCAAGAGAGGGGAGGTGCTGATCAAGGTCGGCGCATGTGGTATCAACAATACCGACATCAATCTTCGCACACAGTGGTACCACCGCGCAGCAGGCACAACCCTCACCGAAGAGGTCGGTCTTCGCGGGGTTCAGGGCATCATGGATAAGCAAGAGGAAGCGGCCGCCACCTGGAAGCAGGAGGCGGTCGTGTTCCCTCGCATCCAGGGTGCCGCGATTGCAGGGCGGATTGTGGCTGTCGGAGATGCCGCGATTGCCGGCCGTGTCGGCGAGCGCGTGATTGTCGATCCGCAGGTGCGTGATTTGTCTTTGCCCGAGCGAGCACAGCTCGTTGAATACATCGGAGGCGAGCGCGACGGCGGATTCGCTGAATATGTTACCGTACCCGCAGAGAACGCGTATGCGGTTACGTCATCGCTTAGCGACGCCGAACTTGCCACATTCCCGACTTCGTATGACACCGCTGAAGAGATGTTGGAGCGGGCGCGACTTTCGGAAGGTGAAACGGTCGTTGTCACCGGGGCATCGGGCGGTGTAGGCACGGCGCTAGTGCAACTCGCGTTGATCCGGAAGGCGCGAGTGATCGCGATTGCCGGTCAGTCCAAGGAAGATCGGGTCCGAGCACTAGGCGTGCATGCCTTTGTTCCTCGAGAGTCCGAGAGCATCAAAGAGGCCGTGGAGAAAATTGTCGGCGCCAACGGCATAGACGTGGTCGCAGACGTCGTTGGCGGACAAGCATTTGGCGATTTTCTGAAGGTGCTGCGCCGCGGCGGTCGGTATACGACCGGTGGTGCGATCGGCGGCCCAGTTCAGCCGATGGATCTTCGAGATCTTATCTATAAGGATCTCGAAATGTATGGGATAACTTGCCCGACTCCGGCGACGTTTGCGAGAGTGATCGCGCATGTGTCATCGGGTAAGCTGCGCCCGCTGCTCGACAAAGCTTACCCGCTTGAGCAACTTGCTCAGGCGCAGGCAGATTTCGTCAAGCGCACGCACGTCGGAAAATTTGTTATCGAACCCGCTGCTCGCTAGAGCAACTTCGCCGGAAGCAACCAGCGTCCGTTCTGTGAGTTTCGCCGGCGTCCGGCGCTGCATACGAGACCGTTTGGCACTGGTTGCTCTGCCGGTTGACCTCTTGTACCACAAAGTATATTTTACATACTTAATGGTCAGTAGTCGCCGACATCGAACTGAGGCAAGCAATGCATGTTCGAGACTGCGTAGCCGCGGACGGTGGTGTCCGA
>NZ_CAJPHE010000044.1:0-16968 GCF_905339875.1 Burkholderia sp. BCC1998
GCCCCAAATAGCCTTTTTGAAACCGTCTCTTACGTAGTTCAAATGGACCGACTGGGTGCAACCAGCCGATCGCCGGGTGTCTTCTGACACGGTCGCTGCACTCCAATCCCATGCTGCTATGGGCCGACGAGGTCGTCAGGATTGCCGGTGGTTTGCCGCCCAGTATCGATTGAGTGCGGCCGCGACTCTGGCTGTTGCGTCTTCATTTGTGTCGCGGTACGGAAGTGGCTGGCCCCAGCCGTCTCGTAGTACATATGTTCCATCCACGATACCCTTTAGCATGGATGCCAGCGATCGAAAATGAGTCGGGGTTTCTGCTGGTTTCGACGAATCCAAATCCAGATCGTGAAGCGCAATCTTGAGCCATGAGCAACAGTCCTCAAGGCAGATCCATCGCTCGTAGGTGGTCCGCCTACCAATAAGGCCTTCTAAGGTGATTACCGGTCGCAGTGCTAGCTCTGCCTCGATTAATTTTTGATCAAGGACGCGAAATTGTTGGTACGTGTTGGAAAGGCTCTCTTTGGAGTCGTTGGCGAGTGTGTCTACGGCTTCTATCAATGCAATGAGGACGCCACGCTCGGTTAACGATGCCTCGCTTACTGTCTTAGTCGGAAATAACGCTATCGAAACAAATATCGCGGCCAAGACGCCAATCCCAGTTTCTTCGAGACGCGTGAGAAGGATTTGAGTCTCAGAGAATCCGAGCGAGGCGTACAACAAACCGACGAAAATCGTTGCAAACAACACTCCGATTCCGTAGTTGGCAGGGATGTAGAAGTGCAGCGCAAAAATAACGACAAACATTGCTGCACATGTGAGCATCAAATTTCCACCGATGATCCAGCCCGCCACCAATCCTATTACCAAACCCGCGACGGTGCCGACGAGTCGAAGAAAGCTCCTATGAAGAGTTGCGGTATTAGAGCGAGCAAGGACGGCATTTGCTGTAACCACCGCCCAGTACCATCGACCAGGAACAAGGAATTCTGCCAGTAACAGTGCCGCCGTGACGGCTGATGTGATTTGAATCGCGGGTCGCCACGCGAGTGATTTTATAGAAATTGGTTTCTTGGCAGTAAGAGCGGTTGGGCGAATCTCAATCTTCTCGGCAATAATACGCAGCGTTGATATGGATTCGTCGAGCAGGGCGATGCGTGCGGACATCCTACCGCGTAGCCACTCGGCCGAACCGTTGTCATGTATCGCGGAGTTGCACGTTGGCGGTAGGATTTGCGCTTCTGGATTAGCCAAATAGCAGCAGGCAGCATGGGCCCGAGTCAAAGCATGAAAGAGAGAATCTGACTGAGGAGAGCGATGACCGCGCAGTTCGTTTTCGATCACCGCTATCGACCGACTCATTCGGCCGCATGCCCTCTGATTGGCCTTCTTGCGAACATCGACTCGTGATGAGCCGTTGAGTGCGCTGTGACGTATGAGATTCGAATTCCACTGAAAGTCGAGCAGAGCGCTTTGCAATATACGAATGGGTGAGTGAGGGAAAAAAAGAATGCAAATAGCTAACGTTGACATTGCACCAATTGCGACCGATGCGATTTGAAACGGAATTGCCGTAATCGGCGGGCTCAAATAGAGTTCAACGCAAGTTGCGACGAACCAGATCACTGTTATGCCTAAAGCGCGTCGCATACAATCTTGGAGTAAAATTCCAATAAATATCCCGGCGCAAAGATATATGGCGCCAAACGATAATTGGAAATTACTAAGAAGGGGAGATATGATTAGGGTTGCAGAAATTATCGCGCTTGATGCGAGTAGCATTTCGATTTGCCCGAGAAATGTATTCTCGCGCGCAAGAAGTACCCACAGAAATGAAATTAAGAACCCGGGTGCCGCAAGTGCTATTGGATGTTTGAACTGAATGGTGAACTGATAGAGGATAATGGCGGAAACTAACGAGGCACCCACTGCCCTCACCGCATTGAGCAGCCGAATCCGGCCCGGATCATGTCCTACCTCCGCAGCAAGAGCGCCGGCGACGCCGTTGAAACTCCAGAACCGCACGACTAACGAAGACAGGGTCAACATTTGATTTGGTAAAGATTAGGGTAGCTACCTAGTCTACGCGATTCAAAATACGCGTGGTTGCATCCACGATGCCGGTGTGCGATATGTGAATTTGGGTGACCAAGAGGCTTCCTTGTCGACTGCCGGATCCTGTCTGGGGCCTTTTGGTTTCCTACGTGCCGAGCGAATCGTCTGCTGAAAAGGCAGTGTGCTGCGTGAAATCGTAAGATCGCACAGGGTCAAGATGGCGCCATCACGTGGTGTGACAAATACGCAGTCCAAGTGTAGATGTGTCCGCGCTCGATCGGTGCGTGGTTGCGGCGCTCTACTTGGTCGTCCGTAAGGTTGTCGTAGGCCGCCGGACTGCTTTCCCAAGACAAAGAGTAGGGGAGTTAGTGTGGTGCGCTTGAGCGCGCTGTTGCGGTATCGTAGGCGCCGCTCAAGCGACATATGGGACTGACTTCCCATGGCAGTGCGGCTTGCGGTAGTCAAAGCCGGTTGGAAAACATGATTTGCTCTGCTTCGATGCCAATTCCGCCGCCCGCCTACGATAGGGTGACGGCCGCTGGATAAACTGAGGCAGGGCAAAGTCGAAAGCTTGCTGCTAATGGGTAATCATAGGGCGTTCACCGCTCCGTCTGAGCGGTCTCGGTCACGAGACTTCATGGCTTACGTGGCGGGAACTCGGGCAGGTGGTGGGCGTTCTCCGCGCTGATGAGCTGGAACGGTACAAGTCCGTGTTTAGATGAGCTTCCCCGGATCGGATGTGCGCGCACATGTAGGCATACCCATTAGTCTAAAAATAGACTTGACGGACAAATTTACGTCATATAAGTTCTGACCTCGTGACAACATCTCCGGATCGGAAACTCGTGTAGCCGTTCGCCGTCTCTCCATTCCTAACCATCTCGGGATGGTGTCAGAAACGATTCTTGGCGGAAATAGCGGTGAGGGAGCTCACGGTCGACAAATGATATTTTGAATATCTCGGCGGTCAAGTAAATTCGGTATGCGAATGAAAAATAAAATTACTATGGTGTTGACGGTGTCGCTTGTATTTTTCTCCATTGGAGGTGCGAGTGCGCAGAGCTCGGTAACACTATATGGTTTGATAGATAACGGTATCGATTTTGTAAATAATTCGGATGGCAAGAATATTTATGCTATGCGCGATGGAACCTACACTGGGGTTTACGGAAGTCGTTGGGGATTGTTGGGGCGCGAGGATATTGGGAGTGGTTTCGCGACGATTTTTCGTATCGAGAGTGGTTTCAATCTTCCCGGTGGCGTGACGGCTCAAGGTGGGCGTGAATTTGGCAGGCAGGCATATGTGGGATTGGCATCGGACCGGTTCGGGGCCGTCACATTCGGTAGGCAATATGATTCAGTCGTGGACTTCATGCAGTTCGCGTCAACGACGTCTGAGCTCGGAACGTATGCGGCGCATGCAACGGACGTCGATAATATTGTCAATTCCTTCCGGATCGATAATGCAGTGAAATACACGAGCCCTGTACTTGCTGGGCTTCGCGTCGGCATGCTGATGAATTTCAGCAATTCGACGGGCGCTGGTCCGCGGCGTACTATTCCGGTTTTGAGTATCGGCACGGATTATTTTGCAGGTGGCCTCCGGGTTGCCATATCTTACCTCTACGCAAATAGACCAGCTCAGTCTTTCACGACCGGTGACGGTCACTTCTTAGCCAATACGAGCGGCTCGTCAATTGGCGCGAATGGACCTTGGAGCTATATCGGGAACCCAGATCACATGAGCATTCTCGCGGCGGGTGGCACCTATGCGTTTAATAGTGTCACCATCGGTGGAATCTATACCCGAACGCGATTCTCAGAGGCAAACGGTACCGCGAGTGATGTCTCTTACGATAACTACGATGTGTCGGTCCGCTACCAAATGACACCGGCACTGCGTTTGATTGGCGGATATCTATACACTGTCGGACACATCGATTACTTGCAGGAGACGTTGAAATATCATCGCTTTATCGCGGGCGCGAGATACGCACTTTCTAAGCGAACGGAGGTATATGGCCTGATTGCGTTGCAGCAAGCAGCTGGCGATGCGCGATACGCGGATCTCTATCAGGGTACGGCAGCACTGATGTCTACGACGAATCGTCAGATTGGGGCTCGAGTCGCTATCGTCCATCGATTCTGACGTTCGAAGTTGGCCGGAGAGCGGCAGGAAAATGCGTTCGTCCGGCCTCGCGGAAGCTGACTCTCGACCAGTCAACCTTTGATTAATGTAGGGAAGAAACCATGCCGATTACGCGCGACTCCGATCTTGTCGGGGCCCGGGAAACTCGGGCCAACGCAATGCGCCAAGCATTTTCAGTGGGGCGATTGCGCTGGGCCATGCTTGCTCTGGTATTTGCTGCGACAGCGCTCAACTACATTGATCGTGCGGCACTTGGAATACTGCAACCAATCTTGAGCGTCTCTCTAGGTTGGTCGACAATGGATTATGCCAATATCAATTTCTGGTTCCAGGCCGGTTATGCAGTTGGATATTTCGTACAGGGCACTTTGATAGATCGATTTGGCGTGAAGCGAGTATTTTTCATTGCCGTCTTTTTATGGAGCATCGCGACCGGATTGCACGCGTTGAGCACGTCGGTAGCTGGTTTCATGATTTGCCGACTAGTTCTGGGCCTGACTGAGGGTGCAAACTATCCGTCAGGTGTTAAGATTGTCCGGCTTTGGTTTCCTGCAACGGAACGAGGAATCGCAACGGGACTGTTCAATGCCGGCACCCATGTCGGTGCCATCATCACACCGATTCTACTTCCGCTGATATTGCTTGCGCTTGGGTGGCAGGCGGTATTCGTGGCGATTGGTCTGTTGGGAGTGGTATGGGCCGTAATTTGGGCACGAAACTACTACGATCCGCAAAAGCATCCGAAGATCAGTCAATTGGAACTGGAGCACGTAAGGAGCGATACCGAATCGCCGATGGTTCGCGTCCCGGTGCATCGGATTCTTGCAATGCGAGGAACATGGGCGTTCGCAATCGCATTTACGCTGACGGCGCCGGTGTTCTGGTTCTATCTGTACTGGTTGCCCCCCTATCTTCATCAGCGTTACTCATTGGGTATCAGCGTAAATCAGATTGGGTTGCCCTTGATCGCCATCTACCTTGCGGCTGACGCTGGTAGCATCGGTGGGGGAATCCTCTCGTCGTTCCTGATCGGCCGTGGCATGCAACCTGTTCATGCGCGTCTTAGTGCCATGTTTCTGTGTGCACTCGCCGTCATTAGTGTTGTCGCGGCCGACTCAAGTCATTTATGGACAGCAGTTTTGGCTATTGCACTTGGCATTGCAGCAGGCCAAGCGTGGATCTCTAATATCTACAGTATCGTGATGGACTTCACGCCCCGGAATATTGTCGGAACGGTATTTGGTTTCGGCGGGATGTGTGCAGCTGTTGGTGGTATGTTCATGACGCAGATTGTTGGCTATATGCTCACGATCACGCACAACAATTATAAGATGCTGTTTATGTCGATTCCAGTTCTCTATGCTGTAGCACTGGTATGGCTGCTGCTGATGGCGCCAAAACGAGCGATTACCTAAGAGCTGTTGGGGGGCTGCGACGGTGTCCGCTCGACACCCGGAGGGGCGCACGTTATGCGTTCCCTCCGTTGTGTTGTTTGTAACTCGAACTGGGTTTAATCGCTGACAGCCTTCTGAGTAAACTGTCCGTATCCGCTGATATGATCCGGGTCGATTTTGGCCACTCCGGTAGTTGCTATTGTGAGGACCGGAGTCCATACTATCCGATTCGAACGAGGCTGCGTTTGTATTGCCCCCGTCGGTTGACATAATGAACGGCTCCTCTCTCGAGGTCCTGAATTTCACGGTCATCGAGAAGTCGCACAACCTTAGCGGGAGATCCGAGGATTAGCGAACGTTCGGGAAAGATCTTTCCTTCCGTGACGACCGCTCCCGCTCCAACGATACTGTGATTCCCGATTATGGCGCCGTTCATGATTACGGCCTGCATACCGATCAGAACGCATTTTTTGATCACGCAGCCATGCAGCATGGCCTGATGTCCAACTGTAACGTTTTCGGATATGAGGATAGGGTATCCGTCATCTGCGTGAAGCACTGCGTTCTCCTGGATGTTCGAACCTACGCCGACACGAATGCTCCCGTCATCGCCGCGAAGCGTCGCTCCAAACCAAATGCTGACATTCTCCTCGAGAACGACATCTCCGATGATCGACGCCGTCTCGGCGACAAACGCAGTCTCATGAATCTCGGGAATCTTGTCATCTAACTTGAATATCGGCATAGGAAATTCCTTTATAGATTTCTCTGGGGTAGTCGCCTGACGCACCTTGTGCCGGATCCTATTACGGTCCGTAAGAGATGCCACACACATCCGCCGGGCGATCTTGGGGGAAGAGATACATCAGTGAACGGATGGACGTTTTTTATGACTGATCGGTCAGTTTGCCCTATCCGCCCCAGAAGTCAATGTTGGGAAGCATCGTGGGAGAGGCGTAACTCGTTCGAAGTCGTGGAACCGATACCCGACGTCCAAGGCGGCTATGTCTTTTGTCAAGAGGTCGGGGCTAACTTGGATTGGTAAATGGAGTCGTCGCGCAGCATGTCGACCACACGTTGCGGCGGCGCCGTTCGAGCGTGAAGAGGGCGGGGTAGCGGAGTTCCGCATTGTCGGATCTTGCGCGAGCAATGAGCCCATGAGGTGGCTTGTCGGTAACTTCGATCGGGGGTGTGCGGTAGTCTTGACGCCGACGTCCGGAATGTCGATCAGGACTGGCCACAGAGGGGGCAAACTTCGACCCCTCAACCACGACGACGACAAGTTGCTAAGCCAAAGGGAGGTGTACCGATGGTAGCGGCCTGCGTGCGGAACACGATCGGGCTTGCTCGCTTAGTGCCGTGCCCACGCGCGGTGTGAGCTTGGGCGGGCGGTTCGCGCCGGTCCTCTCGCGAGTGGAGGTAAGCGCAGCGAGCGACGGTTAAATCGAGCAGCGCTTGGTGGTCGAAGAGTGATCAGTGAACGGGGTCGAGTGGTGGATGGATCGGAGTTGGCGGCCCGCGAATGCGGTTGCCGGTTCGTGTACGGCGAACTGCCAGGTCGTCATCGAAGCTGCAGAATAGGGTAGCCCCCGCAAGTTTCTCGTCGGCCGGTCGAATCGGGCGCAGGGTACGCGGAATCGAGCGTACCGCATCGGCGTGATCGCAGTGTCTCGGGCATCGGTCCTGGGGCTTCGCCCGCGTACAAAGCTGCGATGCGACGCACGGCAAGTTCGGGCAAATAGACGGCGACTGTGCCTTCGGATGGGCGACGGCTGCAGGGAGCGCACTGATGGTCCAGGACAGATCTACGACGAACAGCAATCGGACGCGAGTCTTGAGTGCGGAGGTGAGGGTGCGCGGATCGACCGCTTCGCTGGGTCGCGTTTTGTTGTAGAGACGCTTGCAGTTCCGATCGAGCGCACCGGTGTGATGCTGGCTTTTCCCTCCGTCGACGCCAAAGAAGACGTCGACAGTGTCATGCCCGGTTCACTGTTCGAAGCGGTATCTACTTCCGAGCGTGCTCGCTTTGAGGCCTGTGCCGGTGCCGCATTGACTTCCAGCGCGGCACCGTACGTCCGAGGAATAAGTGCTCATAGAAGCACATCATCGGGTAAGTAGTACTTCGATGACCGATCAGGATGAGGATGCCTGCGAGGACGTTGATCGACGTAGCCACAATTGGCTCCGTCCGTGCATCGCGCCGTCGAGCCTGTCTTTATCGTGCGGACGAAGGGGGGGCGCGAGTTTCGGACCGGATCAATCGGATGGCACTATTCCGACGTGCGCCGGCCGCATGCGGACGTACGAGCTGCGAAGAAGCTACACGGTGAATCAGTGTTTCCCCTACCGCGATGCGATTTGGCCGCGTGCCGAGTAAACGGGACTAGGGGAAGTACCGGCACCGCGCGAGTCCTTGCCCAGATTGGGTTTCGTCATTTTAGGTCTAGCTGTGGAAAAAAAAGCTTGTGCCAAAATATTCGTTGTCGTAGATTTTCGTAACAGAGGTGCTAGCGTCATAACTACTGTAGCGTCTACCTAGAAGCTAGGCCGGAGGCCAGCACTGGGACGATGGCCAGCCTAGGGCGATGCATCCAGAGGAAACACAGCCACGAACGTTGCGCTGTTTTTTTTGGGGTGTTTTTATACTTACCGGTCAGTCTAAAAGCATACGGGTCAGGATGTTTGCGGGATGGCAACTCTTGGCCGGTGTGTGAGGGCGGCAATGGTGGGCATCCAGAGTTGTCGTCGGCACCCGACGATACGTGCGAGTTCATAAAGAGGAGAGATGATCATGAAGATGAAAAAGTCGATGTTTGCGCTTACAGCGCTGGCGCTTTTTTCGGTCCATTCTTGGCCGGTCGCTGCGGCTGACGTTTCGAAGCTCGGTGATGAGCTGACTGCGACTGGGGCAGAGAAAGCGGGGAGCAAGGATGGTCAGATTCCGGCTTTTGAGGGACAGGCGAAGCCTGTGGGGAGCTGGACGTATGGCAAGCCCCGGAAGGACTATTGGAAATACAAGGACGAAAAGCCGCTCTTCGTGATCGACGCATCCAACGTCGATAAGTATGCAGACAAATTGACACCTGGTCAGATCGAGACACTCAAGCACGTTCCAGGGTATACGATGCCGGTCTACCCGACGCACCGCGATTGTGGTGTGCCCGAGGATGTCGCACAAAACACGAAGGATGGGGCGTCGAAGTCGGCGATTGGGAGCAACGGGTGGTCGTTGGAAGACGCGGTGCTGCCCGGCGTTCCGTTTCCTGTGCCTCAAAACGGGATTCAGGCTCTGTGGAACTTCTTGGTGCGATATCAGGGCGCGGGAACCATCTATCCTGACATCCTGACCTATCTCTCGCCTCGGACAGGTTCAACTCAGTCTATTGAATACCATTCAGAAGCTTTGGGATACTTCCCTTGGGGAGCCAAGGGGCAGCACAGCCCTAAGGAGTCTGGTGGACTCCAGGGCGGACAGTATTACGTTTATAGTAGTCCGGCCGCCCTTGCGGGGCAGGGAACGATGGCGCGAAACTACTTTAGTAAGGATGCCGACACATTCTACTATTTTACAGGCCAGCGACGCGTTCGACGCCTTCCCGCATACACCTATGACGCGCCAATGATCGGTTATGAGAATGAGTATACGATCGATTCAACGGGCGTCTTTAACGGCCTTCCTGATCGGTTTGACTGGAAGCTGGTTGGCAAGAAAGAGATCTATATCCCCTATAACGTCTTTGCGATGCAAAACGCGACGGCTAAGCTCAGCGACGTCACTGGACCTCATTTCGTGAATCCAGCGTTCCGTCGTTACGAACTGCACCGGGTTTGGGAGTTGGTTGGAACTGTCAAACAGGGCATGCGCCACTCGACGCCTAAGAAGGTCATCTACCTGGACGAAGACAGCTGGATCGCTGCGCTCGGAGATGACTACGACGCTCAAGGGAAGATCTGGAAAGCGAAGGAAAACTACATTACTCCGCAATGGGATCTTGGTGCGTGCAATCTTAATGCCTTCATTCAGAACGATCTGATCAATGGTCGATACATTCTTGATATGACGGTCATCGGTACAGGAAAAGATTTCAAGAATATTCAGGACGCGAAGTCTGACCGACGTCTGACCGATGGTTTTTTCACGGGTGAGAGCCTGCAGGCTGTCAGTTCGCAGTGAGGAAATAGCTAACACTCCCTGCTCGGAACGGCTGGTCTGCGTTCTGACAGGGAGGTGGTTGGTCGTTGTCAACGCACTCGATTGATATCGATCACGGTATCCCTACGAGATTCCAAAAAGACGGAATCGCGAAAACGAGTGGCTCACGGACGGCTGGGAACAAAAAAGAAACCAAAAAATAGAGGCGGATTGGTTATCTACACTCAAAGTGAGTGAGACAAAAAAATCTCGAGGGCCAAGGGATTTTGGATCGGGTTTATGTGTGGCTAATCTGTGAGACACGACAAATGTCTGCCTTAAGTGTGCGATGTGGCTGAATAGCCTAGGCGGACCGAAGAGTGCAGGCGGCGTTCATGCATAGGCCTGGGCAGACCAGAGCAGAGCGAAGTCACGCAGGGACATCAGTTGCGTAGAGATCGGAAATTTTCGAAGTCGAGTGACTGAGCGCTTGCGTACTTGATGCGGGTCGCTGTTCAGACAATTCGTCGGAAACCATCAGCAGGGGAGAGCAAAGTGAAGAGGAAAGTACTAAGTTTCGTTATGCCAACGGTATTCTCCGTTCTGGCAAGTGGTCAAGCATATGCGTACTCTTTCAGCACCGGATTCGGTGATCTGCAGGGGCAGTGGAACACGAACGTAACGGGTGGTCTGTCGGTTCGAACGAAGAATCCGAGCTGCTCGCTGACCGGTGACCCCAATACAGCTAATTGCGGACCTGGAGCGAATACCGCTCAATGGGCGAACGGCGACGATGGTGACCTCAACTACCGTAAGTACCAACCTACCAGCGCATACCTGAGCCTCACCTCCGAGCTGCTGCTGACGATGCCGTCCGAAGGATATAAATTCATGATCCGCGGCACTGGCATGTATGATTTTGCGGCGGCGCACACGCAACGAACAGAGTTGGCACCTAGCGCATATAACCAGCTCGTTCGCAACGTCCAATTGTTGGATCTTTGGGCACAGAAAGATTTTCATATCGGAGACGAGCGCGCGCATGTTCGCGTCGGTAACCAGGTTATCAACTGGGGTGAAAGCTATTTTGCATCTGGTGGCATCAATGCTACTAACGGTCTAGATATCCAGAAGCTACTTGTTCCGGGCACGCAGCTGAAGCAGGCGCTGTTGCCAGCTCCGATGATTAGCTTTGCAAGCAGTCTTCCTGCTGGTTTTTCAACAGAAGCCTATTATCAATGGCAATGGGTCGGTAACCGCTACCCGCCAGTGGGGGGCTTTTGGTCGGCATCGGATGTTTTTGGTCGTGGTTCGCAGCCGGCATCGATCAGTGGTAACAATTTCAACGTAGGTGGCCTTGATGGTGGCACCATTGCGGGCGGTCATGGCGTAGTGAGCAATGGTACGCTGAACTCAACCAATAACAACCTTGTTAATGGTGCGTATACTGGCCTCCCGACTAGCCCGATTGGGGTGCCTTTTAGTAACAATTTGCCCAGCAATCGTCCGCAGTACGGTGTGAAGATTGGTTACCGCCCGAGCTTCGTCGATGCAACATTTGCATTTTATTACGAGAACTACACAGATAAAACGCCCGTTCTGACTAATCTTGCTAACGGCAGCGCACAATTCTCGTATCTCCCGAATCGTCAATTGTTTGGGGTGAGTGCGAACTTCTCCGTTGGGGACTGGGCAATCGGCAGTGAGCTTTCCTATCGCCCACGTGAAGCAGTCGCACTCTCGGGATGCTATGGAGTTGGCGGTCCGGCCGACGTCAACACCAACGGCGTAGCGGGAACGTGCAACGCGTATACGGAAATGAAGAAATTTCAGTTCGATATCAACGCCCAGTTGAATCTTACGAAATCTTCCTATCCGTTCCTGAAGTACCTGGGCGCAGATATGGCCGTATTTACGGGCGAGTTTACTGCAATCCACTTTCCTGGTCTGAATACGGATTCGAAATTCTACGGCTCTGTCAACGGTACACCCACGTATCAGATCCCCGCTGCTGGGTACGGAACATGGTTGGCGAATTCCAACCTGGGGTACCCGATCGCGGCCCCCAAGGGTACTGCCCTATCAACGGGTATCACGCTCGATTTTAACTGGACTTATGACGGTACCGTAATTCCTGGCTGGCAAGTGACGCCGGGCGTGACTTTTTCTGCTGCGTTGTCGGGATACACGCCGACTCTCTCTGCGAACTACATGAGTGGGGCGAAGTCAGTGAACCTATATGTCTTGTTCAACCAAAATCCGGCGGTTTGGCAAGCCGGCCTGAACTATACGATGTACTTTGGCGGTAATGCTCTTTCTCAGCCGTACGCAGATCGCAATTTTGTCGGATTGTTCGTCACCAGAAACTGGTGAGCAATTGAAGGCTTGCGGCGGACCTTCAGTCATGAGGGTTCCGTCTTAGGAGAAAAAACGTGTTAGGTCGACGCATCAAACGTATCGAAGACTGGCTGTTTCGTAGTCGAGGGCCAGTCTTGGGGGTATTTGTAATTTTCACAGCCGTTATGGCTTTCTTTGCCGCGCAGTTGAGAATGGATGCCGGTTTTGAAAAGCAGATACCGGTCGGTCACGAATATGTGAAAACACTCAATCAGTATCGGGCGAACCTCTTCTCTGCGAACCGCCTTACTGTAGTGTTGCGCGTGCGTAATGGCACGATCTGGACGAAGGACGGACTGTCGAAGCTTGCCGCTTTGACTCAGGCGGTTGTATACCTTCCGAATGTTGATCGTCTCGGCGTGCAATCGTTGTGGACACCAAATAGCTTTGTTAACGAAATTACAGAGGAGGGTTTCCGATCTCAGCCGTTGATTCCCGGTACTATCACGCCCGATGGATTGAGCGCGGAAGTAATTTCGCAGATTCGACGCTCAACGGTCGAAGGGGGATTTGTTGGATCGCTGGTATCGCGTGATGGGAAGGCGGCGATGATCACCGCTGAGCTTAGTGAGCTCGGGGCGGATGGGAAAAAGCTGGATTATGTTGAATTCAATCATGTTCTCGAAAACTCCATTCGGAAGCCTTTCGAGAATTCCGGCTACGAAGTTCAGATAATTGGATTCGCGAAGCAGATTGGTGATATTGCCGACGGCGCGAAATCCGTATTGATGTTCTGCGTGATTGCGCTCTTTCTGACTGCGCTTGCGGTTTATTGGTACTGCCATTCGATTCGCTTCACAGTACTTCCGATCGTGTGCTCTCTAACGTCACTAGTATGGCAGTTTGGTTCGCTGAAGTTATTGGGATTTGGTCTTGACCCCTTGGGAGTGTTGGTTCCTTTCCTCGTCTTCGCCATTGGTGTGTCACATGGCGTTCAACAGATCAATTACATTACACGAGAGCTCGCGCACGGAAAATCGTCCATGCAAGCAGCGCGGACCAGTTTCACCGGTCTGCTCATTCCTGGCACGCTCGCACTTGTGACGGCGCTCGTGTCATTTGTCACACTGTTGCTTATCCCGATTCCCATGATTCGGGAGCTGGCGATTACCGCATCTCTTGGTGTCGGGTTCAAAATTTTGACTAACCTCGTAATGCTTCCGCTAACGGCATCGTATTTTCATTTCGATCAAAAGTATGCTGATTCGATGATGAAAAAGCGTGAGCAACGTTCGAATTGGCTGAGGGTGCTCTCCCGGGTTGCTGAGCCACGCAATGCAGTGTGTGTCTTGCTCCTCCTTGTGGGTGTCTTTTCGGCATCGGTGTGGGAAAGCCGGGATCGTGTGGTTGGAACGCTGCAACCAGGTGCTCCTGAGCTTCGGCCGGAATCGCGGTTCAATCGTGATGCGGTATCAATTGCCAGCAATTTCGATATGGGTCTTGACTGGCTGTCTGTCGTCGTTGAGGCGCCGCCGAACTCGTGTGAAAGCCCCGGGGTTGGTCAGTTTGATGACAAGCTGACCTATGCGCTACAGAATGTTCCAGGTGTCGTGTCCATCTCCTCCTATCCGGGAATGCTGCGCTCTTATAGCCAGGGGTACAACGAAGGCAATCCGAAAATGAACGTCGTACCGATTGATCCGGGCAACTACGCTAGCCTCAGTTCCGAGATCGGGCGGGTGCGAGGTTATGTGAACCAGGACTGCAGTATGACCGCGATACACCTATATCTATCCGATCACAAAGCAGCGACTATTAACCGAGTGATTGATGCGGTCAAGCAGTTCCGTGATGCTTACCCCACGCCAGGAGTACGCGTGCGCCTTGCTGCTGGCAATGCCGGTGTTCTCGCCGCAATCGACGATGAGGTTGCCGAGAGCGAGTTGCCAATGATGCTCTACGTCTATGCGGCAATCATCTTCCTCGTTTTCGTCGTGTATCGGGATCTGCGGGCGGTGGTTGCATGCTGCCTTCCCCTGACGGTTGGTACGTTTATTGGGTACTGGTTCATGAAGGAGTTTGAGATTGGGCTCACTGTTGCCACATTACCGGTAATGGTGCTGGCTGTGGGTATTGGTGTGGATTACGCTTTTTACATCTACAACCGACTTCAGGCCCACCTTGCGGAAGGGCAGAATATTGTTGATGCACTCGAGCACTCGATTCTAGAAGTCGGGATGGCCACAATATTTACAGCAATCACACTTGCAATTGGTGTAGCAACGTGGAGCTTCTCTAGCCTGAAGTTTCAGGCGGATATGGGCAAGCTGCTGGCCTTTATGTTTATCGTGAACTTGGTTATGGCAATGACGGCTTTGCCGGCTCTAGCGGTCATTCTTGAGCGCGTGTTTCCTCGTCGTAAGCCGGTCCGTGCGCCTGGCATTGTTGGTCATTGATTGGGAGGCGTGAAATGACGACTCGATTGAAAATGAGTAGGTGCGTCGCTGCGCTTCTTATCATTGCCGGTAGCGATGTTGCGTTTGCCGCGAAGGACGATCTGCCGCCAATCGCGGGAACGGCGGTGGTTCAAATTCACGCCGCTCAACCCAGTCCGGCTCTACGTGGGACTCAAGTCTTGGGTACAGCTAAGGCGTCAAGCAGAATCGTTGCTGTCGGCGACCACGGAATTGTTATGTTATCCGATGATAATGGAGGATCGTTTCGACAGGCTCGTTCGGTGCCCGTGGACACGACGCTTACAGCGGTTGCCTTCGTGGATCGCGACAACGGCTGGGCCGTCGGGCACGGTGGCGTTGTTATTCATACAAGCGACGGGGGGGAGCATTGGACACTGCAGCGTAAAGACCTTTCGGTCGATCAGCCTCTATGGGGGGTGTATTTCAAGGATCGCCAGAATGGTTGGGCTGTAGGTTTGTGGTCGTTAATGCTGCAAACGAAGGATGGCGGCGCAAGCTGGCAGATCGTAAAAGCTCCTGTCCCACCTGGGGCGAAGAAGGCCGACCGAAACTTCTTCTCGGTCTTTGGGGACGGCAAGGACGGAATCTATATTTCGTGTGAGCAAGGTCTTGTATTGCGCTCCGCCGATAGCGGTCAAACTTGGTCGTACGTCGAGACTGGATATCAGGGCTCTTTTTGGACGGGGCTTGCGTTACCGGATGGCACCTTGCTCGTAGGTGGGCTGCGGGGGAACGTCTATCGAAGCGATGATCACGGTGCCAACTGGACGCATTCTGCAACTGATTTTTCGAATTCGATAACTGGCTTCTCCGCTGGATCAAATGGAGTTGTTTTTGCCTCCGCACTTGATGGGGTTGTCCTTGAGAGCGGGGACGATGGCAGAACATTTCATGGTAAGCAGAGAGCCGGTCGTGAATCGCTCACAGCCGTGACAGTATCGGCTAGTGGAAAGACTGTCCTCTTCTCGCAATCGGGTGTTCTCAACTGATCAAGTTGGTCCGTTTAATGGCGAAAAGTCTACGCGAGCTAGGATCGCGTAGACTTTCTAGCAGTGATTTTTTTAGATCTTCAATCGTTGTGTTATTCGCCGAAGAAGCAGGTAGTCGGTAAGCGGCTAGCCAACGCGTCTTGACGAGCGAGTTTAGGCGGCGTTCGAGTGTGGCTGCCAGCGATGCGGCAGCAGCGCGTCGATGTCGCTGGCCTTGTGGGTCGGCAAGCGTGTCAGGACGTCCTTCAGATAGGCGAGTGGATCGAGCCCGTTCAGCTGCGCCGAGCGGATCAAGCTCATGATGGCAGCCGCGCGCTGCCCCGCGCGCAACGATCCTGCGAACAGCCAGTTGGACCGTCCGACTGCCCACGGACGGATCTGGTTTTCGACCCAGTTGTTGTCGATTGGCACGTTCCCGTCATCGAGATAGCGCGTGAGTGCATCCCAACGTTTCAGGCTGTAGTCCAGCGCCTTCGCAATCGCCGAGCCCTCTGCAACGAGTTTGCGCTGCGTCACCAGCCATTCATGGAGTGCATCGCACACCGGTTTGGCCCGGCGCTGGCGAAGCCGCTGCCGTTCGTCGGCATCCAGTGCCGCAGCCTCGCGTTCGATGTCGTAGAGCGCGGTAAAGAACGACAGGGCCTGCTCGGCAATCTGGCTGCTGTGATTGGCATGCAATTCAAAGAACTTGCGTCGGGCATGGGCCGCGCATCCGATCTCGGTAATGCCGTGCTGGAACGAGGCCTTGTACCCGCTGTAGTCATCGCACACCAGCTTGCCGTGCCAGCCCTTCAGGAACGTGCGAGCGTGCGCACCGGCGCGGCTCTCGGCGAAGTCGTAGACCACTGCGCGCAGTTCGCTGAACTGAGTCGGCGTATACGCCCACAGGTACGCCCGGTGTGTCTTGCCCTTGCCAGGGTTGAGCATCTGCACGGGCGTCTCGTCCGCATGCAGCACACCCTGTAGCAGGATGGCCTGGCGGAGTGCGTCGACCAGCGGCTGCAACTGCACGCCACACCTGCCCACCCAGGCACCCAGCGTGGATCTCGGAATGGCCAGTCCCGCACGGCCAAAGATCTGTTCCTGGCGATACAGGGGCAAGTGGTCGCCGTACTTGGCGACCAGCACTTGCGCGAGCAACCCGGCAGTGGGCACGCCCTTGTCGATCACATGCGGCGGAACCGGCGCCTGGATCAGCGTCTCGCATGCCTTGCACACCCACTTGCCGCGGATATGCCGCTCCACCGTGAACACGCCCGGCGTGTAGTCCAGCTTCTCGCTCACGTCCTCGCCGATGCGTATGCGTTCGCAACCGCACTGGCACGTCGTGCTATCCGGTTCGTGATGGATGTCGGTGCGCGGCAGTTGCGGCGGCAGCGGTGCGCGTTTCGGCTGCTCGCGTTGCCGTTCAACTCGTGTCGGCTCAAGCTGTTCAAGC
>NZ_CAJPHE010000045.1:0-15995 GCF_905339875.1 Burkholderia sp. BCC1998
CGATCGACGCGCCTGCAGTGCATTTGTCCAGGAAGCTGTGTTGCCGCAACTAGGTCAATTTCCGGACCGCGTGTTCTCTCGCCAAGATCTCCAGCTGGCCCTTCACGACTGGCTGCGCCCATTCAAGGGCGGCATCTTCTGCATGGACTTCGCAGGAGACTGGGATCTTCTTGTAGATATCCTCGATGGTGTGCCGAGTGGCTGGCAGGGGCTGCTCGTACGTGATCAGGCCGACCAGGTCCGGTTGGCGTCGTACTACAAACGGTTCAGCGGTCGACACCATG
The DNA here is from genome assembly GCF_905339875.1 of Burkholderia sp. BCC1998. Lineage (NCBI taxonomy): Bacteria > Pseudomonadati > Pseudomonadota > Betaproteobacteria > Burkholderiales > Burkholderiaceae > Burkholderia > Burkholderia sp. BCC1998. Next base: position 285 of record NZ_CAJPHE010000045.1, read on the forward strand.
CGCTACACGATGCCCGCGCTCTGCGTTACGCGATGCAAGACGGGACATCGTCTACGCATCCTACGAAGTCGAACTCCGACCGATGATCAACTGGGAGACAAACTCATCAATCCGTTGAAGTACAGCAGGATCGTCTATCCCGCGGGCTGGATCGCATACGACGAGGCGGGATTGCAGTTCCGGTGCGGACGCAAATTCCTTGGGGGCGTCGTCCAGAATCAGGACATCGGCTAACGTCAGTCGACGCCTTCGCATATAGTCCGTTATCCGTAGTGAGCGGCTCTCGATACGCCGGTTCGTAAGATAAATTTTGGTAGCTGCGCTCAGCTCACGCAGATACTCATCTTGCAAGCGCTTGAGGTCGAACATATAGATCCAGGTGCTGTGGATTGCGATGTCGACCGCTTTCCCGCTGACCCGTTCAGCAAGCTTGGTCTGCAGTGAACAAACTCCCTGTCCGACCACCACCGGCCCTTTGGGCCCATATTCGAGCTCGCCCACAGAATTTGGATGTAGGACTCCATCGATGTCGAGGAATATCGTTGTCCTCTTGCTCATGGCTAGACTCAACTTCACAGAAACGGATCGAGATTACGCCATCACCACTTGGGCTGGTACCCAATAACATTCTAGGCGACCGCACTTAGTCTTCGTAGGTCTTCGCCCAGCTGAAGCAATACTGAAGTGTCGCGGGCGCGCAATTCTCGCTGGCGCCCTTGGTCATCACGCAGATTGAGTCATCTCCCGCGCGCGCGTACAAAGGCGGGTATGCTCCTCGAGCACCGCCGCTTCGTTTACACCGAGGCGCGCTCCGTAACGACGGGACATGCCTGCGAAGACCTCCCTCACTGCATCGCCAAGTGCTTCTTCGGGCAGCAGAGAGGCGAAGCGATACAGAGCCGCGGCCAATCGATTCTCACTGTGCCCGTTCTGTACCGGGGCTCCCTCTTCACTAACAAAAACGCGCATCGCGCACAGGGCCCAGAAGCACGTCGCCCAGCACTCGAGCACATCCTCAGGCAGACCGCCGCCGAGCCCGGGATCTACGCCAACCCGCGCAATCAATGGCTGTCCGCTGCTCCTCGTGCGGAACAGCTCGTAGAGCAGCCGGGTGACACGTCGCTGCCAGCTTGCATCGCCCGCACTCGGCAGCACTTGCTGCCGCGACACCTTCGCATTGGTATCCCCGGGCATCAAGTTGGATTTCCGGCTGCCGGCGCCCAACACCACGACGAGCAGCGCACGCAAACGCAGTAGGTCCACCACATCTAGATCGCGCTTCGAGGCCTCGCTCTGGAGCAGTTCGATGAAGTTTTCAACGGCTTCGATGAGACTCTTTTGCGTATCGTTGACGTACTGGCGCTGACGTCGCAAACGCTGCGCGGCGGCGTCGACTTTAATTGACGACACCAGATCGTCCGAGCCGAACCGGTCGTCGGTATCGAGCGCGCCGTCGCCGTTCGCCGTCTCATCGCCAAGCGACCAGTTCTGGCCCGCCGCGTCGTCTTCGTCGCCGGTCTCAACGGGTAGCCTCCCGCGCCCGATGAGCGCATTCAGGAACCCGCGCACCGACTCCTGATGCGACGATGCCAGATGGCTGACCAATGCATCGTTTCCGCCGTCAGCGGCCTTTCTGCGGCCAGCGATAAACTGCTCGTAACTCAGCGTGCGCGAAACGCTTTCATCCTTTTCACCCTGCCGGTCGCGCTCCTCTCTTTCGTGACCGGATGCCCGGCCTCCGACTGTGGCCTCTGCCTCGCGCTCCGCCGCTTGGAGTTTCTGAATCACTTCAAGCAGCCACAGCCCTTCGATGGCATCCTCGTCGTCCAGTAACGCGAGCGAGTTATCGACGGCACGGCTCCTAAAGCGGCGTTGCGCTTCCTTGAGGGCTTGCTCGACGGCCACGATAGCGAGTGACGACTCGAAGCCGCCCGCGCTCACTTGCGCGAAATGAGGTACTGCCTCGGCGCGGCATCGATAGCAAAAACGTTCGGCACCGCTTCCAACGCGCTCAAGGCTGACCGTCAGGCGCGCGCCGGTGCTATCAAACAGCGCGATTTCCGCGTGGGTTGCATCCAACCCAGCTGGCGGCCACCAGTGCAGCCGGTCGCCGACGAGTTCGAAGCGTCCCGGCAGGCGGCGTTGAAACTCTGCCATCGGGATATCGTCGACGGGCTGGTATGAAGCGACCGTCTCTGGTGAAATGGCCGTCGCATCGGTCAGCGCACTCTCCAGCCCGAGCAACTCGGCCGCCCGGCCCGGCCCGGTCTCGCGATACAAGCACGCTTCTTCATTGACACCGCCTCCTTCTTCCGCGCCTAGGGCAGCCGTCGTGCAATTGGCGCTGCCGAACAGGACGCAGTCGGCCGTCTCCGTTTCGGCGATAAAAATCTTGGCGTGCGCGAAGCGGCTGGAGCCTGCGCTCTTTACGTCCTTGAGGTCGTGTAGGCTCACGTGCGCATCATTCGGCCATCGATGCACGGGAAAGAGCCGTGTGTTGGGGCGCAGCAGGACTGCCGTCCTAGCAGGCGTAAGTTCATGCCTGAAGCGATCGAGCGTGCCGAGGTCCGCGTCCCAGTAAGGGCTGACCGCAATGAAACGAGTGACCCGTCGCGCACCGATCCGCTCGATGAAGCGCGCGCCGATGCCGCGCCTCCCGCCGCTGGCGAAAAATGCCAGCACGCCACCGTCGTCGAACATCACGGTGCCGTCACCAGGCTTTGCCTCCGCCAGCCAGCGCGTCCGCTTCAAAGCCCAATCCAGTTGACGCCGCGCCACCGACACGTCAGGCAGCAAACGCTCAAGGTAGTCGAGTGCGGCGCGCAGGATCGGCACGGCAGACGGATCGGCTTCATCGATCCTGACCTCTCCGATGACCTCGAGATTGCCCGCGAGGCCTGCCGCGGTCATGTTCGCGGAACTGACCATCAGCCGTCCCGACGCATTCCCGAGCTGAAGGATTAGCTTCGGATGAAAGACGCCAGCCGGCTGAATGCCGACAACCGAATAGCGGCGGCCAGCGAACCGCGGTCGCTGGAGGCCGCCTTCCATGGCCTGCGCGACCATCCGCGCATCGGCGACTAAAATATTGTTACTGCTGCCCGCCTCGCGTAAGCGCGGCAGCGCGATCGACTCGTAGGCGGCGAAGTCCACGCCGAAGGTCGTCACGATGGTGGTGTGATAGCCAGTTTCCGCAAAGGAGTTGAAGAGCTTCATGCGGCGAGTACCTCAAGGCCGGCGGTAGTCGGACCGGCGTCGTTCAATAGATGCAGATCTCTAAGAAAAGTAATTGCGGACGACAGACGCGGATTAGTCAGTACCGGCCCCGTACCCTGACGCAGCCGCACGCGCCCGTCATCGCATTCGAGCAGGAAAGTGTAATCGCCCTGTCCACGGAACTTCTGAATCGCCACCCAAAGGTGCCGCTCGACGATCCTGCACCGGACCAACCGCATGAGCAGTTCGGACAGAGGGAGATGCGCATGCGCGCGCAGGTCGGACAGCTCAGTCACGATGGATTGTACGAACTCGCCTTCCGTGACGATCGGGCAACACAGCCTGACGCGCTCCAACCGATCCTCCCACCGTTTGTGCAGAACCGCCAGCAGCAAGACCGCCCGCGCGGCGATGGCATCGCCATCGGTTTCGTCCGAATCGCCGGTGGCGAGCACGTCGTTGTGAAGCCGATATTCGGAAAGCGCATCGCTGTCGGACCACGGGTCGGTGGCGAGCCGGATGTTCGTCAGGAGCACGTCCCACGTGCCAGCCTCATGGTGCGCCAGTGCGTCAGTCAGCCGTTCGGCCACTCTTGCGACCAGGTGTTCCAGTGGCAGGCCGGCGGGCGTCAGTGCAAGCACATCGAGCACGAACCTGAGAATCGCCTCGTAGGCGAGGTGCAGGAGATCGTTGGCGTGATATACGCTCCAAGCGAAACAGCGTTCGTCCTCGGTCGAGGGAACGTCATCGAATGCTTCGCCGTCCGAGTTTCGCCCGGCATAAAGCGTCCAGCGCACCTGCGCCACGTCGATGCCAGAGGCATTCGCCTGCGCCGCGCGCAGGATCAGGCGCAAGGTCTGGCTGCGCACGAGCGCTGCAGGCCGCTTCGGGTGAAGCTTGGCGAACAGCAAGTCCTGGTACAAACGGCATTCCTCGCTATCCGCTTCGATGCGCGACGGCAGCATGATCGCCAGCTTTACAAGCTCTTGCCGCGAGACCGTGCCCTCGTGAGCGGCATGCCAGAAAACTTCGGCGGCGTCGCGGACCGACGCGTTGAACAACTTCGCAAGCTGGTCGCCGACATCCGCTGTCGGTACGGGCACCTGATGCGCGTCGACGTACTCAAGCGCCCCGATTTCGATGAGTTGCGAGCCATAAGCCGCACCAAAGGCACCGAACTTCTGCTTCAGATACTGCGGATGGCTGCCCCGATCTGTGTTCGGATGAAACACCAGATCTCCCGACGCGGTTTGCGCCAACTTGTTGCTCGCCCAGATAACGCCTGCCACGCCACGCTCGCTGTTCGCCATCGCCGCGATGAGAGCGTACAGCGCTTCAGCACGCCGCAGACAAATGCACCAGCGCTCCACCGACGTCTCCCCGATCCGTTCAGCGTAGTTTTGCGCGAGCCACGCATAGAATCCGTAATAACGCATGCGTAACGTCACGTTGCTAATGCCCGGAAGCAGTTCCTGATAAAGGGCGATGCTGGTGGTCTGCATGCCCAGCGGATCAAGGCCGCGCTTGTCTTCCTTCGACGTCCACATCGGCAACCCCGTGCCGGCAGACTTGAATGCTTCGTTCATCTGTTTCTCCTCTTGTCGTTATTGTTCGAGGCTTTTGGTGACCGTCTATGTATATATAGTTAACGGATCATCGCAAACGACATTGAGTCCATAGCGACGGGTACGGTTTGGGCCTTTGCCGACGTCCGTTTGATCAACGGTGAGACTACTGCCCTACGATTCCGGCTGACTTTCGTTTCGGCTCCATCTTGTGTCCAAAGGCGCCCCGAAAAGCATCTGTGCCGGATTGCACCTTTCAAACACCAGTTGCACACATCGCAAAGCACCGGAGGTCACCGGAACGCCTGTGCGGTAGCATGACACCAAACTGAGGCGTGTCCGGGGAACAAGAATCTATGAAATTTCAGTTCGATGTGGGAGGCAGCTATAGCCGTCGTGATATCGCGCAGGCAGTTGGACTTCCCGATCTGCCGAGCGGCGGAAGTTGGCTCACGGGATATGTCCAACATGATGGAACCTATCTCGTCTTCTGCGGCGTTGGAGCGCCGGGCCGGACTGGGCACGATTACGGCAACCGCTTCGAGGGTGATGAGTTGGTTTGGAGTGGCAAAACCAGGAGTCACCGAACTCAGCCGATGATTGCCAAAATGACTGCGCCTGACTCGGAAGTTCACATTTTCTGGCGCCAGAATGATCGCGACAACTTTACGTACGCCGGTCTGGGACGCGCAATATCTGTATCGGACGATATACCCGCTCGAGTGCGCTGGCGTTTTATGAACGCCGCCCATGGAGGTGAAGGCACATTGGCCGAGGAAATTCCGACAGACGAGGAGGCCACCGTACCGCCCACGATCCGTGAAGGTGCGATGAAGCGTGTGACTGTGAACGCTTACGAGCGTAATCCCGTTGCGCGCAAGGCCTGCCTAGCCTTCCACGGGTATCGGTGTACTGCTTGCGGCTTTGACTTCGAGGCAGTCTACGGCGACATCGGACGCGGCTACATTCACGTGCATCATCTTCGGCCGCTGAGTTCGATCGGCGCTTCGTATGTCATCGATCCGATTAAGGATTTGATCCCTTTGTGCGCCAACTGTCACGCGATGGTTCATCGCTCGGACCCTCCGCTCGCAGTTGATGTACTCGCAACACGGCTCAGGTCATCCACCTGAGCGGCTCTGAAAATATCACCGGAGCGCCCCCCCACGGTGGACGCGAATGCGGACGTAGCCGTTCATGCCAGATAAATCAATATCGAGGATGGCGACGTGCGGGCGGAAATTCTAGATGACCCGGAAACCGGTCGTGCCGTCGTACGCGATGGTCATATTGTGGTCGCCTTCCCTGAGTGGCGCACCCGATGCCCTTGGATCGCCGTGGCGTGTTCGATCAACAAGTACCAACAGCCATGACGCTTGATATGCTGATAATTTACTCCTTGAGGAAGCACAAAAGTATGTGATGTCCGTTCGATTCACGTCCAGAACACTGACAATAAAGCTCTTGCTAGGTGCACGATGCAGAAATCCATACGAATCGGGGATCAACCAAAATGAACAGCACAAAACCCAAAAAAGACGAGTGGCAGATAATCGACGGGCGGCAGATGATGAAGAACTTCGTTACTCTCTCGAGAGTCAGTCAGTTCATGAAGAGGAGGGTGCCGCAGGTTTTTGTAATATGGACCGCCGTCGCAGTTCTGTTGAGAAGCTCACTGTTCATCAGTGCGTTCAACGAGTTCGGACGCAGTTTTACCTCCCCGTTCCTCGTAGTAGGAAACATTGGCACCGACCAACCGGTCGACATAACGGCCGTCTTTCTGATCGGCTTTGCAGCAATCCTGGTCGACACAATTTTCATCATTGTCCTTTATTTCTGCATTAAATTAAGTCGTCGTTTAGGCAGAGGACGTCCAATGAAGATGGAGCAATGGGCCGCCCGCTTCTCGGGCAAGATGTCGGACGAAGTGTCTTCGATCTTGACTCACTGTTCGGCAGCAACGTTAGTCCTCTTGATTGGTAAGTGGCCGGCCATCCATGGAACCCATGTCTTTCCCGGGCTAGTGGCAACGGCCGCTTTTATGTTCGTCTTTGGCGCAATCTGCTATCGTGAAAACTGAATGAAGACGCCCATGGATACAATCGACCTACCGTTTCCCCGGGACATTCTCATTAACTCGAGCCGGAATAGATGTGTCAACCCCGTACGGAGCACGCCACATTGCAGACATGCACTTGAGCATATGTTAGACAGGCTCTCTTGAACTGGCCTTGACTGTTTCGTGCTCCAGCGTCTCGATGCACTATGTCAACCGGAATCGAATCTTTCTCGGAATACCTCTTCGACACTGAACGTACACCTATGAGTTCACCATCGCTATCAGCTCAACAAATCGCCGTCGGCTACGAACGGTTCTTGTCGCAATTTCCCGCGGCCAGGGCACGTGTTGACAAGTTATCTCAAGAAGTTGCCGATATCATCGATGCTGACCTTGACGAACTCCGTCGAATTGAAGCTGCCACGGCCTTGGGGGAAGTTGCAAAAAGTTTGGGCATCGATCCCTTCGAATATCTGCTTCAATTTGCGGTTGATTCCGAAGCGGAGCGACGGCAGATTCTCCAGGCCCGCCAAGAAGCGATAGAGCGTGCTATCGGCTTGCGCTAGTCGCAAGACATACCACCTTGTCGCAAATCGACGCAACTATAGATCACAAAAACCACATGCGCGCCAACGCACTCTATTTTCCCTACATCATGCTTCCTGACGACGCGTGGACAGTGAAGTCGCTCTTGTATTGGGACAAGCTATCATCCATTGTTCCGATGGACCATATGCGCCGTCCCGAACAGATGAACGGTTTCATGCGGGAGTTACTCAGCGAAGGCCTTGTGGAACCAGTAATACCTGCTGCGTACATTCGTCGTTTAGAGCGCTTCGATGACAGCTTCATCACATTGATCGAACACCGGCTGAAGTGGCTCCGCCCGCGCACCCCAGAATATCCCTCCCGACACACGTCCACCCGGATTCATGCCGAGAAGCTTGGTGAAATACCTCGCTTCTTAGTGGAGGTTGGCCTCGCCAAGGAAGTCGACTGGCCGTGGTACGACGTGGAGACAACTACGGCGAACATGTTCATGTCCTATCTGGCTGCGTGCTTGGGGGCGATTCCTGAGGTCAATGCGACGCCCGTGACCAACAAGATGACTTTTGCCGCCGGGTTACTGGCTCGCCCTAGGTCGTCGGCACGGGACCTTCATCGCCAAAAAGCTCGAGAAGTCGTGTTGCAGCACCTACTTCCAACGCCAACTGGCCCCGTGCAGTTGGACAAACTTCTGCGATTCAAGAGTCAATACGGCCATCTTCTCCCCCCTCTGCGCGCTCGGATCGAAGCGCATTGTGTCTATGTTGCAACGCTTCCGAATGCGGACGACCGTATCGGTGCTAACGAAGCATTTTTGCGGAACTGCAAATCCGATATCGCTGAAATCGAGGATGCTATGCGCCCGTCGTTCGGATCGGTAGCCCTTGGCGCATTAGTCCCATTATGTGGTGCCGGGCTGACACTTCAGGCAACAGACTCAGGTAACGTGACCGCGTATGCAGGTGCCGCGCTGTCGCTCGCTGGTGCCGCCTATCAAGCGATCAACAGCATTCGAGGCAATCGGGCTTCGATGAATCGCCCGCTCGCCTATGTCGCCCACGCGCAACGTATGCTTGCCAAAAGTTGGGAGTCGCCCTCGGCATCTCGGGAAAACTTTATTTGAATCAACAGCCCGGCGACGCTCTCACACGCAATTCATTGAAAATAAAATGATTACCTACGCCATCAAAATTATAATCGGCGCCGCCCTAATATTAGCCACACCAGGCGCCACAATCTCAACGATACTGATACTTGGAAAATTTTTACAATTTATCAGACACAGCTGGATCGTCACCAGCATGATGCGCAGTACAATTTTTATCGGAAAGAGAATTCGGCTGTTTATTGAGAGAAACCATCTTGTTCAGAAGATGGATGCCTTCAGCGAATCCATTGCGAAAGAGTTCTCTATGTCCCGTGTAGTTCTACTGTACACGGCCCTCTTTGCATCCGCCCTTAAACTATTTTCTCTATATTACAAAGAAACTGATATCTTCAATGCAATGATTGAACTGATCGCAATGAGCATGCTGCCGTTAGCAGCACTCGCGGTTCATTTTTGCAGAAGAGACGCTCTAGTCGAAGCACTGAATTGTCCGTTCTGCGTTTGGATTCGATGGACAGGGTTGGCAATATTAATATGGATTGGGCACTCTGATGCAACCAGTCGGATGTCTACGCACTTCCTTGGAGCATCAATGCACCTCCCCATTGCCTATAGTGCTGGTGTATTCATGTCATCAATTGGTATTTTGTCACTTTGGACGGCACTGTTCCTCCTAGCACTTCAAGCCCTTATCTTTCCACTTTTTGGATTATTTGAACTCAAGAACAAGAGAACTCCTGTAAAGGTACGCGTCATTGCCGCCGCGACCGCAACAGCCGCTCTTTTTACAACCTGCCTCTCGTACGGCGCTCAAAGCGCAATTGGAATGTCAGACATTGAAACACTGGCGATCTCAAAATTGGCATGGGAGTTCGATATGCTGGATGAGAAGGCATGCACTGGAGAAGACTCTGCCTCCGGTCCATTGAGAAAAATTGTATTTGTTGGCCCAGATCAATCGGAAGCATATGTTTTTACGAGCATTTGGGGCTCAAAAAATAATTCAAGCACGCAATCGCGGCCGATACGCCTTTTAAACACGGACGAACGAAAGGCTATTCTCCCGACTCTTGAGGAAGTAATCCCATGCAACCACGCCATCTCAAAACGATCGTGAGTTAACTTGCGATCAATTTCGCCGATCAAAATATCATGGCGACAAATTAAATTAAAAAATTTCCTTTGTCGCCCTCCAGCAGGCATGTGCCATCAGAAATTCGATCAATCACCGCCTATCCCAATTGCACCACGATTCCCTCAGGAAGCACCGTTCTCGTTTCAGTACGTTGCTTCCGTTGATTTTCATACCAACCGAATATCTCTCGATCAAAATCGCCGATCTGCGACCTGATCTCTTCAACCGGCGTCACAAGCTTTTGCATAAGCTCCATCATCTTCAACGTTGCGCGCTCGATCTTTACATGCAGATTCGAGAAATTATCCTCTCGGTATCTCATTGAAATACTGAGATCAGCTCCATCATCCGTCGAATTGATACCTCTATCTTTGAATTCTCGGCCCGCTACGTCGATCAACCTGCCGAGAGACATTCTGTCTGCATCTGTCGCATAACCTTGTTGGCGTATACGTGTCGCCTGAGCGATCGCATTCGCGTTATCAATGAGATCGAGATTGCGGCAAATTCCGAACAGCGACGCTGCAATTACTTCGATCTTTGCCAGCTCTAGATCATCCGTCGGTGCTGAAATCGACGAATTCCATGCTTTAACTTGAAGACGCCGTGTCTTCTCAAGTACTGCATTTGGATTAACGCGTGTCGCAATCACTAAGTGTCTAGCTATCGGCACGCGCCTTCCGCGAATCTTGACGTTGACGCTGCGAACTTGTGCCGCCCAAGATGCAGGACAGGCCATACCGCCAACCGGTGCACGTGTTCCTTTCGATTCCGCAAGAGCCCACTCGATCGCAGTTGAACCAGACACAGGGCGGATTGCAATGTAGTCCGGACGTAGCTTGCTTGACGACGTTGAACGCCTATCGATCTCAAGTCTCGATGGCGGGTAGTGAGGATGCCAACGAGGAATGCTAACGGGTGTGTTTACGTTAGGATAGAAAGCACTCGCGGGAGCCACCCATTGATATCCTTCAGCTTGTAAAACTCTGCGACTACAGGCAACGCCCAACATCCAGGACATCACTCCCTTCCACTGCCGTTCGCATCCAGCTGCAACCTGATGCATCGTCAAATATGAATCCGCTCCCATCTTCATAGGAACAAGAAGGTATCCAGGCCATCCGAGTAGGCTCAGAGGAGACACAGTGGGTAACCCCGGAATCCAATCGGCGATCAAATGAGCAGCAATATCTGTCGCTGTCAACGCAAGATGCTGCTCAGTGCCCCCGACTGGCCAATATTGAACTCCCGTCGCCAATTTTCACCCCGTTTATAAGCTTGATTTATTTATTCTCGACTCTCAAGTCCGGACTCTATCTACCATCCTTGACGAAAAGTGTACGCTATTGAATCAGTCACTTCAACGCGATAACCGGATACGCGCAGTAGAAATACTCTTTCTGAACATCACCTAACTTACGCCTTCGAGCACTGGCTGCTCCAGAGCGATCATGTCCACGACAGACTGGAGTTCGCATAGCAAGTCCGACTGTTGGGCTTGCAGGTACTGGCGCACCGGCTTGTTCTCAAGCAACCTCGCTAGGTAGCCTTTTGCGAGCACGAGGTTGAGGACGTCCTGTCCATAAGTCTGCTCGACCACCTTGTACTGTCCCTGCAGATTGCTCATCTCCCGCTCCATCTTCGCCATCTGCTCTGGACTCACACCGGCAAGTTTCCTCGGTTTCTTCCCTTCAACCAGTCGAGAGGCCGGTGTAGCAACGAGCAACGCTTCCGCATACGACACGGACAGGTTGTTCGCTGCCACCATCAGCTCGACGCACTCGACCTGCCGCGTCGGTTTCATCTTGCGTAGAGCTCGTGCTAGCTCCGGCGAAAACTGCCGATCCTTCAGGAGCTCAGTCGCTTCAGCGCAAATCCCATCCAGCAATGCCATCCTCTTGATGATCTGCGACACATCTACCGACAAGGCCTTTGCGAGTCGCTCCGGAGATACACCTCGTTCAACGGCTCGACGAATCATGAAGTGCTCCTGGATGGTCGATAGTCGATTGACGCGGTTGTTATACGTGTAGCTCTCATCGTCCGTCGCAACTAGGCATGACACGGTGTTGAACTGGAGCTCCTGCAACGCGATCAAGCGGAGATGTCCATCAAGCAGAACATGGTTGCCCGATGCCTGATCGACCGGCGTCACCGAAAGCGGCTCGATCAAGCCCACCTCTTCGATGGAGCTTCTGATCTGCTTGAACTTTCGCGAGTTCATCATGCCGGCAGGCGTGCGCCGTGATGGCAGGATGCTCGTGATCGGAACAGAGAGCGGTTCCGGAATGAAACCAAGTGCTACGCCGGTCATGCTGGACTCCCGCTCGGCCATACACGTTCCGCCAGATACTTCGGTAGAGTCGCCAGTTCCTCGGCGCGCAGCAGATTGACGAAGTTCTCGTCGCCAAATAGCTGCCTAAGGGCGCCGACAATGAACAGCAACCGCTGCTGCGTAAACTCTGCCTTGCGCACCATCGTTTTCTGTCGCTCAACTTCATGCTGATACGTTCGGACGAGGCTCGATGTGGTCACGTCCATCACCTTGCGCGTCATGTTTCGATTCGCCGTGCGGCCGAGCGCTTTCCTGCGCTCGATGACGCGCCGAGCGTCCATCAGCTGGCGCCCGCGCAATCTTCCCGATTCATATGCCTCCTGCAGTGCCGCCTGGATCGCCTCATCGTCGTCGCCGGCACCGACGATCGAAAGCGCCGCGTTCAGCGGAATTCGGCCTTTCTCGACGGCGATCACAAGGCGTTCTTCACCCTGATGCAGCAGCGTCAAGATCCCCTGCACGTAGTGCTGCGTGAGGCCCGTCTTCTCGGCAATCACCTTCGGGGCGTATCCGCGTTCCTGCAGTTCACGTATGCCCGCGAGCAACTCGAGCGGTCGGCACTGTCGTCTCGCAATGTTCTCCGTCAGGCTCATGATGAACGCGTCTTCGTCGCTCACGCTGACGACCAGCGCTGGTATCGTCGTTTCGCCTAGCGATCGGAATGCCTTCAGCCGCCCCTCGCCACACACGAGCAGATACTTCTCCACGCCACTTGCCGTTGCCCGTGGCGTGACCAGGATGGGTTTCTTCAGGCCAATCGTCTTGATGTTGGTGACGATTTCGTCGAAAACTCGACCATTGCGCTCGCGAGGATTGATCACCTCGATCTGGCTGATGGGGATCATCCGAACCTCGCCGGGCTGTTCACGCTGAGTCATGCTCGTCTCCTCAGCCGAGCACGCTGTGCCATACCGTATAAGTAGTCCAGCGTGTCAAAGCGATAGCTCTCGAACTCGATCGGATTCCAGTCCGCGAGGCTGATACGAGGCTGCCAAAAATCGATGTGCGGCAGCAGGTAGTAGTCGAGCGCCGTCGAGTTGCTCTGGTCCAACCTGACTGCGACGGTGATATCCGGCAGCAGGCTCGTGTCGAACCGGACCTTCCAGCGGTTACGACCGCTGCTGCGCACCTGACATCGTGACAGCACGATGCAGGCAGTGAACTCCCGATTCACGGTCAGCAGGTCCGTCGCCGGATCACGCGATACCGATCCGCCGAGATCCGCGATCTTCTTTTCGGTCTCGGCAACGATCTCTGGGTGCAGTTGCCGAATGAAGCGATTCGTTTCGATATAACGATAGTCACGACCGGGCGTGAAGCCAACCGTCTGATACGCGCGAATCAAGCTACCGAAGCGGTACACATACACCGAGGTGGACGGCATGCCCTCCGTTTCGTCGATCACGACGCCCGATAGAAAGCCTCGGCTTCGATACAGGTTTCGCAGACGCTCGATAAGCTCCTCACTGGAATAGCGCCGGGCGCGCGCCCGCATGATGCCCTGCGCTGTATAGAACGTTTCGCTCGGCACGATGGATTCGAACGCACCCTCCTTGCGTATCCACATCTCCGACGGATTCGTGACCCTCGATTTCTTCAGCTTGAACGACACACGGTTGTAGACGTTGTTGCCGATGTACTTCTCGTTGGTCAGCACCTCCCGAATGGTTGCCCGAGTCCAGGGACGCCCAAGGTCCGTCTGAACGTTCATACCGTTCAGGCGTGCGGCGATCTCGTGTTCATTGAGTGACTCATTGATGAACCAGCTGTAGATGAGGTTGACGATACGCACCTCGCTGTCCGGGCCTGGCATCAGAATGACGCGGTCCGTCTGCAGGCACTTGTGTTGGCCGCGTTGCAATTCCCCCTTCATGAGGCCATGTTCGTCCACGAGGATCCGGCGTAACGCATAGCCTGCAGGTCCGCCTTGCCGGAAACCGAGCTCGATCAACCGACACTGGCCAGCGAAGACCTTCGCTGACAACTCGCGGCTGTACTCACCGGCCATCGCACGCTTCACACCTTTGACGATCGTCGAAACTGGCGAGCCGTCGTTCTCGAACTGTTCGGCACAATAGGCGACCTGGATGCCTGCGCGCCGGCAGATGTACTCGTAATAGGCACTTTCGTCTGCATCCTGGAATCGTCCCCAGCGGCTTACGTCGTAGACGAGGATCACCTGGAAATCGGCCACGCCGGTTTCCACGTCTCGGATCAGTTGCTGCAGCGCTTGGCGCCCATCGATTCGCAAACCACTTTTACCCTCGTCGGCGTAGGTCCGGACGATCTCGAGATCGCGACGAGCAGCGTAGTCGCGAATGCGATCACGCTGATTCTCCGTCGAGTATTGCTGGTGCTCCGTCGACATCCGAACGTATTCAGCAGCCCGCATTCTGCAGGCCTGCTCGTCAACGGATTCGCATGTGCAATCGAGGTCCACGATCCAGCTCCCACTGGCAACCGCCCCTCGCTGCGCCATCCCCGACATCAACTGGGGATTTGTATCGGCGAACGCGTCGCGCCTTGCAATGACGTCGAATGCGAGCGAGCACACAGCCAAGGTAGCAGGCCATAGACCCTTGTCGTACACGTCATCTCTTTGCAATCATGCCGGAGCCGGCCTCGGCTCAGATAGCACGGCGATGTGCACCGTCCACGCGTTCATCTTTGCAACACCGGCCTCAACCGCGTTGCGCAGGATATAAAACCCAGATGCCAGCGGGCGATGGGCCGGCCACACGTCCATGTTTGCAACAGCACTAGCAGTGCGCCGCGCATTTCGTCGTCGCTGCATCGCGCAATTGCGATCGCGATAGGCCGGGTGCGTCTCGCGGTAGTGCCGCCAGTAGTCAGGATGTCGGGCCCGCCAGCTGGCCTGGGCGCGGATCTGATTCTCACGATAGTCGGGATCGACTCGCATGCGCTGGTGCTGCCATGCACGCCGGCGAGCACGCTGGCACGCCTTGGCCGAGCAGAAGCGTTGATGCGGGATATGTATGAGCGGAGTGAAGGGTGTGCCGCAGGCAGCACAGATCCGATCCGATTTCATGGCCGTGCTCCACAGAGGAATCGAAGTGGGGCCAGCCGTGTTTGGGGTCGGGGTCAGTTGGAACCGGCTCACGGGACGCGGCGTCCCACCCTCGCAGATTGTCCGCCGCTCGCGATGCTTGTGCGATTCATGCCTATCAGGTCAACGCTCAGCCCGCGCGCGCAGAGCCTTGTCCTGCGGGCCTCTGCGGCCCACCCGCAAAAATTTTCACCTTTTGTGGCATGGCTGCCGAGTTTTTTCACTATTCGCGTCAAAAAGCTCGGAGCGCCGTGACAGAGTTAGTGAAAAACTCCCATAAATTCAATGGGGCGACTTTTCAACATTTACGACACCCGACATGTAGCAGGAGCCATAAGCTGAGATTTTGGGAGGCATACGTACTAATCGAAGCTGCAGATTTTTATTTGCAGTTTATTCGAGGCTCTGAAGTTGACGATTCTTTTCACGGGTTCACGGATGGCCAGCTTTTCCCACGCCGGATGGCCGTAAGTCAGGATCGCCGCAAGGAAGCCGTAGCTGCGCACGAATGCCTTGGCCTTGCCCTTGAATGCGACTTGGTCGTCTTCGCTCAGGTTGTCGATGTACTCAGCAACACAGGCATCCAAGATGGGGTCGAGCTTGTCCCGGTCTGCGCCGGTGCCGTGTTGTCTTTCAGCACGAGCTGCAACCCACGCTAGGCACACCGCACATTTCCATCG
>NZ_CAJPHE010000046.1:0-12726 GCF_905339875.1 Burkholderia sp. BCC1998
TTTGATACACCACTCCGATGGAGAGGCCCAATACGTCGGCGTTCGGTATAGCGAACGTTTGGCCCAAGCGGGTATCGAATCGTCCGTTGGCAGCCGTGGCGACAGCTACGATAACGCACTGGCTGAAACGATCAGGCGCTGGCCCGCCGTACGCTCGGTCGCGGAGATCGACGACACTGTTCGCCACCAATGTATTCAGCATCCTGCGCACGATACAGGCGGTCCTTCCGCACATGCGGGCACGGCGCCGCAGAAGGATCGTCAATAACAGTTCGGTGCTCGGCTTCTTGCCGGCTCCCTACATGGGGCTCTATTCGGCATCCAAGCATGCCGTGGAGGGGCTGACCGAAACGCTGGACCACGAGGTGCCAGTTCGGCATCCGCGTCACGCTGGTCGAACCGTCCTATACGCGGACGAACCTGGACGTCAATGCGCCGCAGGCGAGCGTGAAAGTCGCCGACTATGATCGCGAGCGTGCGCTTGCGTCGCGCGCTGTCGTCAACAGCATCAAAGATCAAAGGCGCGCCCGAGCCCGATGGCGTGGCCAGCACGCTTGTCGAAGCAGCGCTCGGCGCGTGGCGCATGCGCCGCACGCCGAGCGGTGAAGCCTCCCTCCTGAGCAAATTGCGGCGCTTCATGCCGGGCGGCCCCGTCGATGCGAGCCTGAGGAAAACCTTCGGCTTGCATAAAAAAACGGCCTAGCTGCTTTCACGTACGACGACCTCGCAGGCCAGGGGTTTCTGCCGGCGACGCAGCGTTGCGATCGACGGCGGATCGTCACCCAGTAGCGTGAAAATCCGTGCAGCGGCCAGTTCGCCCATTTCGCGTGCGGGCGGCCGCACGGTCGTCAGGCTCGGCATCAGCATATCCGCCAATGGATAGTCGCCGAAGCCGACGATCGCGCATTGCTGCGGCACGCGGATGCCGGCACGCGGCGCCGCAAGCAGTGCGCCGAAGGCGAGATTGTCGTTCGCGAAAACAATCGCATCGACCGAGGCATGTCCCGACACGAGCGCGAGCAGCGCTTCGCGCCCAGCGTGCGTCGGCGAGACCTCCTTTGGCGAAAACACGATCGGTTTCCGGCCATGCTCGCGCATTACCGCGGCGTAGCCATCGCCCCGCTCCAGCGCGCTCGTATCGCCCGCGACGCTGTTCTGCACGAACGCGATGCGTCGGTAGCCGCGCTCGACCAAATGGCGCGCCGCGAGGCGTCCAGCCTCCTGATGGACGAAGCCGATCTGCAACGGCTTGCGCCGCGGCTGGAAATCCCATGTCTCGATCACCGGGACCTGCGTTTGCGCGATCAACGTCTCAGTACCAGGCGAATGGAAATGCGAAGTCAGCACGAGTGCCGCAGGCGACCAGCCGAGCAGCCCGCGCACCGCATGCTCCTCGAGATCCGTCGAGAAATAGCTCGACGCGAGCAGCAACTGATAACCGTGCGCGGTGACTTCGTCACTGAAGCTCTGGATCGTGTTCGCGAAGATCGGCCCCGAAATATTCGGAATGACCATGCCGATGGCACGGCTGCGCGCCGAAGCGAGCCCGCCGGCGACGAGATTCGGCACGTAGCCGAGTTCGGCGACTGCGCCGGCGATACGCTCGCGCAACGGCTCGGACAGCCGCATCGGATCCTGGAAATAGCGCGACACGCTGATCTGCGACACGCCGAGATGCTCGGCTACGTCACGTAGTGTCAAGCGCCCCGATGTCCGGCGTGACCGGGCATCGCTTTTAGTCGAATCGGACATATGTTCCGCTGATTTCGTTATTTGACGCGACAAATTCGCCACGGGAAACTGCCTGCTAATGTTAGCGCTAACCATAACGGGGCCGCCAGCACGAATCGATGTGCTGCCCGGTGGGGCAGCGCCGCTTTCGCGACAGGATATCGGATGACGACAGCTTCCCGCCTCATGCACCTCGGGGCCTTTCTGATGGAAACCGGACACCATGCAGCT
Source organism: Burkholderia sp. BCC1998 (assembly GCF_905339875.1). NCBI lineage: Bacteria > Pseudomonadati > Pseudomonadota > Betaproteobacteria > Burkholderiales > Burkholderiaceae > Burkholderia > Burkholderia sp. BCC1998. The sequence goes on from NZ_CAJPHE010000046.1 coordinate 1,963, forward strand.
GCGTGGCGGCATCCGGACGTGCAGGCCGACGCCGGCACGGATTTTCGTGCCTATGCCGCGCTGGCGAACACGGCCGAACGTGCTTGCTTCGATGCGGTCTTCGTCGCGGACAGCGTCGCCGCGAACGTGGGCGACGGCGCAGCGCGCTCGGCCCGCTCGGACCGCCTCGATCCGCTGACGCTGCTGCCCGCGCTCGCTGCGGTCACGGAACGTATCGGCCTGATCGCGACGGCGACGACGACCTACAACGAGCCGTATCACATCGCGCGCAAGTTCGCGTCGCTCGACCACATCAGCGGCGGTCGGGCCGGCTGGAATCTCGTGACGTCCGACAACGCGGCCGAAGCCCGCAATTTCGGCCGTGCCGAACACGTCGGTCACGACGAGCGCTATGCGCGCGCCCGGGAGTTCCATCGGGTCGTGACGGGCCTATGGGATAGCTGGGCCGACGACAGCTTCGTGCGCGACAAGGCGAGCGGCGCGTATTACGACGCGTCGACGCTGCGCGTGCTCAATCACCACGGCCCGCATTTCTCCGTGGCGGGGCCGCTCAACGTGCCGCGTCCGGTGCAGGGATGGCCCGTCGTCGTGCAGGCGGGCGCGTCGGATGCGGGGCGCGACCTCGCCGCGCAGACGGCCGACGTGGTGTTCACTGCACACGCGCGGCTGGATGCCGCGCGGGCGTTCTACCGCGACATGAAGGCGCGGGCTGCTGCTGCGGGCCGCGCGCCGGGCGATCTGAAGATCATGCCGGGTCTGTCGGTCGTCGTCGCGCGTACCGACGACGAGGCGCGCGAACGCTTCGACGCGCTGCAAGCCCTCGTCGATCCCGTCGCGGGCGTCGCGATGCTCGCGCGTATGCTGGGCAACTTCGACCTGTCCGGCTATCCCGTCGACGGCCCCCTACCCGACTTGCCGGTCACTGACAGCGGCCAGCGCAGTCGCCAGGCGCTGCTTACCGCAATCGCTGGCGACGAACGCCTGACGATTCGCGAGCTTTACCTGCGCATCGCGGCAGGGCGCGGACATATCACCGTGGTCGGTAGCGCAGCGACCGTCGCAGACCTGATGCAGGCGTGGTTCGAAAGCGAAGCCGCGGATGGCTTCAACGTGATGCCCGCCGAATTGCCGGGCGGCCTCGATGCGTTCTGTGAACTCGTCGTTCCGGAATTGCAGCGTCGCAGGTTGTTTCGCACTGCATATACCGGCCGCACGCTACGCGAGCACCTCGGACTACGTCGCCCCGTGCGTATGTGACGCGCTTGCGTCGTCGGATCATTTTGACCAGGAAACCCCGCTCATGACCTTCACTCGTCGTTCGTTCCTCCACACTGCAGGCGCCACAGTCGTGACCGCCCTCGTCGCGCCGCTCTCCGGTGTCGCGCGTGCGGATGGTGGCCGCACGCTACGCATCGGCTATCAGAAGGGCTCGCCCCTCACACTCCTGAAAGCGCAACGCACGCTAGACAAGCCGCTGGTCGCGCGCGGCTTCGACATCGCGTGGACCGAGTTTCCGGCTGGCCCGCCGCTGCTCGAGGCGATGAATGCCGGTTCGATCGACCTCGGCTATACGGGGTCGCCGCCGCCGATCTTCGCGCAAGCCGCAGGCAGCAGGATCGTCTACCTCGCCGCGAAACCTGCCGGCCCGCACAACGAAGCGATCATCGTGCTCGACGGCTCGCCGGTGAAGACGGTCACCGACCTGAAAGGGCGCACTGTTGCGTTCGCACGCGGGTCGAGCTCGAACTACCTGATCGTCGCCGCGCTCGAAAAAGCCGGACTGACCTATGCGGACATCAAGCCCGCGTTCCTGTCGCCCGCCGATGCGCGCGCGGCCTTCGAGGGCGGCAAGGTCGACGCGTGGGCAATCTGGGATCCGTATCTGGCGGTGGTTCAGCAGACGCTCGGTGTACGCACAATCGCCGACTATGCGACGGGCATCGTACAGCCATACAGCTTTTTCCTCGGCTCGCCGGATTTCGCGAAAACCCATCCCGAGGTGCTGTCGGACGTCCTGTCCGCGGTCGCACGCAGCGATGCATGGGTTACGAATCACCGCACCGAGGCCGCACAGCTGATCGCACGCGAGATCGGCGTGCCGCAACCGGTCGTCGAGCGCTACCTCGCGCGCTCCGCGTTCGGGTTGCTGCCAATCAATTCGAGCGTGCTCGGCGCCCAGCAACGCGTCGCCGACACGTTCCGGCGCGCAAACGTGATTCCGCGCGCGATCCAGGTCACCGACATCGCACACCCTGTTTCCTTCACCCGCTGACTCCATACTCCACTCGCCTCGCAGAGCCGCTGTCATGACCCGACTCGCTTCCCGTACTGTCACCATCCGCCCTGTTCGCCGCGCCGCCGCATTGCGCTGGCGCCTCCGTTTCACGCCGCGACTGAAAACCGGACTGCGCACCGCCGGTGTGGTCGCGCTGGCCTGCGCCGGCCACGCCGCGCACGCGCAGTCGACGCTGGTGATGTACGGCATCGTCGATGCAGCACTGCAATACGGGCGCTTCGATAGCACGATCGGCGCGACCGCGTCCGCTGCGAGTGGCAATCTGCAGGCCTCGCGCTTTGGATTGCTCGGCAAGGAAGATCTTGGCGGCGGCTATCGTGCGAATTTCCGGCTCGAGACAGGCTTTAACACTTACACGGGCGTAGGGGGCGGCACGACAGAATTCAACCGTGGCGCGTCGGTCGGACTGTCGGGGCCGTTCGGCAGCGTCGACGCCGGGTACCTCTATCTTCCAATCTACTGGGTGTTTCTCGCGTCCGACGTCGGCACATACGGGCTCGCCAATCCGGCCGCGATAATGTCGCTCGAGCATACGACGACGCTCGGCTCGAGCGGCACCGGCGGGTTCTACCGGAATGCAATCCGCTACCGGACGCCGGATACGCTTGGCGCCTGGTCGAGCGAAATCGGTTATTCGTTCGGCGCACAGGATCCTGTGGGGCAGACCCTGAGTGGCCGCAACATCGGCGCGAATGTTCAGTATGCGAAGAACGGATTGCTCGTCGGGTACGGCTTCAACCGCTACCAGTATTACGCGAGTGCGAGCGCGCCCGATGCATCGTCGCAGCTCACGCATGTACTGACTGCCGCATACGACTTCGGCCGCGTGGTCGTCGGCGGAAACTATGTGCATTCGAAGCGCACCGACGGTACCGGATGGTTCGCGTCCGCCGCGCTGCTCAACGCCCGCATGCGAATCGGGCTCGGCGACGTCAATGTCGGTGTGTCGCGACGGATCGAGAACGGCGATGCGCGCGCGATTGCGTGCGACGTGGGCTACGTGTACTACCTGTCGAAACGCACGCAACTATACGGCTTCGCGACAACGATTCTGAACAACCGCCATTCGACGCAAGGTTTCGCGCTGCTCAGCAGCACCGCCGCAAAGGTCACGCCTGGCTTCGATCCGTGGGCGGTGACGGCGGGAGTTCGAACCTCGTTCTGATGGAAGAGCGGTCGCCAAAACTTGCATTGCTGCTGAATGGCCGCCACTGAGAGTCTTCTTCTTGGCGTCGACACTGATGCCATCGACCAGTTCGTCGATGCAGAGTTCGCCGGCAACGATGCGGTCGACATCGGCAAGAATCGTGGACACGATCGACGGACACGCGGCAATCGCTTAAATCATGTCCTGCAGACCATCTTCGATCCGTTTCGCGACCTCGATTTCAGTATTTCGGCGGCCGTCCTGTTGACCGCCTGCGGTGGCAGCGGCGGCGACAGACCGTCCCGCTGGCGCTGGCTGCGCCATTCGCGAATCAATCACGCGCTTGCCGCTCTCCGTGACACGCCGACAACCGGGCAATCCGCAATCCCTTGATTTGTATATTAATAATTCTGGGGGCCGCTAACCGTTGTCGCAGCTAGAGTGGGCTATACCGGTAAAGTGCACCGAAATACATGGGACCCCGATTCGTGCCGCCCAATCAGCCGGTTGAACCCAGGATAATTTCTCGATAGAGAATTTATTGACCGATTGACCCAGATTGGGTTATTGTTTCTCCAACGGGAAATTACCATGTAATTGATCGAGTATGACCGGATAATTTCCGAATCGAGAAACTATGGCGCGTACCCTCTCGGCGCCCGGACCGCGACCGGGCCCTCAAATTCAGGACCTCAAGGCCTTGGGCGAACTGGTGCGCAGCCGCCGGCTGGAGCTATCGCTTCGCATCGACGACGCCGCGCACGCGTGCGGCGTAGCGTCGAACGTGTTTTCGCGGCTGGAGAACGGCGGGCCGGTCGGAGTCGATCGGCTGCTGCGCGTGCTTTCCGGACTCGGGCTCACCCTGCTGGTCACTACCAAGGAGGAGGCGATTCGTCTGCAACCCGCGCTGCCGATGGTGCACGGTGGTCGGACATCCGAGGCATCGCGTGGAGACAAGGAGACCGACGTATGAACCACGTTCTGCACGTTTCGACGCACGGTGACGCGGTCGGGGTTCTCAATTTCGAGTCGCGTGAGGACCGCTACGGCTTCGGGTATGCCCCGGCGTGGCAGAACAATCCCGCGGCGTACTATCTTTCGCCCGCCCTCCCGCTCGACCGCGCGCCGGATAGCCCCGGTTCCGTCCAGCGCTTTCTGGAAAACCTGCTGCCCGAAGGCCGCGCGCTCGACATCGTGTCGATCGTCAACCAGGTCTCGAAGAACAACATCTTTGCACTGGTCCGCCTGCTGGGTAAAGAGCCGGTCGGAGCGTTCAGTTTCCTCGCAATGGACGCGACGCCTGACGAGGCGGCGCGTATCGCCCACGAGCAGATGGGCGAGCCGATGCGTCGGCCCATCACCAATGAAGAGCTAGGGCACCGTATCCGTGAGCGCGATGCGATTCCGTTTCCGGTCTGGGACGGCAAAGTGCGCCTGTCCTTGGCCGGCTACCAGGACAAGCTGCAGGTCCTCGTCGAGGGCGAGCAACTCGCGCTTGCCGACGGCTCGCTCAGCTCGACGCATCTGCTAAAGCCCGAAAGCCGGAATCCGCACATGCCGTACATGGTGGCCAACGAGCACTTCTGCATGACCCTGGCCGCACGCCTGAATGTGCTCGCGCGCCTGCAGTTGCCTGTTGCGCCTGTGTCGATTCGTCGCCTGCCGGAGCCCATCCTGCTCATTGAGCGGTTTGACCGCATCGTGCGATGGGATGCCGACGCGCCGGGCCGTGCGAAGCACGTGCTGAGAACGCACGTCATCGACGCCTGTCAGGCCTTGGACCTGCCGTCGACCTTCAAGTATGAGCGCAACCTGGGTGCGGGCGCGGATGTGCGGAACATCCGCGAGGGGGTGAGCTTTGAGCGCCTCTTTACGCTGCTCGACAAGATGGTGACGCCGGCGAGCGCGCGGCCCTATCTGCTGCGCTGGGCCATCCTCCAGCTGCTGCTCGGCAATAGCGACGCCCACGGTAAGAACCTCTCGATGCATGTGCGGCCCGCCGGACTCGTACCGGCACCGATGTACGACCTCGTGTCCGTCAACGCTTATGGCGAGCACGTCGAGCGCGACATGGCGATGGCCTATGGCGATGCCTTCCTGCCTGAAGAGGTCACGCCCTACGCGCTTGCGGACTTTGCGCGCCGTACGGGCACCCGTCCCACGCAGCTCGCTCGCGAGATAGGCGTCATGGCTCGCGGCATCCTGCGGCTCGCGCCCGAGCTGGCGGCCTCTGAGGTCTACGTGGGTGGCGAGCGCGACGTCGTGCACCAGGTGTCTGATTTCGTCAGTGCGCAGGCGAATCGACTGCTTGTGCTCGCGCGGGAGGTGCCGCGGGTCGACCCCGGACTCTTCGAATGATGGCCTGCGGGTTTAGTGAATCCGCGACCGGTGCGGCTTCCTATACGTCAACAATGGCGGGCACGCCACCCCGAGGTTTCCTATCATCCATACTCATTGGGAAACAAGAAGGCGCGATGCTTCTGATGGTGACTGGAGCGGCATCACATAGTGCAGCAGATGCTCGTTCTCCTCATCGCTCTTCTCGACGACTGCTTTCAACAAGTCAAGCGCATCGAACTGAAACGAATTGAAGGCCAGCTTCAAAAGCTACTTCATCCCACGTTGCCTAGATCAATTTTAAGCGCCCTGGGAACACCCGTCGGATTTCAGCCAAGCACCAGCTGGAGCGCTTCCCCGCATGCGTGCACACGGTATCCCATTGCCCGGTAGCCACGCTGGCGCTTCTCCCACATGCGTAGCAGCGCCGGATGTCCCCCATCGACAAAATCCAGCACCCGTACGCCGGTCTTGGCCACGTGCTCTCGATGCAGCCGCCCGGCATACTGCTGTAGAGTTCCCTTCCACGAGATCGGCATGGCCAGCACAAGCGTGTCCAGCGCCGGATGGTCGAAACCCTCGCCCACCAACCTCCCGGTCGCCAACACGACGCGCGGCACATCATCTGTCAGCGCGCCAAGCGCAGTCAGTTGCGCCGCACGCGCCTTCCTGGCCAGGCGCCCGTGCAGCACGAACAACGGATGGACCGCATCCTCCATTGCCTGATGCAGGCTCTCGAGATGGTCCGTTCGCTCGGTCAGCACCAGCACATTTCGTCCCTGTCGGTATTGCTCGCAGATTGCATCGGCGATCATGGCCGTGCGTGACGCGTCCTGCGCCAGACGCGCAAACACCTCCTGGATCGGCGCGTCGGCCGCGACCTCCACCTGAGCGGTGAGCCTTTGCGGGAGAACCTCAAGCAGCTGCGGCGCGTTGACCGGTGGTCGTGCCACATGGCGCACCGGCCCACATAGCATGAACATCACCGGTTGCTGGCTATCACGCCGGACAGGCGTCGCCGTGAGGCCCAACACATAGCGCGCGTTGACAGCCTTGAGCACGGCTTCGAATGAGTCGGCCGAGACGTGGTGACATTCATCGACAACAACTTGACCGTAGCGCCGCAACAGCTCACCGCGGGCACCGTTCGGCGCGACCGACTGCAGCATCGCGATGTCGATCAGGCCCGTTGCTTTTGACTTGCCGCCGCCAATTGTCCCGACGGCGCGCGGCTCGAGCGCAAGAAATGATTGCAGACGCTCACGCCACTGGTCGAGCAGCTCCCGGCGATGCACAAGCACGAGCGTGTTGACGCCGCGCCGCGCAATCATTGCGGCTGCCGTCACGGTTTTGCCGAAAGCCGTTGGCGCATGCAGGATGCCAATATCGTGTTGCAACAGGTCGGCTACCGCTGCCTGCTGGTCATCGCGCAAGGTGCCGGCGAACGAAACCGTAACCGGCTCGCCAGCGCAACGCTCGTCCCGAATATCGTAGGCGATGCCGTTCTCGCGCAACAGCGTCATGACGTCGTCGACGCAGCCCCGCGGCAACGCAATGTGGCGCGGGCAATTCTCCGCGCGGCCGATGATGCGCGGCGTATCCCAGACACTAAAGCCGCGCGCCTGAGCCCGGTAGTATTCCGGATTCTGGAAAGCCGCCAGCCGGATCAAACGGTTGAGTAACGCCTGCGGGAGCGAGGCCTTCTCGAGATACAGCTGATTCGCGAGTGTCAGCGTCAGTGACGCCGGCATCGTTCCGGCCAACCGCTTCGGCTGGCTGTATGACGGCGTCCACGGTTCGGCCTGGTCCTCCTCAGTGATAAACGTAACGTCGAGTGGGTGCGCGCCACCGGTGGCGCGAAAGATCACGCCCTCGATGTCGCGTCCGTCCATCCCTTGCACGGACGCCAGATAGCTCCACTGGTCAGCGTAGGGCTGGAAATCGTCGTCGACGAACACACTGTATCCATGTTCGCGCGGCTGCTTCTGCAGCGGCAGCGCAATCAGGTTGCCAAAACCGCCTTTGGGCAGCAGATCCTGATTCGGAAAAAGCCGGTCGTAAGACGACAGTTCGAGTTGCCGGGTTTGGACACAGGTGTGGCTGATGATTGCTGAGCCCATGCGTCGTGCGTCGCGCGCAGCGATCGTCGACGAAAAGAAAATCCAGGCGTGCGCACCCTGGCCTGAGCGGGAGATTTCAATCGACACCGGGACTCCCAGCTCCCGGCACGATTGGCGGAAGGCTGCCGCATCGTTGCGCCAATCCGCCTCATCAAAATCGACGGCGAGCAGATAGCAAGTGCCATCCGGCATCAGCGGATAAAGCCCCACCGTATGATCGCCGGCCAGATGCCCATAGATTACCTGGTCATCGAGCGGCAGCAGCACGCGATGGCTGCAGTCCGCGCATCGGATGCGGGGTTTTTCGCAGATTCCGGCCCGCCATTCATTTGCGCAGGCCGGCGCGTAGCCCGATTTGCCAGAGGTTCGGCTTTCCCACCGAAGGGGATAGACATCGGTGCGCCCGCGAAACAACCGCCGGAAGAGCTGTACCTTCTGCTGCGGCGACAGCAGTGGTGTGTCAGGGTTTCGGGCGGCCGCGGATGGCTCGCACGGAGCGATCCGTATGGGTTCGTCCCGCGATCGGACCTGTGACGGCAGCAATGCGGCGAGCCTCGCGTTTTCTGCCTGAAGACGCGTCAATTCCGCCAGCAGTTCATCACGCGTGAGAGTGTTCCAGTCATCACGCGGTGGTTTTCCCTCGCCCATCATCGCGTTACCCGTCAGCGCCTGCGTCCCGATGACGCTGGCAGGCAGGTGCGCATGTCCGTTGTCGCATATCGCAATCCCCCATGCTGATTCGATGATTGTATCGAGCTCGGCCAGGGAGTGATGCATTTCGACCGATGCACTCGTGTCCAACGACTGACGTGGCGGCGCTCACGTTCGCTGAGATGGTGAGCTTTGATTGCAGGGCACCGCACTGCATTCGGCCGATGTATTCCCGCCTCGGCACTCACCACTACATCGCGATCAAAACAGCGAGGTCTGACGCGGATCCCGTGCGGGTGTGCTCGAATTTCTCACGGGTTTCCCGGACCGCATCGGCTTGCGACGACGGGGGACACGTCGCAGGTGCGCGATGAGACGCACGCATTCACCGTCTGCTGTCAGGTACAGACAGAACCGCCCGATCTCACCGGGGGCGCAGGCTTCGCGCGCACGCAACGAGAGTCGCAGGGCATGGCGACGCGCGCGAGCAATAAGTTGCCCCCGGCTCATCCCGGGCCAGCAGTCGGCGACCATCGACTTCACGGCAGCCGGCAATGCCTCCGGCGCGATGTCGGGCGGCAAGGAGATGGCAATCAGCTCGAAAGTGTCCGACATATAGGTAGTTCCATGAGGCAAGCGTTGTGTGGCTTCAATCACGTCGTCGCAGCGGTTCCAGCGGACCAGACTGCGGTCCCGATGCCCAATCAAAGGTCAATGGGGAACACTGCGAGCAGCGTGCGAGAGCGGCAAGACGTCGGGGGCGATCAAGCGGTGCGACCGGATAGTATCGAGGTATGGATCGTTCAGTTCGGATTGAGCGTAAGACGCTCGCCGTCTTTGTTCACGTTGGACCACCGCTTCCCAGCGCCAACCCGGTCAACGTGTCGTTGCAGGTCCGCCCCCCAAGAATAATCGCCACTTCTCCCCAGATCCCGAACCAGCCGAAGAACCTTGACACGCTTGCAGTGCGTCATGAATTGCTCGAGGACGCAAGGCCGAAAGTTTCTCAGCGAAGCCATCACGTTGACTGCTTCCTTCATCGATTGCCCTTTGCCGATATCACTGGCGAGTTCGAGCAGTGCGCGCTCCGGAACGGAAACGAGCACATGCGGATTCCCGTTCGGCAGTGGCTTGAGGCCCGCGTCATACGGCAGCGCGTCGTCGAAGATCTGGGTGGTCTGGAACGCGTAGCGCATGTGCTCCTCAACCCACGACGAGATCTCGTAGGATTTCTGCGCCCATAAGATGGTCTTCGCACGAAGGTCGATGTTGTGACGTCCGCCTTGCCAGTCGAGCGCTGTCTTGCCCCCGACATGCAAGCCCGGCACGCGTCGACTCAGGTACGCGACGATTCCTTCCCGGCTCGGGCTATCTCCCGTGAGCAGGTAGGCCCCCTTGGAGAGTCGCTGCAGCCACCCCGCCTTGACCATGTAGGTTGCGAGCGCCGGGCTGACGCCCATATCCTTCAGCATTTCCGTGTCTAGCGGTTGTCCGCGCGGCGCCTCCTCCATCAGGCGCTGAAGCGTCTTGCTAGCCATACAATCTCCAATCGCGTGGTTTCTTTGGCGATTTCTCGCGAATATTTTTAGTTTATCAGAATATTTAACGATAAAATGATGAGCGCGCAACTCGGTGAGCCTACATTGCTCCCCTGTCCAGAACCCTGCGCGGAATCGTATGAGGTCCAAGCGCGATAAGGTCGAGGAATGTGGAACGCCCATCGGCGGTCGAGCCATGCGCGTCGATGTGATGGACGTTCCCCAACACAAATTGAGCACCTGCATAGCACGCCGGCGCGAACGGATACGTGAAGTCCACTTCGAGCTTCTGCATCCGTAGCGCATTCGGCGATACCGCCGGCCGGAAGCGTGGAATCGGAGGTGTACGGCGTCGACTGCGGCTGAGTTCATGCTCGTATTTGTATCGGAGGAGGCGAAACTCCCCCCACGCGCGGCCGAACGTGTCGTTGGGGCCGGCGTCGCACAGACGCGGACGCATTGCCGCGGAGTTCTCGTCACCGCCGGTCGATGGTGGTCGCGTCGCTCGTCGTCGTGGAGAGTTGCCCGTCGCGGATAGGTGGTCACAACGAGCAGGTCGCCATTCGCATTGCGCGATAGCGCCATATCAACGGTTGCTTGCACCTACATCCCGCTCCCCTCTAAAGTCGCACTTTAGGTCAGCAGCGTCTACCGCGTTCACCATCCAGGTTCGTG
>NZ_CAJPHE010000047.1:0-11603 GCF_905339875.1 Burkholderia sp. BCC1998
TGCAGACCTTCCTTAACTTGTGCGGCGAGCTGTTAACCTCAGGCATCGAAACAATCGAGGCCGAGGAGATGGGCAAGCCGATCATCGACGACGAATTGTGGACGCTGATCGAGCCGTTACTGCCGCCAGCCACGCCGCGGCGCGAGAAAAATCCGGGTCGCCTGCCTGTTTCGAATCGCGCTGCGCTGACCGGTATCTTGTTCGTTCTCAAGACCGGACTGCGCTGGCGCGACCTGCCCGCCGAGATGGGATGCGGCTCGGGCGTGACATGTTGGCGACGGCTACGCGATTGGCAGGCTGCAGGCGTGTGGGACCGCTTGCACGAACTGTTGCTGGCGAAGCTGCGAGCAGCAGACCAGATCGACTTCTCGCGAGCCGCTGTCGATTCATCATCGATTCGCGCCGTTGGGGCGGGCCAAAAACTGGGCCAAACCCTACCGATCGTGCGCGACCCGGTTCCAAGCACCACATCGTCACCGACGCCAACGGCACCCCGCTTGCCGCGATCCTGACCGGCGCGAACGTCCACGACGTCACGCAACTACTGCCGCTAATCGACGCGATTCCGCCGATTCGCGGATTGCGCGGCCACCCGCTGCAGAGACCGCGCGTTGTCTACGCCGACCGAGGTTACGACTCCGAGCGACATCGACGAGCGTTGCGCAATCGCGGTATCGAGCCGGTGATCGCCAAGCGCCGTGCCGAACATGGCAGTGGCCCGGGCAAATATCGCTGGGTCGTCGAACGCACACATGCGTGGTTACATCACTTCCGCCGCCTCCGGATTCGTTTCGAGCGTCGCGCCGACATTCACGGGGCATTCCTCGAACTCGGTTGCTGCCTGATTTGCTGGAATACCCTCCGGCGCGCCGAACAGCCTTTTTGAAACCGTCTCTAAGCGTGGAGCCGAAGCCATCTTGACGGCGCGAGCTACCGGTTTCCCCAACGATTGGAAGCCATGCGCATCAGGGTCGTATTGGCCGCACGCAGATCGAACAGTTCGGCGTCGAAGCCGGGGCCAACCCAGTTTCGGTAACGTTCAGCCTCTTCGCTGTTGGGATGGTTGCATAGCGTGTCCAGGAACGCTTCGTAGCCAGGCGGACCGCCCACGTCCTCAGGTGGGCAGGCGCGAGCACCATCAATGACCTGAGCGACGCCCCAGGGTTCGCGCTCAATGGTTTCCATCTTCTCAACGACGATGGCATGCTCCCAGCCATCCCCGAAGTCGTACCGGTAGAGGAAGCGTGAGCCAGATTTCAGGACCTTCTGCAGTCGAACCTTCCGGTCATCGGCAGTCGTGTCCGGATCAGCGAAGTCCAGCACGTCATCCACCTCGAACATGGCGTAGGTCATGCCGTCGATCAGGAAGTCGTGGAGGTGGATGTCTGTCCAGCCGAAGGCTGCCTGCAGGATATGGTGCAGCTTGCGTAGCGACTCGGTTCCTTCGACCTCGATCCGGCGCCAAATGGGCGGCTCGATGTGTTGAAGCTGCGCGTGCAGGGTAAAGCGCTGGAACGATTTTGCCATCTGATCTCCGTGGGAACGAGAAGCCCGCGGCATTATCGCCTTACGATGCCAGGGTGGTCACATTCCAGGGCAGCAGGTCTTCGACCCGGTTGATCGGATGGTCTGCAATGCGCGTGAGTACTGCGCGCAGATACGCTTCGGGATGGAGGTCGTTGAGCTTGGCCGTCCCGATCAGGCCGTAAATTGCCGCGGCGCGTTCTCCGCCCGAGTCAGCACCCGCGAACAGGTAATTCCGCCTCCCGATGGCAACCCCGCGCAACGCACGCTCGACTGGCAGGTTATCGATCTCCAGGCGGCCATCATCGCAATAGCGCGTGAGCGCCTCCCACCGATTCAGCGCATAGAGGATCGCCCGGCTCGTGTCGGATTTGCGCGAGAGCGTCTCCAACATCGCCGTCAGCCAGGTGTGGAGTTGATCCAGCAGTGGTCGGGCGTGGGCTTGCCGATGTGCCCGGCGTTCGTCGGGTGGCTTGCCCCGGATCGTTTCCTCAACCTTGTACAGCACGCCGATACGTTCGAGCGCCTCGGTATTCAACGCATTCGGGCGAGCTGCGTGCAATTCGTAGAACTGCCGTCGGGCATGGGCCCAACACGCTGCTTCGGCGACGCGTCCCGTTTCGTAGATCGCCTGGTAACCGCTGTAGGCATCGGCCTGCAGTGTACCGTTGAACGATTCAAGATGCTGCTGCGGGTGGATGCCCTTGCGATCCGGTGTATAGGCAAACCAGACCGCCGGCGGCGTCAGGTCTCCCGAGTTCCGATCGTCGCGCACGTAGACCCACAGTCGTCCGGTTTTCGTCTTGCCATTGCCCGGCGCAAGCACCGGCACCGGCGTATCGTCGGCATGGAGCTTCGTTGCCGCCATGACGTGCCGACGCAGCGTGTCGACGAGCGGTTGCAGCAGCGCCGCACTGTGACCCACCCACTTCGCCAGCAGCGAGCGATCCAGCTCGACGCCTTCGCGCGCATAGATCACCGACTGCCGATAGAGCGGCAGGTGATCCGCGAACTTCGAGACCAGCACGTGGGCCAGCAGTCCCGGCCCCGCCATGCCTCGCTCGATGGGGCGGCTCGGCGCAGCCGCCTGGGCGATGTGATCGCAGCACGAACATGCCAGCTTCGGTCGCACATGGCGGATGACTCGGAAGCTCGCCGGCACATATTCGAGTTGTTCCGAGACGTCCTCGCCAAGCGGCTTCATCGGCGCACCGCACGCCGTGCAGCTTTCACGGGATTCGGGCCAATGGGTCTGGATCCCGCGCGGCAGGTGTTCCGGCAACGGCTTGCGTTGTACCTGTTCCGGCGCCGTGCGTGGCGTCCTGGGGATCTCGACAGGGACTGCGCCTTCGTCGGCCTCGAGCTCTTCGAGGCGCAGTTCGAGTTGCTCGATCTGGTGGTCCAGCTTCTCCGAGCGACGGCCGAACTGCATGCGGCGCAGCTTTGCGATCAACAGCTTCAGATGCTCGATTTCGGCCTTGGCAGTCGCGTTTGCGGCCTTGTGCGATTCGACCACGTCTTGCAGAAGACCGATACGCGCGTCGCGCTCAAGCAGCAGGGCCTTGAGCGCTTCGATGTCGTCCGGGTACGCGTTCGCCGTCGTCATGCCGGCAGTCTACGCGCCGACCAGCAGGTTTACAACGCCGAGCTTGGCGCCGCCGTGCGCACCGGCTGACGATCGCGGTAGGGACGTTCCTTTCGGAACGCCCCCCGCACAGATCCGGACGTGCCCAATTAAGGCATCCGGCTCCTACCGTCGGTGTTTGACGAGGAAACGTTGTTCCGGCCATGGATGCAGGACTCGCGGCATGGGCAAGTACTTTTCAACGATCACGTTCATGCGCCGCCACGTCAGCCGCCGACGCTGGCTCCGCCTCAGGAGGCTTAGATACCAGCGAATTTTGACCAGGTGGCGAACAGCACGAACAGCTTGGAGATTGGTCGGTACCGCAAAGTAGGCGTAATGCCCTCGCAGTACCTGAGCCAACCACCGGCCTTGCTCGTCAATAGGACTTGACCTCATGTGCCGCAATTCTGTCGCGATTCGCTTGACCGTCTCGGTCTTACGTTTGCGCTTCGTCTTTCTCCAGAGTTGGAATCCTTTACCCCCTCGCTTCTTCCCGCAGATATGCGTGAAGCCGAGGAAGTCGAAGGTCTCGGGCTTCGACAGCCCTTGCGCCGCGCGCCGCTTGGCGACGAAGCGTCCAAACGCGATCAACCGCGTCTTCTCCGGATGCAGGCTCAGCCCAAACTTCGCCAGCCGTTCTCGCAGCTCGTTCAGAAATGCGTTGGCATCTGATACATACTGGAAACCAACGATGGTGTCGTCCGCGTAGCGGACGACGATCATGTCGGCACTCGCATGACGTTTCCGCCACGACTGGACCCACAGATCGTACACGTAATGCAGATAGATATTCGCAAGCAGCGGCGATATTACCGCTCCCTGCGGTGTCCCCTGCAACGTATCGATCCGCTCGCCCTGTTCCAGCACGCCCGCCTTGAGCCATTTCTGGATCAGGCGGATGATCCTTCGGTCGCCGATACGGTGCTCCAGAAACCGGACCAGCCATTCGTGGTTGATCGTGTCAAAGAAGCGGCTAATATCAGCATCGAGGATCCACCAGATATTGCGTCCCTTGATTCCGTACGCCAGAGCATCCAACGCATCATGCTGGCTGCGTCTGGGCCGGAATCCATAGCTAAAACCCAGAAACTCCGCCTCGTATATCGGCGTGAGGATCATGACCGTCGCCGCCTGGACGATTTTGTCTTCCATGGCGGCGATGCCGAGCGGCCGTTGTTTACCATCTGCTTTGGGTATGTACACCCGCCGCGAAGGCAACGCCCGATATGCTCCTGTGTGGAGCCGTCGATGCAGGCACAGGAGATTCTCTTCCAATGCTGCCTCGTACATTCCCCACGTCATCTGGTCAACGCCCGCTGACGCGCTCTTCTTTAACGACAGGAAGCCCGCGCGCAGGATATCAACGTCGATGTGATGCAGGAGCGCTGTCAGTTTCTCCTTCCTGTTTCTGTTGACAGCTTCCCGTATGCGACTCTGCGCCTGTGACACGGCTTCCCGGCTCTGCGTCCGGACCATGCTTTGCATCATCGCATTCCCTTCGGTCCCGCTCCTTCCCTCCACCAGCTCCGCCACGGCTGACGCCGCTTTGTTCGCCGGCTTCCCCGGTACTATGAGCGAGTCTGACTTCTCCGGACCGTGCATCATGGTCTACGGCTCCCAGCCTTCACCATGCGGCCCGTCGCCCGGCTGGCGAGGGCGGTCCGGAGATCTCGCGGTTCCCGCTCAAGAGACGTACACGCATGCCAGGGTCTACAGACGACGCGGAGCCGCCCGCCACTCGCGATATCGCGGCGGGACGTATTGCCTTCTGCTGACTGGAAAGCATCAGCACTCCGATTGGGAAGTCTTTCGTCGCTCAATGGCTGGCCTACGTGCGCCCCTGTCAACGCTTCGGTGACACCCTCGCGGGTGCCCCCGCATGACTCGGGGTCGATGTGATTCGCTAGTTCTTCATCGTAAAGGACTTTCACCTTCTATCTCTTGACGGTCTCCCGTCGCACCCAGTCGATGCCTTCCAGCAGCATGGACAACTGCGCCTGGCTCAGGCAGACGACACCTCCATCCGCCTTTGGCCAGATGAAGCGGCCACGTTCGAGCCGTTTCATCAGCAAACACATGCCGTCACCACTCCACCAGAGCACTTTGACCAGATCGCCGCGTCGGCCGCGGAACACGAACACGTTGCCGCTGTAGGGATATGTGTCACGCCACATATCCATTCTTATGTGCCATAGCAAAATATGTGGCCGCCGACCGCGGGTAGACCTGTTGTCCGAGATGCCGTGCCCCTAGTATCCGCGGTCGACGACACATAACGCTACAGATTCTCAAGGAGACTCAAGACAGCATCCTTCGGCCGAAACCGATGACCTGCAGCTCCTTGAATAGCCGCCTTATCCAGTCCACGTCGCATCATTTCGACATCCGCCGTGGCGTAGCGGTGTGTAGTAGCAACCTGTGCGTGTCCAAGCCACGCTTGGATCGTAAGAAGGTCCACTCCGGATTGAAGCAGCATCATTGCGAGCGAGTGTCGGAACACGTGCGGCGAGATTGCCTTACGCGCGAGCTCTGGCGTTTGTATGGACGCTGCTTCTGCGGCTCGACGTACGATGTGGGTAGCGCCGAAACGAGTCAACCGCTCGCCGCGCACGCCAGCGAATAGCGGCACCGCCTCATGATGGCCGACGCCATTCTCGCGCAGCAAATCGTTGATTGCTGCAACGAGGTCGCCGGCCAAGGGAATCACGCGTTGCTTGCGACCTTTGCCGCGAAGCGTGACATGCGATCGCGCTCCGTCCAGCACCAGGTCGGACGCGTCTACGCCGAGCGCCTCTGAAACCCTGGCGCCAGTGCGGGCAAGGAACAGCAGCAGAACGCGGTCGCGACGGCCACACGCTGAGCACCTGTCCGGCGCATTGATGAGTGCGTCGAGTTCGACTCGGGACAGATATCGGGGGTTGGACAGGTCCGACTTCTTGATTGGGATCGAAAGTACGCGCTGAGCGACACCAAGCGAAGCGGGATCACGAGTCGAAACATGGCGGAAAAATGAACGTATTGCCGTGAGTCGAGAGTTGCGAGTGTGCACGCAGTTGCCGCGCGAGCGTTCCAGATGGTCTAGATACGCCAAGATCATGTCTCGGTCGAGGTCATCAACCGCCAGAGCGCTTGGTTTCTTGCCAGTTCGCTCTGCAGCGAAGAGGACAAGCAGTCGGAGAGCGTCCCGGTATGCAGCAATGGTGGCCGGCGTCGCGTTACGCTGCTGCATCAGTCGTTCGCGAAAGAATGACTCGAAGTGCCGTGCGAGTGAGGGTTGACCGTTCATGCCAAACCTCCCGTGCTGAAAACATTATTTGCCACAAGGCCCAGCAGTTCTGGCGTAGCAGTGATGTAGTAGGCAGTGTCGCTATATCGGTTATGGCCCAAGTAAGTCGCCAGTATCGGCACCATCGACTGAACATCAACCTTCTGCCGGTGCCAGTGCGCAAGGCGCGTGACGGCGAATCGATGGTGCGCGTAGATCGTGAGGCCGCACGGACTTGGTTCCTGCCCTCTTCAGGCCTGCGAGTTCACAGGCTTGATGGAAACCGTAATGCAGGCCGGCCGGGGACAGTCGGGTACCGCGCGTGCTGACAAAAAAGGCCGAACTTGTTTGTACCGGGAAGGCAAGGTCACGATATCGTGCATAGGCTTGCAGGGCCACCAAGGTAGTAGCATGTACGGGAACCAGTCGGTCCTTCCGGAACTTGGTCTTGCGGATTTGCAAGATACCGGTGGATAGGTCGACATCGGTACCATCGAGACGCAGGGCCTCGCCCGACCGTAGTCCAGTGCTCGCTAGCAGACCGATCAATGTCGCTAATGTTTGGCCTCGCAATGGCTGGACGATCGATACCCGCACGCTTGCGTTCATCAGTGAGCGTAGTTCCTCATCGCTCAAGATTCTGGGCGGTGGAATGTGGCGCGATCGAGGCAAGACACGATGATCGAAAAACCCGGTACAAGGGTCGAACGCTGCGTAGTATTCCGCAAAGCGCCGAACTACTCCGTAGCAGATAGCCCTGCCGTTCGACGTAAGATTGCTCGCCATAACGAAGTCCACCGCTAACGCTTGAGATAGCGGACCACCAGCATGGCTAGAGCGAACGTAGCGTAGAAATGCCCGAAGCGTCGCGGCCTGTTTGCGAAACTGATAGCCCAGCGCTCGCTGAAGCGTAATGTAGCTCTCCGTTCCCGCGGTCAACGCACTCAAGAACGTGTCCATGACGCACCTCCGGGAAACGGCAATGGGACATCCGCGAGTTGCGGTACAGCGACCTTGACGTAAAAGGACGTGCTATCGATGTTCCGATGACCTAGTAGATCGGCAATCTCCTTGATTGGCCGTCGCCTCTCAACCAGTCGAGTCGCGAGGCTGTGGCGTAGAAGATGGGCACCACAACGTTGAGCGTGGAGTCCAGCGCGCTCAAGTCGGAAACGCACAATGCGCGAGATGCTGCTGCTGTGAGGAAACGAGCGCACTGGAGGAACGCACGAAAGAAAAACACGACGGTCAGTAGCCGGTGGTCGCGCGTGAAGAACGTATTTAGCGAGGGCTTCACCTGTCTCCGGGAGCAGCGGCGCGACGCGGTCGTGACGCCCCTTGGTGTGACGTAGTAAAACTTCTCCGTTGCGCCACCGTATGTCGTCGAGCTCGAGCTCACGCAGTTCCCTGTTGCGCATGCCTGTCGTGGCCAACAACAGCATTATTGCTCGATCACGTATGCCCGATGGCGTCGTGCTCTCGATGCTATCGATTGCACGCCGAACGTCCTCCCACGGAAGACGCGACGGGAGATGGGCGTGGCGCCAACATGGTGTCCTGGGTACGAAATGCGCGAGGTCTTCCGCGTTGAGACCCGCCCAGTATAAGTAGCGCAGAAAGGAGCGCATGTGAGAGGTGGTCGATGATCTGGCACTGTCGGTTCGGCACCCGGATAGCAGTTCGCCCGTCATGACCAAAACGTGTTTGGCGCCGAGTGTGGCGAGAGGCATACCCCGTAAATGTTGCCTCTGCCAAGCAAGCATCCGCCGGGCTGTCAGAGCGAGACCTTCGTAAGCGCGCAGAAATGGACGTCTGGCACTCAGCGAGCTGACCGTGCAGGCTATGTCCACTGATTTTCAGTGGACACCTTAATGACAGAACAACACTCAGAAGCGTCGTGCCTGAAGGTCGTCACCGTTGGCATAGACGGCAAGCGCCGTTTTGATCGGCGAACCAAACAGCGGCTGGTCGAGGCTTGCCTTGAGCCGGGGGCGTCAGTAGCGGGGCTCGCACTCAGACACGGCGTCAATGCGAACCTTCTGCACAAATGGATCAAGCTGCATCAGCAACGGCTGGCTGATGCTTCAACGCAGTCGTCGACAGCAGAGCCGGCATTCGTGCCGGTCGTCAGAGTCAGCAGCGAACAGGCGCTTGTCGAGATCGAGGGCAAACCTGTGATGTCTTCTTCGCAGGAGACGACAGCTGGTGCGCGAGCGGATCGCCTGGCCTCGTCGACGTTGACGGTCCAGATGCCCAACGGCATCACGCTTAAACTCGAATGCGGCAACAACGACGCGGCGCTGCTGTCAGCAATGATCGAAACGCTCGGGCGGTGCGATGTTCCGGTTAGACGATGAGTTGAAGGTCTACGTGCATCGCGACGCCGTCGATTTCCGTAAGAGCATCAACGGCCTTGCAGCCATCGTCGAGCAATCGATGAAGCTCGATCCGTTCGCGCAGGCAGTGTATGTGTTCAGCAATCAGCGTCGCGATCGCATCAAGATGCTGCTGTGGGACCGTAACGGCTTCTGGCTTCTCATGAAGCGGCTCGAGCAGGATCGTTTCGTCTGGCCGCGCAAAGAAGCGGTCCTCCAACTGCGAACGGAACAACTGCACTGGCTGCTCGACGGCATCGACATCGAAGCGATGCGGGCGCATCCGTCACGCTATTATCAGCGCGTGACCTGAAACACGAACCAGCATTGCTGGTCTAATCCGGCGATGCCGCCACCATCCTCATCTCCCACCGACGAACGGCAGGCGCTGCGCGCAGAACTCGCTGCCATGAAGAGCGAACTGCGTGTGGTGACGGTCGAACGCGATTTGCTGCGCGAGAAGCTCGAGGCCTATCAGCGGCAGTTGTTTGCGGCCAAGAGCGAAGTGCGCGGTGCCGAGCAACGCGACCTCTTCTTGAACGAAGCCGAGGCAGCCGCAACGGGATCTGAGCCTGCGCACGAGAGCGAAGCAGAACAGAGCATCGAGGTCGGTGCCCACGAGCGCAAGAAGCGCGGGCGCAAGCCGCTGGACCCGATGCTCCCGCGAGAGATCGTCCGTCATGAACTGCCGGAATCGGAACGCATTTGCGCACACGACGGGCATGCGCTCGTCGAGATCGGCGCCGAGATCAGTGAGCAGCTCGATATCGTGCCGCAACAGGTTCGTGTCATTCAGCACCAGCGAGTCAAATATGCCTGTCCTTGCTGCGACCTCGGCATCAAAGTGACCCCGGCGCCGGCGCGCATCATCCCCAAGGGTCTACTCTCCGAATCGGCGCTCGCCTGGGTGGTTGTGAGCAAATTCGCAGACGCGCTGCCGCTGTATCGCATCGCCGCGTTGCTGCACCGTTTCGGTGGCGATCTCTCGCGTGGCACGCTGGCAGCCAGCGTGGTGCGTGTCGGTACGGCAGTGCAGCCACTGATCAATTTGATGCGCGACCACCTGCTCGAGTCCGATATCGTCTACGGCGACGAAACGACAGTCCAGGTGCTGAAGGAACCCGGGCGCGCGGCGCAGCGCAAGAGCTACATGTGGGTGCAGATGAGCGGCACCGGTCCGCCGGTTCGATTGTTCAGTTACAGCCCGACGCGCAGCGCGGCACAAGCCGCGACGCTCTATGCTGGCATCAAGCACGGCGCGGCGTTGATGACTGACGGCTATGAGCCGTACAACGATGTCGCCCACAGCAACCAACTCGTGCATCTGGGCTGTTGGGCGCACGCACGTCGTTACGTGATCGAGGCGGAAGAAAATCTGCCAAAGGCGCAGCGTGGTCGCGACCATCCCGTCAGTGAATTCATTCGACTGATTGGGCACCTGTTTGCGATCGAATCGCGCTGTGAGGACATGCCGCCGGAGAATCGGTTGCTCGCCAGGCAACGCGAGAGTCGGTTGATCCTCGGGCAAATCGAGGATCTGCTACTGCGTCAGTTGCATGTGGTGTTGCCGCAAAGTGCCTTCGGCAAAGCGCTGCACTACCTGCAGGGTCAATGGCCGAAGCTGACCCGCTACGTCGAGAACGGTGCCTGGCCGATCTCGAACAACGCATGCGAGAACGCGATCCGGCCGTTTACCGTCGGGCGAAAAAACTGGCTCTTCTACGACACGGTTGCCGGAGCGAATGCTGCAGCTAACCTGTATTCGCTGATCGAAACGTGCAAGGCGAATAACGTCGAACCGTACGGCTACCTCGTCGCGCTGTTCAAGGCACTCCCGCTCGCAAACACTGCCGACGATTACGAGACCCTGCTGCCGTGGCGGGTCGCCGCCTCAACTGACTGAGGCACAGTCGGTCGCCTCGCGCAAGCCACGTCGTCTACTGAGCGCTTACAGACCTTCACAAGTCTTGGGATGCAAACCGCGAACGATGCGCAGATGCTGCATGTAAGCAGTCAGGAACGGGCTGTCCAGATCCTTGGGGGGAGGCTCGACTGCAAATCGGTCCGGAAAGCATCTGGCCGCAAAGCAGAGCGCTCCGTGTGCGGCCCAGCGGGCCTCAGTCGTTGGTCTTGACTGTAGATAGCGATCAACGATCTGAGGAGGAATCGGGACCGATCTGCGGCAACCACATTCGGTTGCATACGTGCTGAACCGTGCGATGCGCGCCAGATACAGCTTCGCAGATGCATGTTTGTACCCTGCATCGAACAGGCTGTCGGCAATACGATCGATCTCATTGCCGAGCGCACCGCTGCGAAATCGCGCGATCACTCGGTTGTACTTGAAATATAGCTCTAGCATGACCACTCCTTCCGTGACAGGCCAGGGTCAATCCCGGGCACGGAGAGAGTGGAATCCAAATCTTATGTGGCGGCAAATTGCAAACCATCCGACGACGCCGGAGGCGCTCTGAAGGTACGTCGCATATCGCAGCCCGCCACATAAGAATGGGTCTCGCTCCAGCACGGTCTGCACCTTCGCGGCAAGGCTGTTGAAGCCGGAGCGCATGTCGGTCACGCCGGCTGCCAACCACACCCGCGTCCCGGCGGGAAGGCCCAGCATCACGAACCCGCTCCCAGCAAGCTCGTGAGTACAAGCCGCAGTACATCGGCCTCCGGCTTGCCTTCGAAACAAACACGTACGCCACGATATTCGACGACCAGACTGGATGATCCGATCGGCTCTGGTATCGGCGGCGATGCCATCTGAACAGGCAGGAATAATTCGGCGGGTGCTGATGTGGGTGTCGCG
>NZ_CAJPHE010000048.1:0-10196 GCF_905339875.1 Burkholderia sp. BCC1998
GTTCAGAGCATTGATGCTGTTGCACGGCACTGGCGTAAAACTCTCACGAAGTTCACTACTGCCGGTGACCGTTCACGCTGGCGATGTATCAGAGCGATGCCTGTCGAGAGCGGGTTGCCTCGGAGTTCGTGGTATGAAACACCCGCTACCTGAACTTGCCTAATCGAAGCGGGAACTACTGCCACACCGAAGCCCGCTGAGACCAAGTTGGCTGCGGATGATATCTGCGGCGACTCCATGCCGATAGACGGAACAAATCCCGCAGCATGACAGGCTCCGACAATCGAATCGTAAAGATTTGGACCGATAGCTCGCGGAAAGGTTATGAACGGATCATCTGCCAAGTCTGCCAGATCAATGCGTTTGTGCTGACTCCGGGGGTGGTCTTCGGGCAGAACCGCAATCATGTCTTCGGAGACGAGCGGTTCAACCACGAGATCTCCACAATGTAGTGGAATGCGGACAAGGGCAGCATCGATCTTCCGTGCGTTCACCTTGTCGAGTAACGCCACGCTGTTGCTCTCTTCGCAGCTGATTACGATACGTGCATAGGCGTGCCGGAACTGCTGCATGGTCGAAGCCACGACCGGATGAAACACTGTCGAGCCAGCGAAACCGAGCAACAGCCGGCCAGTCTCCCCACGTCCCGCATTCTGCGCCTCGACGAGCGCCTGCTGGGCATCGTCGACGATGCGTTGGGCGCTATCGCGCAACAGTCGTCCGGCCTCAGTCAATTCGACCCGACGAGGATGACGGATAAAGAGTGCCGTGCCGACTTCGCGCTCGAGCTTGAGGATCTGCTGGCTCAGCGGCGGTTGAGCAATGCCGAGACGTGCCGCCGCTTCAGTGAAATGAAGGTGATCAGCGACAGCCAGAAAGTATCGTAGTTGACGAAGTTCCATATCTTTTTCGTCTCCAAAACCCTACTCCAAGATATTGGACTAGTAATAAATGGGATTCTAAACTTCTCAGCAATCGATGTGCAGCGTTTTGCTCGTCGCAATGACGACACATCGTAGGCGATCATACGGAGACAGAAGTGACTGCATTTCGCGCAGAAGCGTCCGGAACCAGGGACGAGACGGTTGGCAATTTGGTCACTATCCTACGCGACACTGTAGGAAAAAAGCATGTTCTCACGGGAGAAGCAGCTACGCGTAGCTACCGAACCGGCTTCCGATTTGGGGCGGGCTCCGCCTTAGCGGTTGTTCGTCCTGGAACCATTCTCGAACAGTGGAAGGTGCTCAAGGCGTGCGTCGCAGCGAATGTGATCGTGATCACCCAGGCCTCGAACACGGGTCTCACGGGTGGTTCAACCCCAGATGGTGACAAATACGATCGGCCAGTCGTGATTGTCAGCACGACCCGAATGAACAAGGTGTATGTAATTGACGAGGGTAGGCAGGTTGTGTGTCTGCCTGGGGCGACACTCGACCAGCTCGAGAAAACGCTGAAGCCCCTCGGCCGCGAACCCCACTCGGTGATAGGCTCGAGTTGCATTGGCGCTTCGGTGTTTGGCGGTGTCTGCAACAACTCTGGCGGCGCACTTGTTAGACGCGGACCAGCCTACACTGAGATGGCACTATTTGCTAAAGTGAATAGTGATTGCAAGCTGCAACTCGTTAATCACCTTGGTATCGAACTTGGTGAATCCCCGCTAGAGATCCTTGATCGGCTTGAGCGTCGTACCTTCTCGGATACCGACATCCAGCAAGACGCTGGGGCTGGCTCGGATCAAAATTATGCGAGCCATGTAAGTGAAGTCGATGCCGACACGCCTGCGCGCTTTAATGCGGATTCGAGGCGGTTGTATGAAGCCTCGGGATCGGCCGGAAAACTGATGGTGTTCGCGGTTCGCCTTGATACATTCCCGATAGAGCAGAATCCAAAGGTATTTTATATCGGCACAAATGAGCCTTCCGAGCTCACGGATATCCGGCGCCACACACTCCAGAAGCTTCCAGATCTTCCGATTGCAGGTGAGTACCTCCATCGTGATGCGTTTGATATTGCTGAAAAGTATGGAAAGGATATGTTCCTTGCGATTGACTATCTGGGGACGTCACGCTTGCCGGTCTTTTTCAGCTTGAAGAGTCGTCTCGACGCCATTTTCAATCGATTGGGATTTTTCCCACCAAACTTGACAGATCGCGCGCTTCAGGCGGTAAGCGAACTGTTCCCCAGTCACTTGCCAAAGCGCATGACAGCGTTTCGAGACAAGTACGAGCATCACCTTATGTTGAAGGTTTCGGCGGAAAGCGTTGACGAAACTCGCGCATACCTTGACGACTATTTTGCGGCTGCATCCGGCAGCTACTTCGAATGCACCAGCGACGAGGGTAAGAAAGCTTTTCTGCATCGATTTGCTGCTGCGGGTGCTGCTGTCCGATATCGCGCAGTTCACTCAGAAGACGTCGAAGACATAGTTGCGCTTGATGTTGCGCTCCGCCGCAACGATCGCGATTGGGTGGAGACATTACCGGCAGAAATCGAGACTGCGATCTCGATTAAGCTGTATTACGGACATTTTCTGTGTCACGTGTTCCATCAGGACTACATCGTCAAAAAAGGCAACGACCAGCTGAGTATCGAGCACCGGGTGTGGGAACTGCTGGATGAGCGCGGCGCGGAGTACCCGGCTGAGCACAACGTTGGGCACCTTTACGCTGCAAAGCCAGCGCTCGCGAAGTTCTACCGGGAGCTCGATCCCTGCAATTGCTTCAATCCCGGGATCGGCCAGATGTCGAAGTTCTTTAACTATCGAGAGACGATGGTCTAGCCTGTAACCAATGATCTATCTAATTCTGCCGTCCAAAACGTACTCCGGCGTGAAAGTTGATCGGTTGGTTGACGGGCCTAATTATTGTTCGCGTTTTCTCCCGCGATGGTTGGCACCGTTCGTCATGGAACTGACGCGGCCGTATTCAGTTGTGCCAGTGCATCAGGTAGCGGCTGATATCCCGGTGTGCTTCCTGCGCCGACAGGTAACCCGCTGACGGCGGTCACCCAGTCTTGAAGCTGTGGAACAGCGTCTCCATCGGAGTGCTGTCCAAACAGTTTCGGCGACGGCGTATGCTCGGCTATATCCGATAGCACCACTGGCGCTGACAGGATTTCCGACTCGCATACTGACCGGCCTGATCCGAGTGGAATAGCAACCCTTGTGGCCGAATGCGCTCATAGGCAATATCCCGAGCTTGCACGACCGAATCGGCATCCGGGCACGTTGAGAACGCCCAGCCGACGTCTCGGCGCGAGAACAAAGCAAGGGCAGCCAGGTAATGCCAACGGCCTTGTGCCCAGACACACGTGATGTCGACACACCAGACTTAATTCGGTGCATCAACCTTGAACGCACGGTTGAGATGATTCGGTATATCGATCCTCTCGACCGGGGCTTACTCGTACGCATGGCTGCCTGACTGCTTTCAGATCAACCGAGCTCTTCGATCAAGTGACTTGCTTTGAAGCGACCAATCGCCGTGCCTTCCTCGCGCGTCATGCCCATGATGCCACGGCCGCCAGCTGAGGCTCGAATCTCGACGAACAGTTTGTGCAACCCGCTGCGCAACGCCATACGCTCTCAATCTATGCGCTGAACGCGCTCCCGCTACGCATATAGACAGGGGCCGCGACACATCGAATATGTCGAGCGTTTCAGGGGGGGGCTGCTCCACGGAGAGATTTACCGATTGATAGTTTTGGGGTGTTTCCGGTCTGAAAATTCTTAAAGACACACGATTCGGTCGTAGGCGACCGGCTGAGCTCACGCGAGTCTGTGTGCAACGGAACGTCATCGTCGTGGGAACGAATGCAATTGACGTTGCGACGCATTTACCTTGTTGTACCTGTAACGGTATGCGTCGCGCCGACCTTGGCATCCAGATCGGCGACGGCGCCTTGTTCGGCTAGTCCCGCGAGGTTGCGGGCAGTGTCTCACCGCGAGCGTTGCCAGGTACGCCAATTCGCCGCGATCGAGACTGACGATGCACCTTGGAAGAATGTTTCGCTAGTGGGGGGCGACGTCGAATTTGCGACCAGAAATGTGCCGCTGCGCGCTACCGAGTCGGCTTTAAAACCATCGCACCATCGGAACGAGCGTCAGTATGGCAAAAACGCTTAGTGCAATTGATCGTTGCGAGCATCGATACAGAACTCGCGCTTACTTACACTCTCTCCATCAAGACGGGCTTCCCCACAAGCTAAGACCGACCAAATCTGGACAATATATCGAGATGAACGATCTCTACACGGAAGATCAGCGGATGATTCGTGATGCCGCACATGTTTTTGCCAGTGAGGTGCTGGTACCGAATGCATCGCGACGAGATCAAGACGGATATCTGCCCGACGAGGTCGTCTTGCAGATGGGCGAAGTTGGCTTACTTGGGATGATTGTTCCGCAAGAGTGGGGCGGCTCATATACGGATTACACGGCGTACGCGCTTGCGATCGAAGAGATCGCGGCCGGCGATGCAGCGTGCGCGACGATGATGAGCGTGCACAACTCGGTCGGTTGTGGGCCAATTCTTGCGTACGGCACGCCAGAGCAGAAGGAGCGCTGGCTCGGCAGCTTGGCGACAGGCCGGACTATCGGCGCATTTTGTCTGACTGAGCCGCAAGCCGGCTCCGAGGCGCACAACCTGCGCACGCGGGCGGAACTGCGTGACGGCAAGTGGGTGCTGAACGGCGCGAAGCAGTTCGTGACCAACGGCCAGCGTGCCGGGGTCGCGATCGTTTTTGCCATGACCGACCCGGAAGCCGGCAAGCGCGGCATTTCCGCGTTCCTGGTGCCGACCGACACGCCGGGCTTCATCGTCGGCAAGCCCGAGAAGAAGATGGGCATCCGCGCATCGGACACGTGCCCGATCGCGTTCGAGAACTGCGCGATTCCGGAGGAAAACCTGCTCGGCAATCGCGGCGAAGGGCTGAAGATCGCGCTGTCGAACCTCGAAGGCGGCCGGATCGGCATCGCCGCGCAGGCGCTCGGCATCGCGCGTGCCGCGTTCGACAAGGCGCGCCGCTATGCGGGCGAGCGCGTGCAGTTCGGCAAGTCGCTCTCCGAGCACCAGGCGATCCAGCAGAAGCTCGCCGACATGGCCACGCAGATCAACGCGGCGCGCCTGCTCGTGCATCACGCGGCGAAGCTGCGCACGGCGGGGCTGCCGTGCCTGTCCGAAGCATCGCAGGCGAAGCTGTTTGCGTCCGAGATGGCCGAGCGCGTGTGCTCGGACGCGATCCAGATCCACGGTGGCTACGGCTACCTCGCCGATTACGAAGTCGAGCGTCACTATCGCGATGCGCGCATCACGCAGATTTACGAAGGCACCAGCGAAGTGCAGCGGATGGTGATCGCACGACAGCTTTTGCTATAGCAACGTTTGTAGGCGTGTATCGGTTGTTTCGACGACCGTCACGTAGTGGTACCGAGCTAGTGCCAGGAAGTTGGGTTCGCAGCAGGGCTGCAATTGACGCACTGGCTATTCCGTTACGCGTTTGTGGCGGGGCCGGGCACACCATCAACATGAATTGGCCAACTTTGCATTGCATGCATTGCGGGGCCTCAATTAGGAAGCTGATCTATGAACACTAATCTGACGCCCCAGGCTGGGCAAACTGCGCTGACCGCGAAACTGCTTATCGACGGCAACTTCGTTGAATCCACGACGACTGAGTGGCGCGATATTGTCAACCCAGCAACGCAGCAGGTGCTCGGGCGTGTACCGTTTGCGACCGTCTCGGAAGTTGACGCGGCCGTGCAGGCCGCGCACGCCGCGTATGCGACGTGGAAGAACACGCCGATCTCCGCGCGCATGCGCATCATGCTGAAGTTCCAGGATCTTGTGCGAATGAATCTCAAACGGATCGCCAAGACGCTGACGGCTGAGCAGGGCAAGACGCTGCCCGACGCCGAAGGCGACATCTTCCGCGGCCTCGAGGTGGTCGAGCACGCATGCTCGGTCGGAACGCTGCAGCTGGGCGAATTCGCAGAGAACGTCGCGGGCGGCGTCGATACCTACACGCTGCGCCAGCCGATCGGCGTGTGCGCGGGCATCACACCGTTCAACTTTCCCGCGATGATCCCGCTGTGGATGTTCCCGATGGCGATCGTGTGCGGTAATACGTTCGTGCTCAAGCCGTCGGAACAGGATCCGCTGTCAACGATGGAGCTCGTTGAGCTCGCGGTCGAAGCCGGCGTGCCGAAGGGCGTGCTGAACGTCGTGCACGGCGGTAGGGAAGTCGTCGACGCGATCTGCACGCATCCGCTCGTGAAGGCAATCTCGTTCGTCGGTTCGACGGCCGTCGGCACGCACGTGTACAACCTCGGCAGCCAGCATGGCAAACGCGTGCAGTCGATGATGGGCGCGAAGAATCACGCAGTTGTGTTACCCGACGCGAATCGCGAGCAGACGACCAACGCGCTCGCCGGTGCAGGGTTCGGTGCAGCTGGCCAGCGGTGCATGGCCACGTCAGTCGCGGTGCTCGTCGGCAGTGCGCGCGACTGGCTGCCGGAGATCGTCGCGAAGGCGAAGGCGCTGAAGGTCAACGCGGGCTCTGAAGCCGGCACCGACGTCGGCCCCGTCGTGTCTAAAGCGGCGAAGCAGCGCGTCCTTTCTCTGATCGACGCGGGCGTGAAGGAAGGCGCGAAGCTCGAGCTCGACGGCCGTGACGTGAAGGTCGCCGGTTTCGAGGAGGGCAACTTCATCGGGCCGACGATCTTCTCGGGCGTGAAGCCCGACATGACGGTCTATACGCATGAAATCTTCGGGCCGGTGCTGGTCGTGATGGAAGTCGACACGCTCGACGAAGCGATCGCGCTCGTCAACGCGAACCCGATGGGCAACGGCGTGGGCATCTTCACGCAGAGCGGCGCGGCGGCACGCAAGTTCCAGAGCGAGATCGACGTCGGCCAGGTCGGCATCAACATCCCGATTCCGGTGCCGGTGCCGTTCTTCAGCTTCACCGGTTCGCGCGGCTCGAAGCTCGGCGATCTCGGCCCGTACGGCAAGCAGGTCGTGCAGTTCTATACGCAGACCAAGACGGTCACCGCGCGCTGGTTCGACGACGACACGACGGCCGGCCCGGTGAACACGACGATCCGGCTGCATTGAGCCGCGGAGGAGATGACCATGAAGATCGGTTTTATCGGACTGGGCCACATGGGTGCGCCGATGGCGCTGAACCTGTTGAAGGCCGGCCATGAAGTGCATGCGTTCGACCTGAGCGCCGATGCATTGCGCGCGCTGCAGGACGCCGGCGCGCAGGTGGCCGACTCGCCGCGCGACGCGGCATCGGGCGCGACCTTCGTGATCACGATGCTGCCGGCCGCGCCGCACGTGCGCTCGGTGCTCGCCGGCGAGAACGGCGTGCTGGCCGGCCTCGACGCCGGCGCGACCGTGATCGATTCGAGCACGATCGACCCGGCAAGTGCGCAGGCGTTCGGCGCGCTCGTGCGCGAGCACGGCGGCGCGTTCGTCGATGCACCCGTGTCGGGCGGCACCGGCGGCGCGGCGGCCGGCACGCTGACCTTCATGGTCGGCGGCAGCGACGCGGATTTCGAGCGCGTGAAGCCGGTGCTCGCCGGCATGGGCAAGAACATCGTCCACTGCGGCGCGACGGGGATGGGGCAGGTCGCGAAGGTGTGCAACAACCTCGTGCTCGGCATCTCGATGGCGGCCGTGTCGGAGGCGATGTCGCTCGGCGTCGCGCTCGGCATCGACCCGAAGGTGCTGGCCGGCATCGTCAACACGTCGACGGGCCGCTGCTGGAGCTCGGACACCTACAACCCGTATCCGGGCGTGATCGACACCGCGCCGTCGTCGCGCGGCTACAGCGGCGGCTTCGGCACCGACCTGATGCTGAAGGATCTCGGCCTCGCGAACGACGCCGCGAAGCAGGCGCGCCAGCCCGTCTATCTCGGCGCGCTCGCGCAGCAGCTGTACCAGACGATGAGCAGCCGCGGCGACGGGCAACTCGATTTCTCGGCGGTGATCCGCCTGTACCAACCGGCCACGAAGAAGGACGCCTCATGATCGAACTCGACTACGTCGACGACGGCGCGATCGCATGCGCGACGCTCAAGCGTCCGCCCGCGAACGCCTTTACCGCCGACGGGCTGCAGCAGCTGCAGGCAACCGTCGCCGCATTGAACGCGAACCCGCGCGTGCGCGCGCTGGTGATCACCGGCGACGGCCCGAAGTTCTTCAGCGCGGGCGCCGACCTGAACACGTTCGCCGACGGCGACCGCGCGGTCGCGCGTGCAATGGCCGCGCGTTTCGGCGCGGCCTTCGAGGCGCTGCATGACGCGCGCGTCGTGACGATCGCGGCGATCAACGGCTATGCGATGGGCGGCGGCCTCGAATGCGCGCTCGCGTGCGACTTGCGGATCGCCGAGACGCACGCGCAGATGGCGCTGCCCGAGCCGTCGGTCGGCCTGCTGCCGTGCGGGCTCGGCACCCAGACGCTGCCCTGGCTCGTCGGCGAAGGCTGGGCGAAGAAGATCATCCTGGCCGGCACGCGTGTCGACGCGGCGACGGCGCTCAGGATCGGCCTCGTCGAGGACGTGGTCGAAAGCAGCGCGGCCCGCGATGCGGCGCTGGCGCTCGCGCGCAACGTCGCCCGGCAGAGCCCGCATGCGGTCGCGTACAGCAAGGAACTGATCGGCCTCGCGCGCCGCGGCGTGCCGCGCGGCGCGGCGCTCGCGGTCGAACGCGAACGCTTCGTCGACCTGTTCGACACGAACGATCCGCGCGAAGGCGTGGCCGCGTTTCTTGGCAAGCGCGCGCCTCAGTGGAACACCGACGGAGAGCCACAACGATGAACACACCGGTCACGAATCACAACGCGTTCGCGGAGCTCGCGCCTGAGGTGCTGTTCCGCGTGGTGAACCGCGTGGCACTGATCACGCTGAACCGGCCGGCCGTGCTCAACGCGCTGTCGTACGCGATGATCGGCGAGCTGGCAGCGCTCCTCGAGCGTTGCCGCACCGACGACCAGATCGTTGCGGTCGTGCTGCGCGGTGCGGGCGATAGGGGTTTCTGCGCGGGCGGCGACGTGCGCCAGTTGTACAGAATGTTGGGCGAGGGCAGTGCCGACTGGCTGTCATTTTTCGTTGATGAATACCGGCTCGACTACGCGATCCACACGTTCCCGAAGCCGGTGGTTGCGCTGATGGACGGCGTGACGATGGGTGGCGGGATGGGGCTCGCGCAAGGAGCGGCGCTGCGCGTCGCGACCGAGCGCAGCAAGATCGCGATGCCCGAGACGCGCATCGGTCTCGTGCCCGACGTCGGTGCGACGCATTTCCTGTCGCGCATGACGGTCGAGCTCGAGCTGTACGTAGGGCTGACGGGCGCGGTGCTGTCAGGCGCCGACGCGCTGACCGCGAAGCTCGCGGACCTGTGCGTGCCGTCGTCGTGGCTCGATACGTTCGAGACGCGCATCGAGAGCGTCAAGTGGAACGGCGAAGTGTTGCCTGCGCTGTGCGAGGTGTTCGAGCCGCCATGCAACGTCGTGCCGCATGCGGCGCTCGACAGCCAGATGGAGTGGATCGTCCGTCACTTCGACAAGCGCTCCACCGTCGAGCGGATCGTCGCGACGCTGAAGCAGGATCTCGCGCGTGACGAGCTGGCGCGCGAGCATCGTCAGTGGCTGCAGGCAACGCTCAATGCGCTTTTGAGCCATTCGCCGACGATGCTGTGCGTAACACGCGAAGCGTTGCTGCGAGGTCGACAGATGACACTCGCCGAATCCTTCCGGATGGAACTCGACATCGTTGCGCGGGCGATTAGTGACGGTGATTTCCGTGAAGGTGTGCGGGCACATCTCGTTGACAAGGATCGCAAGCCGCGATGGGCCCCGATGTCACTGGTCGAAGTGCGAGCCGAGCGCACACGCGTGCATCTGACTTCGCTTTGGCGATGCGAGGCGCATCCGCTTGTGGCGCTAGGGCGCGATTGAGTTGAGATTGGCTTGTGCTTGTTAGAACTCTATCGGGAGCGTCTACAGGAGAATAGGGCTGATTGCGGCAATTGTGATCTTCCCCAGCTATTCTTGGATCACGGGAAGGCGCCATATGATCATTCAAAAGTCGTGCGAGAATTTTTGCCGTCGCGGGTGTAGCTCAATGGTAGAGCAGAAGCCTTCCAAGCTTACGACGAGGGTTCGATTCCCTTCACCCGCTCCACCACGGGCCT
>NZ_CAJPHE010000049.1:0-9832 GCF_905339875.1 Burkholderia sp. BCC1998
CCGCGGCACGATGTCGAACGGAATCAGGCGCTCGGCGGCCTGCGCGTCGCCGTACACGGCGAACGTGATGCCGGTCCTGCGGAACACGCCTTCCGCGTCGTGGGCCTTCTGGGCGAGGCTTGCAGGGTTCTGCGTGTCGAGCCATGCCTTGACTCGCGAGTAGGGCGGGCGAACCTGATCGCCTGCAAGCATTTCGTCAAACGGTGCCATTGAATTTTCTCTTTTTCTGCGAGACGGCCTGCATCGGGCCGCAGGCCGTCCCCCAAATTGCGCGTCGGCTTAGTTGTCGCCCTTCTCGAGCACTTGCCGTGTCAGCGTGACCGACGGAATCGTCGGCTTGAGCAACCCACGGCGCGCGCGGCTGCTCAACCACTTCCAGCCGGCCACGAGCAGCAGTGCGACCAGCGGGATCGACGCGATCGTCCACGTCCCGTTCGGGTAGTCGAACGCCATCAGCACCAGCACGCCGAGCAGGAACAGCAGCGTGAGCCACGATGTGACGGGCGCGCCCGGCATCCTGAACGGCACGTCGTCCACTTCGCCGCGCCTGACCGCGGCGCGGAACTTCATCTGGCACACGACGATGAAGCCCCACGTGCTGATGATGCCGAGCGACGCGATGTTCAGCACGATCTCGAACACGCTCGACGGCACGAGATAGTTGAGCAGCACGCCGACCACGTAGATCGCGACCGTCACCAGAATGCCCGCGTACGGCACGGATTGCGCGCTCATTCGGCCGAGGAACGCCGGGGCCGAGCCGCCCATCGACAGCGAACGCAACACGCGCCCGGTCGAATACAGGCCCGAGTTGAGGCTCGACAGCGCCGCCGTCAGCACCACCAGGTTCATCACGGAGCCGATGCCCGGCACGCCGAGCGCGCCGAAGAACGTGACGAACGGGCTCTGGCCCGCCTTGTACGCGCTCCACGGCAGCAGGCAGACCAGCAGAACCACCGACGCGACGTAGAAGATCGCGATGCGCCAGATCACGTTGTTGATCGCGCGCGGTAGCACCTTGCGCGCGTCCTTGCATTCACCGGCGGCCGTGCCGACCAGCTCGACGCCCGCGAACGCGAACACCACGCCCTGCACCAGCACCAGCGCCGGCATCAGTCCGTGCGGAAAGAAGCCGCCGTTGTCGGTGATCAGATGCATGCCAGTGTCGCGGCCGGCGACCTGCACGCCCGTGCCGAGGATCAACGAGCCGATCGCGAGAAACAGCACGATCGCGGCGACCTTGATCAGCGCGAACCAGAACTCCATCTCGGCGAACCACTTCACGCCGATCAGGTTCATCGTCGCGACGATGCAGAGCGCGACGAGCGCGAAGATCCACTGCGGCACGGCCGCGAACGGCGCCCAGTAATGCATGTAGAGCGCGACGGCGGTGATGTCGACGATGCCGGTCATCGCCCAGTTCAGGAAGTACATCCAGCCCGCGACGAACGACGCCTTCTCGCCGAGGAATTCGCGTGCGTACGACACGAAGCTGCCGCTGCTGGGGCGATGCATCACGAGTTCGCCGAGCGCGCGCAGGATCAGGAACGAGAACGCGCCGCACACCAGATAGACGATCGCGAGCGACGGCCCGGCGGCCTGCAGACGGCCGCCCGCGCCGAGGAACAGACCGGTGCCGATCGCCCCGCCGATCGCGATCATCTGCACCTGTCGATTGCCGAGGGTCTTGTGGTAGCCGGCTTCGTGCGATTCGAGCCAGCTGCGTTTGTCGGTTTCGCCGGTTGTCGACGGTTCGGGAATCGATGCCATGACGGTATCCTCGTGCACGGATGTAATTGGATTCATCCCGATCGCGCGACGATCGGGACCACCGGTACCGGAGGATCAGGGTGCGGAATCAAGCGCACCCATCCTGATTGCGATTCACCGATCTTGGCGAAAAGCGCGGTATGTCGCGAACTTATTCAGCCGTAATTCCCTTCACAAACAGAATGCGAATTTGGACTAGGCCTGTTCGAATTCCTGCATATGGGCCTCGGCCATCGCGCCGCAAAGTGCGTCAGCCTGCTCGTCGCGTGCGACGCCGCATATCGCGCGGGCGTGATTGTCGGTTCGATTTTTCTATTTCCACTTCCGACCGGGATTCACGCTGGTTCAGGGTCACTTCGGCTCGACGCGGCTGCCGTGCGTGATCGAGATCGGCTGCGCGGCACCGCGCGCGATGACGTCCGGCCGGCATTGCCTCAAGCATCAGTGTGCAAAGAGATCGCGACCGACTATCGTGTGATGGACGCGCGCGCTGCGCGGATTTCGCGATGCGCTACGCACACTGGCATTTCTCTCTTGCGTCGGCCCGATCCGGCAGCACTTCGCGTTGCCGGGACATCAGATGAACGCGGTATGTCGTCGCGCCATGCTCAAAGAACGCCTCGCCACATGGCATGGTTGGACTGACTCTCCCGCAGCCAACCAAGTAATCTGATAAGGATAACTACTCTTGAGGAAGGCACGTAGCCTGCGCTTGTCGACTTGACATAGCCGTAGCAAGACGCTGCCGCGTACGCATCAGGCCGGTTGCCCGCCGCCGTCGCTCGCCGTTGCCGGCCCCGCATCGATCGCGACGCGATTCTTGCCGTCGCGCTTCGCGCGGTACAGCGCGCGGTCGGCGGCTTCGATCAGCGACGTCATCGGCGTGCCGGCCGCCGGCACGACGCTCGCGCCGCCGATGCTGATCGTCACGTAGCGGCCGGTCGACGAATGCACGTGCTCGAGCCGCAGCGCTTCGATCGCAAGGCGAATCTTCTCGGCGAGCAGGCGCACGCCGCCCGGCGACGTGCCCGGCAGCACCACCGCGAATTCCTCGCCGCCGAAACGCGCGGCGAGATCGCCCGGGCGGCCGAGGCAGCTTTCGACGGTCGAGGCGACCCGCTTGAGCACGTCGTCGCCCGACACGTGGCCGTACGTGTCGTTGTAAAGCTTGAAGTTGTCGACGTCGATCATCAGCAGCGACAGCTCGCTGCGTTCGCGCGCGCCGCGCCGCCATTCGGCGTTCAGGTATTCGTCGAGATAGCGCCGGTTCGACAGCCCGGTGAGCCCGTCGGAATGCGTGAGGCGGCGCAGTTCGAGGTTCGCTTCGAGCAATTGCTGCTGCGATTGCCGCAGTGCGCGGTAGGCTTCGTCGCGCTGCAGCAGGTTGACGTACGAGCGCGAGTGGTAGCGGATCCGTGCGACGAGCTCGATGCGGTCCGGCAGCTTTACGAGGTAGTCGTTCGCGCCGGCCGCAAACGCGGCGCTCTTGATTACCGGTTCTTCCTTGGTCGACAGCACGATGATCGGCACGTCACGCGTCGCCGGATTCGCGCGGTATGCCTTCACGAGGCTCAATCCGTCGGTGCCGGGCATCACGAGGTCCTGCAGGATCACAGTCGGCCGCGTCTCGATCGCGGTCGCCAGCGCGTCGTCCGAGCGCGGGCAGTAGTGGAAGTCGATGCGGTCCTCGTCGGCAAGCGCGCGCCGCACGGCCTGGGCGACGATCGTCTGGTCGTCGACCAGTAGCACCATCACCGGCACGTCGGTCGCCGGCGGCACCTGCAGGGTCGCGCGCGCGGCTTCGAGCGCCGCGCCCGCGCCGTCCGCGGCGGACGTGCCGTTATCGTGGCCCGGGCGTCGCGTGGAGTCACTAGTCATGTCGACACCCGTTGTTGCCATTGCTGTCACGCAAGTCCATTTCATTCAGTTCCCGACGAGCGCCGCCAGTTCGCCCGCAATGCGCTCGAGCGGCAGGATCGCGCGCGCGGCGCCGAGCGTCGCGGCGGCTTTCGGCATTCCGTAGACGGCGCTCGTCGCCTGGTCCTGCGCGATCGTATGGTAGCCCTTCATCCGCATCGCCTTCAGCCCGATCGCGCCGTCGCGCCCCATCCCGGTGAGCAGCACGCCGATCACGTCGCCGGGCCAGTGCTCGGTCACGCTGCTGAAGAACACGTCGACCGACGGCCGGTACGGCGTCTCGGCCGGCTCGCGCGTGTATTCGAGCGTGCCGGCGCGCGTGATCCGCAGGTGGTCGTTGGTCGCGGCGAGCAGCACGAACGACGGCTGCGGCCGGTCGCCTTCGCGCGCGATGCGCACGTTGAGCGGCGTTTGGCCGTCGAGCCATTGCGCCATGCCGTCCGCGAACGCCTGGTCGACATGCTGCACGATCACGATCGGCGCACCGAAATCGGTGGGCAGCGCGCCGAGGATCGACGCAAGCGCGGTCGGGCCGCCGGCCGACGCGCCGATCGCGACGAGCGGCCCGCCGTCGCCGCGCGCCGTCGTGCCGGCGGGGCGGGCGGCGCCCGCCGGCTTGTCGAGCAGCCGGCCGATCTGGTCGATCTTCGCGAGCAACAGCTGCGCGGTGTCGCCGTTCGCGCCTGCGCCGAGCCGCGGCGTATCGACTGCGTCGAGCGCGCCCGCGCCCATCGCCTCGTACACGCGCCACGCATTCGCGCCGATGCTGCTCGTCACGATCAGGATCGCGCACGGCTTGCCCGACGACATGATCCGCCGCGTCGCCTCGACGCCGTCGAACTTCGGCATGATCAGGTCCATCAGCACGACGTCGGGCGGTTGCGCGGCGCAGAACTCGACGGCCTGCGCGCCGTCGGTCGCGACCCACAGCACGCGGTGCTCGGGCCGCCGCGCGACCGCGCGGCGCAGCGCCTCGACGGCGAGCGGAAGGTCGTTGACGATGCCGATGTTCACGGACGGGCTTCTCCTATCAGGTCGCGTACGGCGTCGAGCAGGGTTTCGTCGTGGAAGCTGCTCTTCGCCAGGTAGTAGTCGGCGCCCGCGTCGAGTCCACGGCGGCGGTCCTCCTCGCGGTCCTTGTACGACACGATCATCACCGGCAGCGATTTCAGCGCGGCATCGCGCTTGATCAGCGTGACGAGTTCGATGCCGTCCATGCGCGGCATGTCGATGTCGGTCACGACGAGATCGAAATCGGCGCCGCGCAGCGCGTTCCAGCCGTCCATCCCGTCGACCGCGACGGTGACGGCATAGCCGCGCTTTTCGAGGAGCTTGCGCTCCAGTTCGCGTACCGTCAGCGAATCGTCGACCACCAGCACATGGCGGCGCCGTGCGACGGCCGTGTGCTGCGCGCGCTGCACCTTGTCGAGCTGGCCGCCGCGCACGAGCTTGTCGACCGAGCGCAGCAAGTCCTCGACGTCGATGATCAGCACCGGTTCGCCATTCTCCATCAGCGCGGCCGCCGCGATGTCCTTGACCTTGCCGAGCCGGCGGTCGAGCGGCTGGATCACCAGCATGCATTCGCCGCGGAACCGGTCGACGGCGATCCCGTACGACTCCCATTCGTCGCCGATCACGACGGTCGCGACGCTGTCGCCCGCCTGTTCCGGCGACGGTGCGCCGAGCAGCTGGTGCGCGGTGACGAGCCCGACCGGGCGGCCGTCGAAGCGGAAATGCTGCTGGCCTTCGAGCGTGTCGATGTCGGCGCGCGCGAGTTCGAGCGTGCGGCGCACGTGCGCAAGCGGGATCGCGTACGCTTCGCCGCCGACCTCGACGAGCAGGCTGCGCACGATCGACAGCGTGAGCGGCAGTTGCAGCACGAAGCGCGCGCCACGGCCCGGCTCGGTGAAGATCCGCACGGTGCCGCGCACGGCCTTGACCATGTCGTGCACCGCGTCGAGGCCGACGCCGCGGCCCGACACATCGGTGACGCGGTCGCGCATCGAGAAGCCGGGGAGCAGCAGGAAGTCGAGCAGTTCGAGGTCGGACAACCGCGCGGCCGTGTCCGCGTCGGCGAGCCGGCGCCGCACGACGCCTGCACGCAGCGCGTCGAGATCGATGCCGGCGCCGTCGTCGCTGACGGAGATCAGCAACTGGCCCGCGCTGTGGCGCGCTTCGAGCGTCACGCTCGCTTCGGCCGGCTTGCCGCGCGCGATGCGCTCGTCGGGCGTCTCGACGCCGTGGTCGAGCGCGTTGCGCAGCAGGTGGCCGAGCGGCGCGTCGAGCATGTCGAGGATGTCGCGGTCGACCTGCGTCGTTTCGCCGACGATCGCGAATCGCACGCGTTTGCCGAGCGAACGTGCGAGATCGCGGACGATGCGCGGATACGCGTGCGTTGCGTCGCCGAACGGTCGCATCCGGCAGCGCAACGCTTCGTCGTAAAGCTGCTGCGCGAGATGCGTGCTGCGGCGGTCGAAGCGGTCGAGCTCGTCCAGGCGCGCGCCGAGCTGCAGCTGCAGGTTGCCGAGCCCCTGGCGCACATCGTTCAGCGACGCGAGCGCGGCCGGGTCGAGCCGCTCCGCGAGCGTTTCGACGAGCACGTCCAGCGAGCGCGCGACGTCGCGCTGCATCCGCTTGATGCGCAGGATCGAGCCCGTGAACGGCTTCAGCCAGTGCGATTCGACGAGCGATTCGCTGGACAGGCTCAACAGCTGGTCGAGCTGCTCGGCGCGTACGCGCAGCATCCGCTGCGGATCGTGCCGGGGGGGCGGTTGGGTGTGCAAAGGCGGGGCGTCGGGCGCGACGGCATGCAAGCCCGGCGACGGATCGGCCGGCGGGTGGCGCGGGGGGCCGTCGCCGGTGCGCGGCGATATCGAGACAAGGGCGGTATCGTCGGGCGCGGAGCCGATGTGCGGCGCTGCGGCGCCTGGTTCCGGCGCGGGTGGTACGGGCAGTGTAAGCGGTGTGAGCGACACCGCGCGTTCGGCGCGCTCGTCCGACGCGTCGGTCGGACCCAGTGCGGCCAGCGCGTCGATATCCGCGCGCGAGATCGCCGCCGCCGGATCGGCGTTGCCGACGCGCAGCAGCAGGTCCACGCCATGCAGTAGTGCGTCGATGTGCGCGGTCGTCAGCGTCAGCTCGCCACGCTGCGCGGCGACGAAGCATTCCTCCATCGCGTGCGCGACGTCGACGCCGTCCTGCAGGTCGACGATGCGCGCGGCGCCCTTCAGCGAATGCGCGGCGCGCATGCACGCTTCCAGCGCGGGCGCGTCGCCGGGCGAATGTTCGAGCGTCAGCAGGCCACTCGCGAGCGCCTGCGTCTGCGTGTGTGCTTCGTCGCGGAACAGGTCGAGCAGCGACAGGCGCATCAGGTCGTCGTCGGTGCTCATCGCAGGCTCCTCGCAAGCGAGTCGAACACGCGATCGGTGTCCAGCACGCCGATCGTTGTATCGCGCCACGCGAGCAGGCCGCGCGTGTGCATCGCGGCCGCGTGGGTGAGCGTCGTCGGCACCGGCAGCAGCGCATGCGCCGCGAAGCGCAGCACGCCCTCGACCTCGTCGACGGGCAGCGCGACCGCGTCGCCGCGATGCTCGACGACCAGCATCCGCGCATACGCGTTGCGCGACTCGTGCGGTCCGGTTGCGTTGCGTTCGAGATTCAGCAGTACGCTGAGGGATGCTGCGATCGTCAGCGTGCCGCGCACGTTGACGAGCCCGAGCACGGCGCCGTCGCGCCGGTGCGGCAGCGAATGGATCGGGCGCGGCCCGTCGACCTGCCGCAGCGCGGCGGCGGGCAGGCCGAGCCATTCGTCGCCGACGCGGAACGCGAGCGCGGACTGCTGCGCTTGCGCATCGTCGGCAGATGCGGCGGATGCAGTGAGTCGTGCATCCGCAGGGGCGGGCTGCGAGGTGCTGCGTGCGGCGCGCGCCGTTTCGGCGAGGTCCGCGTCGGTGAGCGGCCGGTCGAGCAGCTTCCCGGCCGCGTGTTCGAACACCGGGCAGTTCAGGCAGCGGGTGTGCACGGCAAGCCGCGGGCACGAGCCGTCACCTCGCGTGCCGATGAGATTCCAGCAATCGTCGACGGCCCTGGCCGGAGCGCGATCGTCACGAGCGGCGTGGGTCATGGGTTCCGCCCGGTTCGCTGGTCCGGTCCGCCGTCGGCAAGGCTGACGCGCCGCGCGCTTGCCCTCTGCGCACGCAGCATCAGTTGCCGGGCACCTGCCGCGTCACCTGCCGCGTCGCGCAGCGCGGCGAGATGGGTCAGGGCCTCATAGTGAGCCGGGTCGAGATACAGCGTCTTGCGATAAAAATCCTGCGCGTCCGCATCGAGGCCGCGCGCATCGGCGATCAGGCCGAGCAGGTAGAACGCGTCCGCGTCGGGGCCGTGCGCGAGCGTGAATGCGTGCGCGGCGCGCTCGGCGTCGTCGAGGCGGCCCGTGTCGGCGAGCCGGCGGGCGTCGGCGAGCATGGGCGCCGGGGCGGCGGGTGCGCTCGGCGCGGCATCCGCGGCATCGGGCGCCGCGTGCGCGATGCGTGTCGCCGGCTGCCGCTGTGGCACGGCCGGCGGGCGGTGCAGGGTTGCCGTTGCGAAATGGTTTGCCATGGAGGGTGCCGCCACCGGGTGCCGGGGCGGCAACGTCTGCGGCGCCACCGGCTTCGCAGATGCCACAGACAAGGTGGGCGGCCGCTCGCCATCGTTCGCGCCCGTGGCCGGAGCATCAGCCTGCGCCGCGCGATGGAACGCGAACGCGAGCGGAATGCGCGCGGGCGCCAGCGCATGCCGCATCATCAGCCCCGTCTCGGCCGGGCCGACGAAGATCGTGCCGCCGTCCGCGAGTTGCCGCTCGAGCAGCCGGATCGACTGGTCCTGAGCGTGTCGGTCGAAATAGATCAGCACGTTGCGGCAGAAGATGAAGTCGTAGCGCGTGTCCGCGTCGAGCGGCAGGTCGAACAGGTTCGCCTGCACGAAGCGTACCGGTTCGCGCACCCGCGGGTCGAGCTGCCAGCCGCCGACCGTTTCGCTGAAATGGCGGTCGCGGAATTCGAGCGGGTGGCCACGAAATGCGTTGCGTCCGTAGACGCCGGCCCGCGCCCGCTCGATCGCGCGTGCGCTGATGTCGATCGCGTCGATCGCGAAGCGTGACGGGCCGATGCCGGCGTCGAGCAGTGCCATCGAGATTGAATACGGCTCCTCGCCGGTCGAGCACGGCACGCTCAGCACGCGCAGCGTGCGCGCCGGCTCGCGCACGAGCCGCACGTCGGCGATCCGCGCAAGCGCGACGAATGCCTCGCGGTCGCGGAAGAACCACGTTTCCGGCACGACCAGCGTTTCGATCAGCGCCTGCCGTTCGTCCGCGGACGCATTCAGCCGCTGCCAGTACGCATCGATCGCGTCGCCACCGGCGGCCTCGGCGACGTCGTCCGGCATGCCGCCGGCGGGCCGCGGTGTGTCGGGCGCGTCCGGTGCATCGGCCTGCGTGACGCGTGCGCGTTCGGCAACCGCGCGCGCGAGTGCACGATTGCCGAGCGTCGCCGCATCCATCCCGGTTTCACGCGCGAGCCACGCTTCGAATCGAGGGTCGTTGGCGTTCATCATGGCCATCATCCGGCAAGCGCCTGCGCGGGCGGAAACAGCAATGCGCGCGCGTCGTCATCGAGCATCTGCTTTACGTCGATCCGCTGCACGAATCCCGTCGCGTCGGCGACGACCGGCCCGAGCCAGCGCGCGTGCGGCGTCGCGATCCCGCTGTCGGCGAATTGCGCGGGCGCGAACTCGCGCACCTGCGTCGCGTGCTCGACGATCAGCCCGAGCCATCGATCGACGCCGTCCGCCTCGTGTTGCTGCGCATAGCGCACGACGACGAGCCGCGTCGATCGCAGCGCGTGCGCCGCGCGCCCGAGCGCGAGCCGCGGCACGTCAATCACCGGCACCAGCTTGCCCCGGTGATCGATCACGCCGGTGAGCCATGGCGGCGTACCCAGCATCGACTTCACGGGCGCGAGCGCCAGCACCTCGACGATCCGCGTCGCATCGAGCGCATAGCGTTCGCCGTCGAGTTCAAAAAGTAGGAAGAGCATCGTGTCGTCCGCACGAAGGCCGCGTGCGTCAGCCGTCGATCTTGAAGCGCGACACGCCGGTGCGCAGG
>NZ_CAJPHE010000050.1:0-8795 GCF_905339875.1 Burkholderia sp. BCC1998
CGATATGTGGATCGCCTCTAGCAAATGGTCTTGATTGGTGGGTCCAAATATCGGACCAGTATCTATACTTATTTGCGTGAAAGCATTTAAGCACCTAAACTTGCGTTGTCAAATAAAGGTTTGTACCATCGAGACGCAGGTCCGAAATGCGGACCAACTAATAACAAAGTTGGTATTCGGTTTGTTCATCAGGAGATTGGTTCATGGCTAAACGTGCCGTTATTGTTGGCTGGGCTCATACGGAGTTCGGCAAGCTCGACGATGCAGACGTCGAGTCGCTGATTGCTCGCGTATCTACAGCTGCGCTTGACCATGCCCAGGTTGCGCCATCGGAAGTTGACGCCATCACGGTAGGCGTCTTCAACAACGGGCTGACGCCGCAGGGATTCGAGGGAGGGCTCGTCGCGCTTGGTAACGCGGGACTGCGCTTCACTCCGGCGCTTCACGTGGAAAATGCGTGCGCGACCGGGACTGCCGCGATCTACAGTGCGGCGGACTTCATCGAGAGCGGTCGTGGCAGGATTGCGCTCGCCATTGGCGCAGAGAAGATGACCGCCGTCTCCTCACGTGACATCCCGGGGATCTTGCTCAGTGGGTGCTATCGCAAAGAAGAGGACAATCCCGCCGGCTTCGCAGGAATTTTCGGGCGAATCACGCAGGCGTACTTCGACAAGTACGGGAACCACAGTGAAGAGCTGGCGATGATTGCCGCGAAGAACCATGCGAACGCATTGGAGAATCCGTTTGCACATGTCCGCAAGGATCTCGGTTTCGATTTCTGTAATGAGGTATCGGAGCGCAATCCGCTGGTTGCTGGTCCGCTGCGCCGTACCGACTGTTCGATGGTTTCGGATGGTGCTGCCGCAGTGGTCCTTGCGGACGAAGAGACGGCGGCAACTCTGCGCCGGGCGATTGGCTTCAGGGCGCGTGTGCAGGTGAACGATTTTATGCCGCTGTCGCGACGTGATCCGACAGCATTTGAAGGTGCGCGCCACGCGTGGCGAAAGGCCTTGGCGGGTGCCGGTGCAGATCTAAGTGATCTTAGCCTGGTGGAGACGCATGACTGCTTTACGACTGCCGAAATGATCGAATACGAGGCTATGGGGTTGGCACCAGCCGGACAGGGATGGCGGGTGATCAGGGAGGGCACGACAAGAAAAGACGGCCGGCTTCCCGTCAATGTTTCGGGTGGCCTCAAGGCTCGCGGACATCCGCTCGGCGCGACAGGAGTTTCGCAACACGTCATGGCAGCGATGCAACTGGTCGGTGAGGCGGGTGGTATGCAGTTGCCCAATGCAAATCTGGCTGGCGTATTCAACATGGGTGGGGCTGCGGTGGCAAACTACGTTTCGATCATGGAGCGCACGCGATGACTGCCGTTTTTCAAACGCCGACGTCGACCCGGGTGATGAATTTGGCCTATTGGTCGACCCACAATGCGCGCCGGTTGTCTGACCACGTCGCCTTTGTCTGGGGCGATAAATCTTGGACCTGGGCTGAGTTTGACGCACGCGTGAGTGCCTTTGCGGCTGCCCTCGCCGAACGTGGTGTCGGTCCGGGATGCACCGTTCTCGTCCACTCAAAAAACAGCAACGAAATGTTCGAGTCGATGTTCGCGACGTTCCGACTCGGAGCGATCTGGGTTCCGACGAACTTTCGACTGATGCCCGACGAGGTTGTCTATATCGCGAGCAAGGCTAAGAGCCAGGTTTTCTTGTGTCAAAGCGACTTCCCTGAATACGCCGCTGCTGTTTGCAAGGCGCAGCCAAGGACGCAGGTAATTTGGCTCACGGGCGCTGAGTTGCCGCGTGATGGCGGCCTCCGTGCTGCTGAGTTAGTCGAAGCAGGACTCGGTTGTACTGTGCCGAATGCCGCTGTGGATCGCGATACCCCATGCTGGTTCCTATTCACCTCGGGCACCACTGGCAAGCCAAAGGCTGCGGTTCTTACCCATGGTCAGATGGCCTTCGTGGTCAACAATCACTTGTCCGACCTGTTGCCGGGAACTGATTACCGCGACGGCTCGCTGGTCGTCGCACCGCTTTCGCACGGAGCCGGGGTGCATCAATTGATCATGGCTTCGCGGGGCGGGAAGACCGTGCTACTACCTTCCGAGAAGTTTTCCGCAGATCAGGCGTTTGAATTGATCGAGAAGTATCGCCTTACGAACATGTTCACGGTTCCGACCATCCTGAAGATGTTGGTAGAACACCCCAGCGTCGATTTGCGCGACCACTCGAGCTTGCGCTACGTCGTGTACGCCGGTGCGCCGATGTACGAGGTCGACAAGAAGCTCG
The DNA here is from genome assembly GCF_905339875.1 of Burkholderia sp. BCC1998. Classification (NCBI taxonomy): domain Bacteria; kingdom Pseudomonadati; phylum Pseudomonadota; class Betaproteobacteria; order Burkholderiales; family Burkholderiaceae; genus Burkholderia; species Burkholderia sp. BCC1998. The sequence continues at coordinate 2,298 of NZ_CAJPHE010000050.1, forward strand.
CGCTTGACAAGCTTGGTCCCGTTTTGGTGCAGTACTACGGATTGGGCGAGGTGACGGGCAACATCACTGTCTTGCCTCCGCAGGAACACTGCGGTGAAGGTGCGGTGGCTCGTGCTGGCACGTGTGGATATGAACGTACCGGGATTGAGGTGTCGGTTCAAGACGATGACGGAAATGAACTGGCGTATGGAGAGACTGGCGAGATCTGCGTTGTGGGGCCAGCAGTCTTTCTCGGCTATTACGACGATCCGGCTGCTAATGCGAAGGCGTTTCGTAATGGCTGGTTTCGCACTGGGGACTTGGGGTACATGGACCACGATGGCTATGTGTACCTCACCGGGCGCCACTCGGATATGTATATTTCTGGCGGCTCTAACATCTATCCTCGTGAACTCGAAGAAAAAATTCTTACGCATGAGGACGTTGCCGAAGTCGCCGTTCTCGGGTTACCTGACCATCAGTGGGGGGAGGTTGGCGTCGCGGTATGCGTGTTGCGACCGGGTGCGACTCTGAACGAGGAGCGGCTACTCGACTGGATGTCCACGCGTATAGCGCGCTACAAGATTCCGAAGAGGGTCTATTTTTGGGAAGAGCTCCCTAAGTCGGGCTATGGCAAAGTGCCTAAGCGATTGGTAAAAGATGAACTTGCGCGACGGGGTGTCTCCGTGGAGCTTGAAATCGTGAAGGAGAAAAGTGATGCGTCACATTGAGCATCCGGGACCGGTTGCCCCACAGCGGAGCTGCACGGCTGACTGCGATATCCGGTACGCTCAGGTGAAGCTCCCACCGGGCGAGGCCTTGCTTCCGACGTTGGCCTCTGTTCTTGAGGCTAACCATGTGAAAAGCGCTGTTGCTAGGCTTCACGGTGGAAGCTTTGATCCTTTCGCGTACTGCATGCCGGCCCTTTCGTCTACGCCGAATCACGCTGTGTACTTCAGCGAGCAGTACCGGCCCCAGGGAGTTATCCGACTGGAGTGTGCGTCGGTGACGGTGGGTCAGCGTCAATCACAGCCTTGGCTTCATTGCCACGGTATTTGGTATGACGCCAGTGGCCGGCGACTTGGTGGCCACGTACTCCCGAACGACGCCGTGATTTCCGAGCCGATCGACGCATCGGTATGGTTGCTTGATGGAGCATCGTTCGAAGTTGTCGCCAGCCCAGAAACGGGATTCTCCCTGTTCGAGCCAGTTGCGGATGCTGCCTTTGCGCCTCAGGAGCGTGGGGCGTTCGCCATGTCTGTACGTCCGAACGAGGATTTCTGCACAGCGCTTGAAGCTGAATGTAGAGCGCGTGGGATTACTCGCGCTCGGGTGCGCGGTGGCGTTGGCAGTCTTATTGGTGCGACGTTCGATGACGGTCGCGAAGTGGTTCCCTTCGTGACCGAGGTGTTTATTCGCGAAGGGCTGGTCTCGGCGACCACTGAGGGCGACTTCGCCGCCCAAATCGACGTTTCTCTTGTCGACAATCTTGGTGGGCTAAGTGAGGGGCGTCTCCGGCGGGGTGAAAATCCGGTCCTTGTGACGTTTGAACTGCTGATCGAACCTGTCGAGTTCGCCAAAGCGCAGTGATCGCTATTTGTCAAAAGGAAGCCGTATGCTTGGCGCGGACCATTACTTTCTAGTAGCGACTACTGCAGCGGCAAATTTTTTTCTCTCGGATGGTTGAGCGGGAAGCGCAGAGAACCGTGTGGGTGTCGGCTGAGCTGAGGTCCGTCTTCGCCGCAATAAAAAACGATCGGACTATTTGCCCGCGCTCGGTGCAGTGCGTTGAGGATTCGGTTAGGGCTGGTGCTGTTCCTGCGGTCTGAGGCATGCTCATTGAGCAGGTTAAACGAGATATCCGGCTTTACTCGATTGATCAATCGTTGGTGCGATGATCGAGTTATGCCGATACGCTCGTGGCGTGAGGAATTTCGGCAATGATCGTTTCCAAATTTTAAAAGTATTAAGGAGACAAACCGTGGTTGATCGTCTGAAGAACAAGGTAGCCATAGTGTTCGGTGCGGGAGGTCCGCCAAACGAATGGAGCAATGGCAAGGCAACCGCCGTTGCTTATGCTCGGGAAGGTGCTGCAGTAATTTGTGTCGACCGGATTGCCGAAGCGGCGGAGGACGCCGCACGGGTAATCCAAGCGGAAGGCCATGACGCGATTGCAGTGGTTGCCGATGTGACACAAACCGATGATATCAATAGAGCCGTACAGACCGCAATTCAACACTTCGGTCGTCTGGACATCCTGCACAACAACGTTGGAGTTGCGCCTGCGGGTGGCCCTCTGGAACTCGATGATGCGGCGTTCCAGCGCACCATGGACATCAATGTCGGTTCGATACATCGAACAGTCCGAGCAGTACTACCTTACTTTCTTGAACAGCAAAGCGGCGCTATTGTGAACATCTCGTCGCTGTCGGCAATTCGTTGGAGTGGGTACTCATACTTCGCCTATTACGCTTCTAAAGCCGCAGTGAATCAAGCGACCGTCGCCATTGCTTTGCAGTATGCGGCGCAAGGAATTAGAGCGAATGTGATCATGCCGGGGGTCATCGACACCCCGTTGGTATACAAGCAAATTTCGGCTCAATATTCGTCGATCGAGGAGATGGTCGCGGCACGGAGTAACGCGGTGCCAATGAAGAAGCCTGGTTCGCCGTGGGACATTGCCAACGCGGCTGTGTTCCTCGCCTCTGACGAAGCGCGCTTCATCACGGGTGTTTGCTTGCCTGTCGATGGCGGGCATTCTTGTGTTTTGCCTGGTCTCGTATAAAAAGACTCGATCGCAGAGTGTCTCCCATCCTTCGACGTCGGCATCGCTCCAATGGGCAAATGGCTCTCTGACCTCGGCGAGGTCTCTTCGCCTCTTTCTCCAACCTCACCTTATGGAACTACTTTCCCTGTACCGCAGCATGGCGCGCATTCGCGCATTCGAGCTCGCGGCGGAAGAACTCAGCATTGGCGGTGTTGCCGTCCTTGGTCAGAAAATTGACGAACGCACAAAGATTCGTGGACCTCTGCACGGATCCATTGGTCAGGAGGGCGTTGCGGCTGGTGTTTGCGCCCATCTCGTGCGGGATGATCTTCTGACTAGCAGTCACCGCGGCCATGGCCATACCCTGGCGAAGGGCGCAGACATGAAGAGGATGTGGTCGCGCGTTCCGTTGCATTAGGGGTGCCAGCCGAAAGTGTCGACGGCAACGATGTTGAAGCGGTTTACGAGTTGGCAAAACGCTTAGTAGGAGAAATCCGGGCCGGGGATGGGCCGCGATTAATGCACGCTCTTACGCGGCGAATGCATGGTCACCTCTCTTCAGATGGGCAAGCCTACCGTGACCCCGTCGATATCGAAATTGCGGCTAGAGAGGAGCCGATGCGGCTGGCTAGGAAACGCCTCGTCGAAAAGAGGGTACCTCAGGTTCTTATTGACCGCGTCAACGCGGAGGTTGAACAGGAACTGCAAGAAGCTCTTGATTTTGCGGAGGCTTCGCCTGTGCCGCCGGCTGCTGATGCATTTACAGACGTTCAGACCGTGGGGGCAGGTACATGGTACTGAAGACGATCACGTACGCGGAGGCCGCCCAGCAGGCGCTTCGCGATGCAATGATGCGGGACCCGAGCGTTGTGGTGGTAGGGGAAGACGTCGGGCGCGGTGGAATTTTCCAGCAGTACAAGGGCCTTCAGGCCGAGTTTGGACCGGAACGCATAATCGACGCGCCTATACCGTTCTCTCTCTTGAAGGCATTTCTGCAAGTGTCATTGACTTACGTTCGATTTGGCCATGGGATCGTGAGACAGTACTTGCCGACTGCGCGCGAACGAGAAATTTGTTAGTCGTGCATGAATCCGTGCAGGTTGCGGGATTTGGTGCAGAAGTCGCGGCGACAGCAGCGCAGGCAACAGGCTGCCGCATTGCCCGGATGGGCGCCCCACGTATTCCCGTTGGATATGCACAGTCGCTTGAGGTCGTGTCTCGCATTCAGGCGAGCGATGTGGTCCAAGCAGCGCTCGCTATGTTCGGTATGACCCGCGTTGTGGCATAACTCTAGCAATTACCCGAAAGGAATTTTTCATGAAAGTTTTTTACGACAAGGACGGCGATCTTAGTCTGATCAAGGGGAACACCGTCGCGATCATCGGCTATGGCTCGCAGGGCCATGCCCATGCCCAAAACCTGAATGACAGTGGAGTAAATGTACTGGTCGGTCTGCGCAAGGACGGTGCTTCTTGGCCCAAGGCCGAGAAAGCCGGCCTGAAGGTGGCCGAGATAGCTGAGGCCGTGCAGCAGGCCGACGTCGTCATGATCTTGCTGCCGGACGAGCAAATCGCAACCGTCTACAAAAACGACGTTGCCCCTAACATCAGGGAGGGCGCTTCTCTCGTCTTTGCTCACGGGTTCAACGTTCACTACGGCTTCGTGCAACCGCGTGCCGACCTAGATGTATGGATGGTCGCCCCGAAGGCGCCTGGCCACACGGTACGTAGTACTTATACCCAGGGCGGCGGTGTGCCTCACCTGGTGGCCGTGTATCAGGACAAGAGTGGCAAGGCTCGCGATCTGGCGCTGTCGTATGCGATTGCCAATGGCGGCGGCAAGGCCGGCATCATCGAGACGAACTTCCGTGAAGAGACCGAAACCGACCTGTTTGGCGAGCAGGCCGTGCTGTGCGGCGGTACCGTAGAGTTGATCAAGGCAGGCTTCGAGACGCTGGTCGAAGCGGGCTACGCGCCTGAAATGGCGTACTTCGAGTGCCTGCACGAGCTCAAGCTGATTGTCGACCTGATCTACGAAGGCGGTATCGCTAACATGAACTACTCGATCTCGAACAACGCCGAGTACGGCGAGTACGTGACGGGCCCGCGCGTCGTCACGGAAGAGACAAAGAAGGCGATGAAGCAGTGCCTGGCCGACATCCAGACGGGTGAGTACGCAAAGAGCTTTGTACTCGAGAGTGCCAGCGGCGCAGCTACATTGATGAGTCGACGCCGCTTGAACGCCGAACACCAAATCGAGGTCGTCGGTGAGAAACTGCGCGCAATGATGCCTTGGATTAAAGCCAATAAATTGGTTGACAAAAGCCGTAACTGAGGGATGGGTCGGCGTGTGCGTGTAGTTTGTGGGGCCGTAGCAGAAGCTGCCACTGCCAAAGAGTAACTACATGCGTGCGATTATCTTTGCTGACGCACGGTGCGATCCGCTGAGCAAACTCTTTTAGCAATGAGGACTTCTGGCGTGCACCCACCATTGACGACGTTTTTCGCGTGGACTAAGAGATGTCCATCGAGACCGACGCCGCGGTTGATTTGTCTGGCCCAGCACAGGATGTGTGGTCTCATGTCTAAAGTCGGTCCTCAGTGCGAACGTGAAAAGAGTCCTCGATCGCAAGTTCGCATTGGGGGCCATTCATGCGATAGCCGCTCATTCTACAAATGGAAGTGGAGAGATTGAGATGCCACACTTCTTTTATAAGTCAAAGTGCTAGATCACGTCCAATATCTTTCATAACCCTCGGAAACATAGAAGGAGACAACTGATGAATTCACGGAAATCTTCGCGAGTTGCCCTTGTAACGGGTGCCGCCAGTGGCATTGGCCGGCGAACAGCCGAAAAGCTGGCGCTCGACCAAGGCGCAAGCGTGTACGTTCTCGATAGGGACGCCGAAGCAGCGGCGGCCGTTGTGCGCGGAATCCGATTGGCTGGGGGGCGGGCGGCGAGTTGCGTCTTGGATTTGGCGGTTAGTGCGCGCTTGCACGATGCGCTTGATTCTTTGACCGAGGAGTTTGGTCCGCCGAACATTCTTGTGAACAATGCAGGCATTAGCGCGATGGTTCCGGCGCTTGAGTGTAGTTTGGAGTATTGGCAGACAACGATGGCTGTGAATGTCACCGCTCCTATGCTGTTGATGCAATACGTACTGCCACATATGAGAAAGGCGAATTGGGGAAGGATCGTCAACATCTCTTCTATCAGTGGACTTCGTGCGGGCACTGGTCGAATGGCATATGGCACATCGAAAGCGGCTCTGATTGCAATGACGCAGCAATTTGCCATTGAAGCCGCCCCCTGGGGGGTCACGATTAACTCAGTCGCTCCCGGCCCAGTCGACACACCACTTGCGCTGGCAAACCATAGTGCGGAAACGCGATCTACCTATGAGGGCATGGTCCCAATGCATCGCTATGGAACGCCTGACGAGATCGCCGACGGCATCCTATTCTTGTGCTCGGATCAGGCCAGTTACATCACTGGACATACGTTGCCCATTGACGGTGGCTTTGTCGTCGCTGGCGTGTTGGTCAATAACTTGTACGACAAAGAAGCCCCTGAGTCGAAAGCGAAGAAGCTGTGATACTACGGGTCAGCAATTGACCCACGTCCTTGTCCATGTAACGGGATGGGATTTGGAAAGCGAACGTCACTGGATTGCAGGTGAGCAGCAGTCAAAGGATGCGCGTCGCGCCTTGTATGTAAGCGGCTAGCCAACCCGTCTTGAGTTTGACCGAGGA
>NZ_CAJPHE010000051.1:0-7079 GCF_905339875.1 Burkholderia sp. BCC1998
GGCAGAGCTTTTAGATCTGGCCTGGCGCACGCGATACGATCTTAGGTATCTCGCCCCCGGCGCAGAAGGCAGCATTCGACTGCGCCATACGTCGTGGCGAACGAGGATCAGAAGCGATAAGGTGTTCGATAGGCTCTCTCATGCGGTGTATGGACTCGCGCTAAGCGAAGCGTCATCGGTATCAGACCTATCGTCGATTGCGAGTTACATCGGTGTATACCGTGAATGTACGCGCGATTGCGGTTGGCAACTGTCCAGCGCGCTTGACATAGCGCGTAGCGATCGCAGCGCATCGGGCAAGCAGCGCTCGAGAACGAGGACTTATCGAAATTTTTGGTTAGCGTGTGTTCGGGTTCGCACTGGGCGGCGGCTTGGAGTTGGCTCATTCTTGTACTTTTGCTCGTCGCAACGCCGTGCGCCCAGTTCGCGCATGCGGAGGTCATAATCGGCCAATTGTCGGGGGCGGACGGGACTCAACAACTCCAACGGTCGATCGGACGCTCGCGAGCGCTCGACATGATGCCAACCGTACGTACTGTCGATGCGAAAGAAGCATTGAGATTCGGCCTCTTAAATTTGGTGCTGCAGGCCTTTTGGAGGATGTCAATGCCTTCATTGCTCCGTTCATGTCACTGAGCCAAGTTGCAGTGGCTGCCTCAAACGAGCAGTGTGTCGATCGAATTGCCCCTTATGGACGGACTTGAAATCGAGGTCGACGAGCTGTACGAGTTGAACAAGAGTAGCGACGCCGAAGAGGGAAGGCGTGCGTTCCTCGAAAAACGCACGTCCGTCTTTGCAGGGCGCTATACATCTTACGATCCATCTATCCGGAATGGGGCTTAAGTCTGCGTAGCGGCACTGGGACCGATACACCTGGCCCACTGCTTGTCGACGCCGATTTCGGCACCAGCATGTATCAATTTTCAGGTCGGCTAGTCGCGAGCACGCCGGCTTCAAGGGGCAGAAATGAGAGTATCAGAGTACATCCAACATGACGCACTCGGCTTGGCCGCGCTGCTCAAAGAAAAATCGGTTTCGCCGGAAGAATTGATGAATTGTGCGATCGAGCTTGCAATCAAGGTCGATCCTAAGATTCACGCGCTTTGTTATCCGGATTTCGACGGCGCGCGGGCGCGAGCGAAAACGGTGGCAGTTAAAGGAGTGTTCGGCGCCGTGCCGTTCTTGCTCAAGGACTCGGCTCTGGCATCGAAGCAATTCCCGACGAGTATTGGATCGAATCTGTTCCGCGATATCCCGTTCAAATACGACGCCACCCTCGTCGAGCGATTCAACGACGCGGGGCTGATCTCGTTTGCCCGCACTACAGTGCCTGAACTGTGCATGGCGCCGACAACAGAAGCTACTGCAAATGGGCACCCGACGAAGAATCCTTGGGATCAAAGCCGTTCGTCGGGCGGATCAAGTGGCGGGGCGGCAGCTGCAGTGGCAGCCGGTATTGTTCCAATCGCGCACGGCAGCGACGGGGGGGGGTCTATCCGGATTCCCGCGTCATGTTGCGGGGTATTCGGATTGAAGCCGTCACGTGGACGGATTCCGATGGGGCCATCGCGTGGTGAAGGCTGGGGGGGGCTCGCCGTCGAGGGCGTGCTTTCCAAAAGCGTACGTGACACTGCGGCGGCGTTGGATGCGGTCGGAGGCTACGAGGCGGGGGCTCCTTACGCCTCGCCGTCCGCGCCAACATCGTATTTGGATCTTCTCGGACGCGATGTCGCAAAGCCCCTACGAATTGCGAAATGGACGTCTGCCTTCAACAATATTCCAGTCGCTCAAGCGTGTCTCGATGCCGTCGAGTTTGCGGCGACGCTGTTAAAGCGTGCGGGTCACGAGGTCGTGGACGCGCAGCTGCCATCCATCGACTACGACGAATTGGTTCATGCCCACGTCACTGTATTGATGGCGAATGCCTATGCATCGATCACAGGCATGGTTGAGGGCCGGGACGAGGCGAGCTGGAGGTCTCGCATCGAGCCCGCAATTTTCGACGCCTACAAACGAGGCGGCGAGTTGAGCGCCGCGCAATACATCGCAGCGATCAACACGTTCCACAGCGTTGGCCGGCGCATGGCTAGGGGCATGAAGGATTTCGACCTTGCCTTGAGTCCCACACTTACACAGCTTCCTGTGCATTTGGGCCAGTTCTCGATGAATACCGATTTCTGGTCGTTTCGTCGGGAGGTCTCAAAATACACTGCGTTCTTGACGATCGGCAACGCATCCGGACAGCCCTCGGCTAGCGTGCCCTCGTATTGGACCGCAGCAGGGTTGCCGGTTGGGGTCCAACTCGTCGGACACTTCGGACGGGAAGACCAAATCCTCACAACGGCGGCGCAAATCGAGGAACTCGCGCCCTGGTCCGGTCGGATTCCGGATCTGTAAAGCGAATTGGTAAGCCCTCTGCTCGCGCGGTTCAGGTTTTCCTCAACGATCTCATTGCCATTTTTGCCGATGGATCACGACTTGAATTTTGACTTGCGAGTCTAATTTTTGTATTGTAGAGTATGTAGACCGTACCCCGATGAGAAAACCTCCGAGCGTCGTGCCGGATTTCTCTATGCAGGCGATTGCATCGATGGGGTTTGGCCCGCGTTCTAATCAGGATATTGACCGATGACGACTGTTTGCTTGACGTTCGATTTCGACGCACTCGCGATTTGGTTTAGCACGTTCAAGCAGACCACCCCGACAGCGTTATCTCGGGGCGAGTATGGTGTCCGCGCTGGACTGCCACGTATTCTGACCATGCTTGCTCGTCAAGGAGTAAGGGCAACGTTTTTTACCCCTGCCCATACGGCGCGCAATTTTCCGGACGCACTCGAGTTAATCGTAAGCGGTGGCCACGAAGTCGCTGCGCATGGCCTCCTTCACGAGAGTCCGGTCGGGCTCCCGATCGATGAAGAGCGCGATCTGTTGCATCGCAGCTTGGAAGAACTTCAGGCGATTACGGGCAAGCGACCGCGCGGATATCGCTCGCCAGCGTGGGACCTGAGCGACAACAGCATCGTGCTTCTGGAGGAAGCGGGCCTTCAGTACGACAGCAGCATGATGGCTAACGACTTCCAGCCGTATTTCGCTCGGCGAGGTGACGTGATGTCGGACGACAAGGTTACCTTTGGCGCCGACAGTTCGATCGTCGAACTCCCGGTGGCGTGGGAGCTCGATGACTACCCCTACTTTCACTGGTCGGCACGCCCGTACAACGCAGGGTTGCGTGCTACAGAAGACGTTTTTTTGGCATGGAAGGGCGAGTTCGACGCAGCATATGCCGAAGACGGCTTTTTCACGTTGACGTGCCACCCGGAGATCATCGGCAGAGGTCCAAGAGTGGCGATGCTCGAACGCTTGATTGAGCACATGCGAGCTCGGGCGGGCGTGAGTTTCATGACAATGGAAGAAGCGGCGAAGCAGTTCAAAGCAGTGGCGTTATCTAAGAACGTCAAGTAACCAAATCAAACGAAGTGAGGAATTGAACATGTCTACGATGGAAGCTCCGGTCGCCGATCAGCTCGGCCCGAATGCAAAGTACTACGAGGAACTGGAAGTTGGTCAGGAGTGGGTGACGCCGCGCCGCACGATTGCCGAGGCTGACATCGTGCTGTTCACGGCAGTAACCGGTGACCAAAATCCGGTTCACACCGACGAAGAATTTGCTAAGAACAGTGTCTTCGGTGCGCGTCTGTTGCACGGTCCGGCCGTATTCGCAATTGCAACGGGGCTCGAGTTCCGCCTCGGCCTGAAGGAAGGTACCGCCATCGCTTTTCTGGGCATGACCTGGGACATGAAGGGGCCCGTGAAGGCTGGCGATACACTGCACGTGCGTGAGCGCGTGACGTCCAAACGTGAGACGAAAAAGTCTACCGCCGGCATCGTGTTCTTCCATGTTGCGGTGGAGAACCAACGTGGGGAAGTGGTCCAGGAAGGCGAGTGGAAAGTCATGATGAAGCGCAAGCCGGGCTTCGCCTCTTAAATACGCCAGATGGTCATGCAGGCATGAACAGCAACCTGATAACAGCCGAAATCGAAGCGCACGCCAAGCGCAACAGTGAACGCGTTGCTCTGTGCAGCACAGAGACGGTGTTGACGTACGGGCAACTCGTGGAGCAAGTGGGAGCCCTTGGTGACCGACTCAAGCGCATTGGCATCGGGCCTGGCAGCACCGTTGCGTCGCTTTGCGAGAATCGCGTCGAAGTGATTTTGCTCTACTATGCGCTTGGCAAGATCGGCGGGACTTTCGTTTCGGTGAATCCCAGCTTGACGGCGCATGAGGTCGCATACATCCTCGACCACGCAAGTGTCGCGCTCTTGTTGCATGACGAGAAAAAGCGGGATGTTGCAGAGTCAGCTGCTGCGCTGGTACCTGCTACGCGCTTGGCGTCTCTAGATGGCCTAGGCGAACTCGGCGCCATGAGCGAACCGCAGACCCGCGACGCGCAAACTGAGATTTTTCAGATTGCGTATACGTCGGGTTCGACCGGGCGTCCCAAAGCAGTCGCGTTCGATCAGGCCGCCGAAGTCGATGGCAATCGATCGCTTATCGAGTTGTGGGCGATGACACCGGCGGATGTCACCGTCGTGGCATTACCCCTTGGGTTTTTGTACGGTCTTTCGACCGCATCTTCCATGACCCTGCAGGCTGGAGCGGAAGTCGTGCTGATGCGGCGATTCCACCCGCGCGAAGCGCTGGAAGCGTTCTCGCTCCACAACGCGACGGTGTTCCACGGCGTGCCGACGATGTTTGCCATGATGCTTGAGTATGCCGAGCAGAATGACTTACACATCGACTTGTCCTTCATGCGCCTACTGGTGTCGGCTGGCGCCCCGTTGTCGCGCGAGCTGCGCAATCGCTTCGAGGCCAGGTTCAACAAAAGGATCGATGACTACTATGGGCTGACGGAAGTTCGACCGGTCTTCGGTCGATTTGCCAATGACCCTGCGCCTGTCCCCGACAGTGCAATTGGGAAGGCCGCGCCAGGCGTAGTCATCAAGATCATCGATGCCAGCGGCAATGAAGTGAAACCCGGGGAAGTGGGAGAGTTGCTGGTGCGCGCGCCTTCGACGACGTGCGGCTACTACAAGAACCCCGAATTGACGGCGGCTACCTTCGAGCACGGCCTGATGAGAACCGGAGATCTGGGCTATCGAGACGACGAAGGGTTCTACTACCTTACGGGCCGAATCAAGGACATCATCATCCGTGGCGGCGCGAACATCGCACCTGCGGAAGTTGAAGAAACCATTGCGTCGCATCCGGACGTTCAATCTGCCTCGGTGATTGGCGTGCCGGATGAGAAGTTCGGTCAGGTCGTTGCTGCCTACGTGGTTTCCCGCGATGCCAAGCACGTCTCAGCGGATGTATTGATCGAGTATTGTAAATCGAGACTTGCTGATTTTAAGGTTCCCAGCCAGATCTATTGGACCAACGAGCTGCCGCTCGGCATCACTGGCAAGGTCGATAAGAAGGCTCTCCTTGCGCGTTGGACCGAAGAGCACACGCAGGCGTAAAGCATGGTCTTGGCAGGAAGGATGGCATGGGGTGCATGCGCGATCGCGCAGGGGGGATCAGCGTACATTTTTGGCCTCATGCATGAGGCCATTTTGATAGACAGTAACCATGACGACGCACAAGATCGCGGTAATCGCAGGCGATGGCATTGGGAAGGAAGTGATGCCGGAGGGCCTGCGCGTTGTTAAAGCTGCCGCAGAGAAGTATGACATCAGACTCGAATTCGAGACGTTCGATTGGGCGAACTGCGACTACTATGGCGAGCATGGCGACATGATGCCGGCCGACTGGTTCGGGCAACTGCGCGGCTTTGAGGCAATTTACTTCGGGGCAGTCGGCTGGCCTGCAATCGTTCCCGACCATATCTCTCTGTGGGGTTCACTCCTCAAGTTTCGGCGCGAGTTCGACCAGTATGTCAACTTGCGTCCCGTGCGTCTCATGCCAGGCGTGCCTTGCCCGCTTGCAGGGAAGGAGCCGAGCGATATCGACTTCTATGTCGTGCGTGAGAACACGGAAGGGGAGTACTCCTCAGTTGGCGGACACCTTTTTGCCGGAACCGATCGGGAGGTTGTTCTCCAAGAGGCGGTGTTCTCGCGCCATGGCGTCGACAGAATCGTGAAGTTTGCCTATGAGTTAGCGAACAGCCGCCCGAAGAAGCATCTCACGTCCGCGACGAAGTCGAACGGTATCTCGATCTCCATGCCGTTCTGGGACGAGCGCGTTGCCGCGATTAGCGCGATGTATCCCGAGGTGAAGACGGACAAATATCATATCGATATCCTCTGCGCACGTTTCGTTCTCTCGCCAGAGCGCTTCGACGTCGTGGTCGCGTCGAATCTGTTCGGCGACATCCTTTCGGATCTTGGACCAGCATGCGCCGGTACGATCGGCATCGCGCCCTCGGCGAACCTGAATCCAGAAAGAACGTTTCCGTCGCTGTTCGAGCCCGTGCATGGCTCGGCGCCCGATATCTACGGCAAGAACGTTGCAAACCCGCTCGGCATGATCTGGACCGGCGCGATGATGCTCGATTTTCTGGGTCGAGGGCAGGACAAGTATCGTGCTGCGCACGACGCCATCTTGCGGGCCATCGAGGAAGGCATCGCGCAGGGGCCACGCACGCCGGATTTGGGCGGAACCGCAAATACGACTCAGGTGGGTGTCGACGTCAGTGAGCGCGTAAGGCAAGCGTAACGGCATGAGAACGGCTCGGAGACGGCAGGCGGCGACATAGGGAAACTCCTATGTCGCCGCTAAGCTTTGATGGGTCTGGCTCTCGCCGCTCGGTAGTCGTAGCCGGACACAAAGCCCTCGTTTCAAAAAACTCAACGTACTAAAGTTTTTAAATACCAGTAGTTCTTCTAATTTGACTGAATAGTATGAGCAGCTTCGGTGCAGCAGGCGGTATAAAGCCGGCGCAATGCACGGAAGCACACTATGTCGCGGTGCGTAGCGTCGCGCTTCCCGCCACGAACCATCGATGAGTTGTTTCGCTGGTTTCGAGGCGACGGCCGTTTTTCGCGAAGAGGCTCGAAACCCAGAGGTAACTGTTCCTCGT
>NZ_CAJPHE010000052.1:0-6907 GCF_905339875.1 Burkholderia sp. BCC1998
GCGAACATCGCATTCTGTCCGTTTCACCATCAACGGCCCATGCCAATGCCTATCGATTGCTGGCGAATGAAGGGCTCGTTATCCTGAGTTACTTTCCCATCTTCTGAATGTAGTCGATCTGATGACCGCCCTTGGAGACTTCGTTCGAGATTGTCGAACCGAGCTCGGCCTGACGCAGGCCGCGCTCGCGACACGCATGGGCGTGGACGACACCTACATCAGTGCAGTAGAAACGGGACGGCGGACGCCAGACGGCTCGCCGTTCTTGGAAATGCTAGGTCGAGCCTTGGAGCTCGACAGCGACCGGATTCTCCAGTTAAACAACGTTGCACGCAGGTCCCAGCGGCTTTTCCGCCTGCCGGAAGAGCTTTCGCCCCGCAAACACGCAGTGTTCATGGCAATTGCGGAAGACCTGCCACAACTGAGCCCCGAAGATGTCGAGATTATCGCGAGCGTTCATGCCGCGCTGGTTCGTAACCGGAAGTCTGGCGCGCCAGGCAATGTCGATGTGATCAGAGGAGAGGCTATGTAAAGAAAAAGCGCCACAAACCCGAGGGGCCTGCAGCGCTCTTTGGTCGGAACTAAGGAAGATTCGTGATTTGGCGATTTCGAGTCTCCTCCGCTCCGCCCTCAGAGTCAAGCCCTTCATTTCCCTATCAATCCGCTGCCGCGCGCGATTCGAGCAAATCCTGTCGAGTCGCGGATAGCGTTCGCCTATTGTCGACGTTATTTTCGACAACTTCTTGTTGTCGAGGGACAGCTCACGCCTGAAAAGGAGCAGCAGTGAAAACGAGGTACTCGATACCGCTTCCATGGGCCGCTGGCCACGAACCGGTCCGCAAAATCGTGACGCGGTCCGGTGGAATTCCGCGCGGACTTTTCCCGAGTCGAAAAAATAACCGAATGGTGGGATACGAACATCTGCTGGAGGCAGATGCATGCGTCCTATTTGAGATGTCCCCTCGCGTGGCGTCCTATCGCGAGCAGCCGGTGCGAATCTCGTTTCCTGATGGTGACCGGACCCGCCTTTACACACCCGACTATGAACTGGAACTGACCGACGGCAGGCATTTCCTCATCGAAATCAAGCCTGCACGTCGCCTGGCTGAGCAGGCAGTCCGCGACAAATTTGATCGTGTAGAAGAACATATGCATCGCCTCGGAAAGTTATTTCTGGTTCTAACGGACGAGTCCATTCGCAAGCAACCACGATTGACCAACCTACGGCGCCTGCGATATGAAGCGCCACTCTCTGCTGTCGACTACGATGCGATTCGCCGCAGCCTAAGGACTATAACTCGCTCTGAAATTAGCACATTAGGACAACTTATCTCGCTTCTCGGTTCGAGTGCCGTCGTCGATCTTCTTATGCGTGGGCATGCAACGTGTCCCCTCGATCGCCCGCTCAGCTATGACACGCCCGTCAACATATCTCTGGAGAGCAAGCATGAATGGTTTTTCATTGACGAAGGGACAGACTTTTAAGATCGATGGCGTAACATTTCGCATCGAACGCACACTCGATAACGGAAGCATCGCGCTTGAGAATTGCGAGACATTGGATTTAATCCGTAAGACAAAGCAGGAGATTCTGGAGGCCTACGCGGAAGGGCGAGTGGTCGCCATATCCAAGCGTGCCACCGAGGCAGGCGAGCGCTCCGACGATAGCACTTTGCGCGCCCGATATGGGCGTCCATTTTGCGAGCTTAAAAAGTCAGTGCAAATAGCTGCACTCAGGCGCAAAGCATATGTGGATCTCCTTTTGGCAAATGGCCGGCCCTCATACACGCCTGGCGCATTGAGGCCATTCATACAGCAAGTGGCCCAGGCGCTCAACGACAAAAGCCCTCCGAGCCCTACAACCGTTTATCGCTGGTGCAAAGCCATTGCGATTTCAAACGATCCACGCAAACTAATACCTAGACATGATCTCAAAGGTCCACGGAAGCCGCGAACGGACCAGAGAGTCATTGATCTCTTCATGGAAAGCATTGTCGAGGAATCGACCACCGCCCGCCAACTGGTGATGAAGAATGTCGAGGATCGTCTTTCTCGCAAGATTACCCAAGCCAATAATTTTCTCCCGGAAGAGGAGCATCTGCAGCCGCCCAACCCGAGAACCCTGTATCGATTGTTCGACAGAGTGCCCGAGTATGACATCACTATACTTAATGAAGGTAAACCAGCTGCCGACCGTCGTTATCGAATAGTTCGACGGGGCGTACAGGTTTCCCGAGTCCTTGAGCGGGTGGAGGTCGATCATACGCCCTTAGACGTATTTCTCTTAGACGAAGAAACGGGTCTTCCGTGCGGTCGACCAACTTTGACGATGTTGATCGACGTCTTCAGTCGAATGCCGTTAGGCTACTACATCGGCTTTGATGACACATCAACACTAGCGGTCATGCGTGCCGTCCGCCATGCGCTTCTTCCAAAGAAGCCGGCTAGAGCGGTTGTGCCAAACTTGATTGTACAGAACCCTTGGCTTTGCTACGGTCGGTTCGAAGTGCTCGTGTGCGACAACGGCCCCGAGTTTCACAGCGACTCCCTGGCCGCCGCGTGCTTCGATTTACAAATTCAGTTGTTGTTTTGCCCAAAGAGACAACCTCGCTTCAAGGGCGTGATCGAACGCTTTTTGAAGACCTGCAATTATTCCTTCGCGCATAGATTGCCGGGGACCAGCCTCGCACACTTCGCCGCTCGCGGCGACTACGATCCGCTTACCTGCACTGTCCTGACGATTTCAGAATTCACGCATCTGTTTGAGAAGTGGCTTCTTGACGTCTACGCACAAACCGTACACAACGGCATTGGAACTACTCCGAGCAAGAAGTGGGAAGAAGGCATCGCCGGTGTATCTCAGAAACTACCTGCGTCAGCCGAAGAAATCGCCTTACATCTTGGCATCGACAAGAGGCGTAGCCTGCGCCATGACGGTGTGTTGCTCAATGGCCTGTACTACGCTAGCGACGACCTGCTACCGATCATCTCTACATACGGTATAGGCGTGCGCGTTCGAGTTGCGTACGACCCCGAAGACCTCAGTTCTATATGGCTCTGGGCACCCGATGGGCAAGAAAGAATTCGGGTACCAGCCGTCAATGCAGACTATGCCAATGGACTTCGCTTGGCACAGCATAAATTGATCAGGAAGTACCGTCGCGATAGCGAGGAAAACAGCGAACACGCCAAAAGCCCAATGGAAGCGCGCCTTGAGATTTCCGATGCCCTGTCTGGTCTTGCGAATTCAAAGCATCTCAGGCAGCGCCGAAAGGCCGCAAAGGCGCTTGGGGTGAGCAACGAGAATCCTTCTGGCAACGCAGCACCAAGCGTCCCACAGCAACAGCAATCCCGCAAGACAAACTCTTCAAGCAATTCTTACGAATCCGCTGCAAGGTTAACTCGGATCCAACGGAACATCATCTAAAGGATGACGAAATGAAGAGAATCTCAGAGTTGTCTCCGAAGCAATTGGATGCGTTGACTCAGTTCCGCCGTGAAACCATCATGTTTCCACAATTCGAGAACGCTTATCGCAGCATATCGGAATCGTTGACGCTGTACCGTCAAACCGGTCTAGTCGATTGTATGGCTTTGTACGGGGAAACCGGTTGTGGAAAAACTACGGTATGCAAAGTTATTGAAGGCGAGAATCAACGCTACTCGGAACCCCACCGCGACGTCGTACCCGTTCTGTACGCCTCTATCCCAGCACTCGCTACGATCAGTTCTGTTGCCGAGTGTCTGCTGACCAAAATCGGAGACCCTGCTCCATCCAAAGGAACAAACTCGTCAAAAACCGAACGACTGATCGGCCTAATTCAAGCATGTGCGGTCGATATGGTCATACTCGACGAGTTGCAACATGTCCACGATCGTGGGCAGTCGCCCACGATCTACAAGGTGGGTGACTGGATCAAGAATTTTGCCGACCGAATCGCGAAGCCAGTCGTTCTTGTCGGCATTCGTCGGGCAGAGATACTCGTCGCCACAAACGGGCAACTTCGACGTCGATTTTCCGCCGGCCTGCCCATGGACAGAATGACCCTCGACAATGAGACAAGTACACAGGAATTCACCGCTCTTGTGTCGACATTGTTCGAGGCGTTACCAATTCAATGCGTCCTTCGACCGTCGTCATACGAAACGCTCGAGCAGCTGTACTACGCGACCGATGGTCGGATCGGGTATCTCGTCTCGCTATTTCAACGCGCGCTGATGCTCGCATTCTGCTCTGATTCGACAAAGATATCCGAAGCCATCCTCGAGCAAGCCTTCGTGGAGCAAATTTGGGAGGCCGGCCATCGTCAACTCAATCCGTTCAACAAGGACTTCTGCCGTCGTCGCTTAGACAAACGGCTAGAACCTTTTGCAGCGGAGAGCATTGGTGTGAAAGCGAAGATGAGACATCAATCGGAAACGAGGCCAATATGAACCGCGCCCCTCTCTTACTTCGCGATCCGCCTCACGAAGACGAGAGCCTCACCGAGTATCTGCGCCGGCTCCTGGGCGTCAATGGATACTCGGGAAGCTTCGATTTCGTCAGGAGCTTGCTTCAAAAAAATCCCGTCACTATCAAGGACCTTACCGAGTTAACCCTCGTTTCGGCCAAACAACTAAATTGCCTGCCGGAGCCGTGGCCTTCATGGATTAAACGGGAGGGCGACACCGCTTCGCCCGAAAAGGAGTCATGGCTCAATAGAACTCGTATGCGCTGGTGCCCAGCATGCCTAGCCGAGGACCACTACATCCGGTCAGCATGGTCGCTAAGCGTTTTCGTAGCATGCCCTGCACACAACGCGATGCTGAGAGAGTCGTGCGACGCATGCGGCAAGGTGTCGGCGTGGAGGAGCGGGTCATACATACAGTGCACGTGTGGTCGGAGGTTTGCCGAGATGACAATGGAGCGAGCACCGGAGACACATACGACGTTAATGCAATGGTGCAGCGGTAACGGTTCGAGGCAGCTAGCCAGTTCTGAGCAACGAGCGTCGCGCCGTCTTGTGCAGCCTTTTGCACGCCTTTCGCAGACTCAATTCTTGCGCCTGCTCCATGCATTGGCGCCGCACATATCTGCTCTCCATACGCATCCTCATGGCCGGACCCCCGGGCTTCAAAATTTGACCACAGCCGCAGACTATGTAGGTCAATGTGCTCAACTAATGCTGCACTGGCCATATAGCTTCCGGACGATGATGGCCAAGTACGATGAGAAGACCACGACAGAAACGAGCATCCGTCGAAAATACTCCGGTCTTTATCGCTTACTTTACAAGACGCTCGCAGGCAATGAATTCGATTTCATGAGGCGAGAGTTCGAAGCACATCTCGATGGCCACTGGTATGGGGCCATCGACGGACGGCATCGGGCATTTAGCAAGCGAGAGTGGCATACCGTGCTTTCCGCATCCGAGATTCGCCGAGAATTGGGGTGCTCGCGCAGCACGATCTGGCGGCTGATTTCGACCGGCCGACTCAATGCTCGCATTCTTCGTAGTCCGATTGGACGACGCTTTGCTGTCGCGGACGCGAACAGTGTTTCGCAGACGAGGACCGCTCTTCGCGATGTCATCGATCTACACGCAACTAGCGAACTGCTCGGCATAAGCCGTCGCCGCATTCGCATCATGCTGAACGCCGGCTTGATTGGGGAAACGCCAAATTATCATAGGAGCAAGTGGTCTATATCAGCGCACGAAGTACGCCGCCTGCTTGATCTTCCAGCATGCGACCGCACCGACCATTCGCCCGAGGAGACTCTGCTGCTCAGGCATGTGCTCCGCCACATGTGTAGAGATAACGCGGTGTTCTTGAGAGTCATCGAGTCGCTGCTTAGCGGCGCAGTACGATCGTTCGGGAAGGCCGCAGGCGTTCGCGGAATTGGAGCATATCTGGTGCACAAGGACGACGTTCGCTTGGCTATCTGCGACGCGAAGCGTCTTCCACCATCGACGATGAGCGCCCAGGCAGTCGCACAGGTGCTTTCAATAAAGGAGGAAGTTGCGTATCACCTGATCCGATCTGGCCTATTGCCTCATGATGTGTATCGAGTCAATGGTCGTGCGATAGATCTCGTCACTAAAGATGACGTTGTGAAGTTCCGATCAACCTACGTCTCTCTGGTCGATATTGCCAAACGTTGGAATGTCTCTCCTAAGGCGGCTTTGCGTCGCCTCAGCGAACGGGGAGTCGACGCGATCACGGGGCCCTCCGTGGATCGCTCACGGCAGTATTTTTATCGCGTAGCTGACGTCTCTGCTACTTAACAAGTAGCCGCGTGCTGCTGGAGGAACCGGCGAAAGCACGAACCGTCGCCGGGCGAGCTCGCCCGGCGACGGTTCGTGCAGTTAGAATTGGACCAACGTTTCAAATCCAATGAAAATCAAACCTATCGATCTTGAGAAAATGCAAAGCAGTGCTTCGCAAAGCGATGCCCCTTATCGTCTCAAGCCAGACACCTATTCAGCTCGCGGCAATCATAATGTCGCATTCGGCCTCACACTGCGGACGCTCCGAACGTCCCAACATCTCACACAGGAAACGCTGGCGTTTGCTGTAAACCTAGACCGGACGTACATCTCGCTCTTGGAGCAGGGTCGCCGTTCGCCAACGCTCGACACCGTCGTCGCGCTATGCAGAGGGCTCGGTTTTTCGGTTGTTGAGTTTCTCTCGATCGTCGAGTCACGGCTTGCGCTCACACCGATAGAGTAAGGCGAGCCTAC
Organism: Burkholderia sp. BCC1998; assembly: GCF_905339875.1. Classification (NCBI taxonomy): domain Bacteria; kingdom Pseudomonadati; phylum Pseudomonadota; class Betaproteobacteria; order Burkholderiales; family Burkholderiaceae; genus Burkholderia; species Burkholderia sp. BCC1998. The sequence goes on from NZ_CAJPHE010000052.1 coordinate 6,723, forward strand.
ATGGCGAACGCAAAACGCGCATTCTAGTATCGTTACGAAACTGGCGCTCAACACCAAGGGGGGACAATGCGAATCTTTGTTGATACAGAGTTCACCGACTTCATCGACTGCAATCTAATAAGCGTTGCGTTGGTTGCCGACGATGGCCAGGAGTTCTACGCAGAGTGCAACGACTTCGATCGACG
>NZ_CAJPHE010000053.1:0-6764 GCF_905339875.1 Burkholderia sp. BCC1998
TGTAGTGGCTAGATTGAAATGTCCGCTTTCGGGCCGCGTAAGCTGTCCGGCCGCCGGGTGTCCGGCGCCGGAGGCTGCGATGGCCGCAACGGAGCGGATCACGATGACGATGCGCGAGCTGGACCGATTTAAGGTCATTCAGGACGTGGCGGACGGCAAGCTCAAGCCGTGGCGCGCGGCCGCGGGTCGACAGCATGTCGTTGACGAACGGCACGATGTAGCGGCTGTGCACCGCATCGGCGAGCAGCAGCGCGCCGATCTTCGTCGACGACACGATCACGTCCGCCTGGCGCAATTGCCGCTGATACAGGTTCTCCTGGATGCGCACGACGATCTTCGTGTCGGGCGCGATGCTGCGCACCGACAGCGTCAGCAGGATAGCGGTCGGATCGTCGGTCACCGCGATGCATCGCCTTCGCGGCGCGCACCTGCGCCTGCTGCAGCAGGTCCTCGTGCGCGGGGTCGCCGAGCAGCCCGGTCACGCCGAGCGACGTCGCGGCCTTGAGCGCCTGCTGCTGCGCGTCGATCACGATCACCGTCGCCGGATCGACGCCGCTGTCGAGCAGCTCGCGCACGGCGATCGAGCCGGACAGGCCGTAGCCGCACACGACGATGTGATCGGTCAGTTGCTTTTGCAGGCGTTTCATGCGGAATTCCTCGACAACGCGCTGGATCACGAACTGATACGCCGTGCCCAGGAAGATGAACCAGATGCCGATGCAGATCGGCACGATGGGGAATGCATCGATCAGCCGCGCCCGCGCGGTGACCGGCACGATGTCGCCGTAGCCGACCGTCGCGACCGTGACCATCGTGAAATAGACGAGATCGGCGATGCCCATCGGCGTGCTCTTCGTCGAATCGCGCAGGCCGTCGCGATCGAGATACAGCACGAGGAACGCGAGCGCGCACAGGAACACGACGAGGGCGAGGCGGAACAGCAGCGTGCGATGCGGCGACGTCGCGGGTCGCGTGAATAGCGTGCGCGCGCGCGGCGCCTGCCACGGATTGCGGGCGCGCCGCAGGCGAGAGCGCAACGACCGGCGCTGGGCGGATGGCGAAGCCAACGGGCAATCTCCTGATGGATAAGGGGTCGATGCTACGATGGGCGGGCGCGCCTGCGGCAAGCCTGCCGGCCCCCGGCCTTACCACGTTGCATCGGCGATACGTCGCGACACCCCGGACGTTTCAGCGCTGAAACATTTCTCGAGGCCGGGCCCAGCGCCCCGCTTGCGCCACGGCGACGGTTCGCCACCGCCCTGCTGCCCTGCCATCTTGATCCGCGCACAAGAGCGTGAGCGCCGCCGCGCATCGCGCCGCGCACGTCCGCAACGCCACGCGCATTCATTCGTATCAGATCCGAAACCAAATCGCCATTCGCGCCGGCCGGCCGGCTCGCGCAAGCACGCACCGCCGTGCTGCGCGCGCCCACCACCCCATCTGGCCCGCTACTTGCTGTTGCTCCGACGTAAGGCAGTAGTCGACAAGCAGTCGCACCAAGCGACGGACATCGAACGAACAACATCGGGGTAGCGCATGAGCAAGACAAAGCGCTTGACGGCGGGGATATCCGCGCCGGGGGGACTGCCGCACCAGTCCGACCGTCACCTGCGTGGCGGCGTACTGTAATGCACGCCGCCACGACGGAAGCCGCGGCGGGCGCGGCAGGCGCGCGTGCATGGGAGTTGCCCCACGGATCGGGCATCGAGGACGATCCGCTGCTGGGCTGCCTGCTCGTGTTGACGCGGCTGTTCGACCGGCCCGTGGGCGCCGACGCGCTCGTGGCCGGCCTGCCGCTGGCCGGCCAGCGCCTGACGCCGGCGCTGTTCATCCGGGCAGCGGCGCGCGCGGGCCTTTCCGCCAAACTGGCCCGGCGCGCGCTCGACGACATCCCGGACGCGGTCTTGCCCGTCGTGCTGCTGCTGAACGACGGGCAGGCATGCGTGCTGGTTCGCAGAAACGCGTCCGGCACCGTGCAGGTGATCCTTCCCGAAACCGGCTGCGGCGAGGCAGCGCTCGCCCCGGCCGAGCTCGCGCAACGCCATGCCGGCCTCGTGCTGTTCGCGCGCCCCGCCCACCGGTTCGACGCGCGCGACGCGGAAAGCGCCGTGCCGCGCCCGCGCAACTGGTTCTGGGGCGTGGTCGCGCAGTCGTGGCCGATCTACGCGGAAGTGATGCTCGCGTCGATGCTGGTCAACCTGTTTGCGCTGGCCATGCCGCTGTTCACGATGAACGTTTACGACCGGGTCGTGCCGAACCACGCGCTCGAGACGTTGTGGGCGCTGGCGGCGGGCATCGTGCTCGTGATCGTGTTCGACGTGGTGATGCGCACGTTGCGCGGCTATTTCATCGACATGGCCGGCAAGAAGATCGACGTGATCCTGTCCGCCAACCTGTTCGAAAAAGTGCTCGGCATCCGGATGGCCGCGCGCCCGCCGTCGGTCGGCGGTTTCGCGTCGCAGATCCAGGAATTCGAAGCGGTGCGCGATTTCCTCACGTCGGCCACCGCGGCGGCGCTGATCGACCTGCCGTTTTCGGTGGTGTTCATCGCGGCGATGTTCTGGGTCGGCGGCGGGCTCGGCTGGCTGCCGCTGATGGCGCTGCCGCTCGTGATCGGCGCGGGCGTTGCCGTGCAGGGGCCGCTCGCGCGGGCCGTGCAGGCCAGCCAGCGCCACGCGAGCCAACGGCAGGCGCTGCTGATCGAAACGCTGGTCGGCCTCGAAACGATCAAGGTCAACGGCGCGGAAGGGCCGATGCAGGCCCGCTGGGAGCAGTTGCTGGGCGAGATCGCGCGGCTCGGGCTCAAGTCGCGCCTGCTGTCGGGATGCGCGGTCAATTTCGCGATGTTCTCCCAACAGGTGGCCTATCTCGCCGTAGTCCTGTGCGGCGTCTATATGATTGGCGACGACCGCCTCACGACCGGCGGCCTGATCGCCTGCACGACCCTGACGGGCCGCGCGCTGGCGCCGATGGGCCAGGTGGCGTCGCTGCTGACCCGCTACCACCAGTCCCGCAGCGCGCTGGCGTCGATCAGCGGCGTGATGAACCTGCCCGGCGAGCGCCCGGCCGACCAGCGCTTCGTGCACCGGCCGGCGCTGCGCGGCGAGATCGAATTCCGGAACGTCGGCTTCGCGTACCCGGGCCAGAGCGGCACGTCGCTCGACGGCGTGTCGTTCCGCATCGCCGCGGGCGAGCGCGTCGGCATCATCGGACGCGTCGGCTCGGGCAAGACCACGATCGAAAAACTCATCCTGGGGCTCTATCCGCCCGCTTCCGGCAACGTACTGATCGACGGCGTCGAGCTGCGCCAGTACGATCCCGCCGCGCTGCGGCGCGGGATCGGCCACGTGCCGCAGGACGTGATGCTGTTCAACGGCACCGTGCGGGACAACATCGTGCTGGGCGCGCCCGGCGTGGACGACGACGCCGTGCTGCGCGCCGCGCAGGTCGCCGGGGTCGCCGACTTCGTCAACCGCTTGCCGAACGGCTTCGATCTCGCCGTCGGCGAGCGCGGCGAAGCGTTGTCCGGCGGACAGCGTCAAGCGGTCGCGATCGCCCGCGCGATGTTGCTGTCGCCGCAGGTGCTGTTGCTCGACGAGCCCAGCAGCGCGATGGACAACCGGTCCGAGGAACTGTTCAAGGCGCGGCTCGCGGCCCGCCTCGAGGGCCGCACGCTGCTGCTCGTCACGCATCGCCCGTCGCTGCTCACGCTCGTCGACCGCCTGATCGTGATGGATCAGGGCCGCGTCGTCGCCGACGGCCCGAAGGACCAGGTCCTGGCCGCGCTTGCAGGGAGGACGCTCCATGTCGCTGCTGGCTGAACCCGACGGCGCGGATACGCCGACGATGAACCGCGCCGCGGCGCTCAAGGCGCTGGTCGCACGGATCGGCGCGGCCCTCAGGCCGCGCGCCGACGATACGGCGTTCATGCGCGAACGCTGCGCTGCGGCAATGGAAGGGCCGCGCTATTTCAGCCACTGGATACTCTGGGCGACGCTCGCCTTCTTCGTCGTCGCCCTCGCCTGGTCCGCGTTCGCCGAAGTGGACGAAGTGACCGTCGGCGAAGGCAAGGTGATCCCGTCCAGCCGGGTGCAGGTGGTCCAGAACCTCGAGGGCGGCATCGTCTCCGAGATCATGGTGCGCGTGGGACAGGTCGTGCAGAAAGGCCAGCCGCTGATGCGCATCGACGATACGCGCTTCACGTCGTCGTACAAGGAAGGACAGGCGAAGGATGCCGCGCTGCTTGCCCGGATCGCGCGCCTCACCGCCGAGGCGAACGGCGCCGCGTTCGTCGCACCCGATCGGCTGGCGCAGACGAGCCCCGGCCTGCTGGACGAAGAGCGCTCGCTGTTCGCATCGCGCCAGCGCGAATTGCAGGCCAATCTGGACGTGCTCAGGCAACAGGCCGAACAGCATCGCCAGGAGCTCGCGGAGAAACGTTCGCGCCAGGCGCAGCTGCAGCATAGCTATGGCCTCGTCGCGAAGGAGCTGGCGCTGACGAGCCCGCTCGTGCAGAAAGGCGCGGTATCCGATGTCGAAGTCCTGCGGCTCGAACGGCAGGCCAACGACATGAAAGGCGACCTCGACGCGACGCGGCTGGCGATGCCGCGGCTGGAAGCCGCCTATCGCGAAGCGCGCCAGAAGATCGACGAAACGACCGCGCACTTCCGCGCCGACGCGATGAAGGAGCTGAACCAGGCGCGCGCCGAACAGTCCGCGCTGAGCGCGGCCAATGTGGCGCTCGAGGATCGCGTCACGCGCACGCTGGTGCGGGCGCCGCTGAAGGGCATGGTCAAGCAGATCAAGATCAACACCGTCGGCGGCGTGATCCAGCCGGGGATGGACCTGCTGGAGATCGTGCCGCTGGACGACACGCTGCTGATCGAAGCGCGCGTGCGGCCCGCGGACATCGCGTTCCTGCATCCGGGGCAGGACGCGACGGTCAAGCTCTCCGCGTACGACTTTTCCATCTACGGCGGCTTTCCGGCCGTCGTCGAGGACATCAGCGCCGACACGATCGTGCCCGACCGCCCCGGCGAGAAACCCGACAGCTACTACCGCGTGCTGGTGCGCACGCGGCAGAACAAGCCGAGCGGCCGCAGCCAGCCGGTCGCGATCGTGCCGGGCATGATCGCGACGGTCGACATCCGGACCGGCCGCCGGACCGTATTGCATTACCTGCTCAAGCCCGTCATCAAGACCAAGGAAATGGCGTTGCGCGAGCGCTGATACGAAGACCGATTTGCAGATCCGCAGGCGAGCCCGCATGGGGCGGCGAAATGCCTGCATCAATACACATCAGACAGGACGGGGAGCACGACATGGCGACGACTTCGAACGGCACCGCGGTGTCCATCAGCAATACGCCGCAGGCACAAGACGATGTGTTCATGTCGGCGCAGACAGGGCTCACCGACAATGCACTCACCACCGTCTACCTGAACGTGATGGCGAACGATCTCGGCGGCGCGGCCAAGACGCTCTACTCGCTCGACTCCGGCACCGAAGCGACCGTCGCGCTCGAGCAGACCGCGCTGCTGACGCAGGACACGGCGAGAGCCGAAGCCGTGAGCATGGATTACAGCGCGCACGGCGCGCACATCTGGGTCACGTCGGACGGCAAGGTCGGATACGATGCGAGCCATCTCGATGCGTCATGGCTGTCGAACAGCTTCAATACGCTCGGCTACGCGCAGGACAGCTTCACGTACGCCATCCGGTTGGGCAACGGCACGCTGAGCTGGGCGACCGCCTATGTCGATATTGCACCGCCCGCCCCTGTCGTCGCGCTGGCGCACGACACGGGCAGTTCGGCCACCGACCACATCACGTCGGACTGCACGCTTTCGCTCGGCGGGATCGCACACGGCGCGACCGTTCAGTACAGCACCGACAACGGCGCGCACTGGAGCACCGGCTTCAGCGCGGTCGAGGGAACGAATACCGTGCTGGTCCGGCAGGTCGACATCGCCGGCAATGCGTCGTCGGCGGCGTCGTGCTGTTTCACGCTCGATACGGCTGCGGCTGTGGCGCCTGGTGTGGCGCTGGCGATCGATTCGGGCAGTAGTGCTGTTGATCACGTCACGAATGTCGGTACGCTGAATGTGACCGGGGTTCAGAGTGGCGCGACCGTGCAGTACAGCGTCGATAATGGTGCGCATTGGAGTACCAGCTTCGGGGCGGTCGAGGGTGTGAACAATGTGCAGGTGCGGCAGGTTGACGTCGCGGGCAATGCGTCAGCGGCGACGTCGTTCAGTTTCACGCTTGATACGTCGGCTGCCGCGCCCGGTGTGGCGCTGGCGGTCGATTCGGGCAGCAGTGCTGTTGATCACGTCACCAATGTCGGCACGTTGAACCTGTCCGGCATCGAGAATGGCGCCACCGTGCAGTACAGCGTCGATAACGGTGCGCATTGGAACACCAGCTTCAGTGCCGTCGAAGGGTTGAACAACGTGCAGGTCCGGCAGGTTGACGTCGCAGGCAACACGTCGGCGGCGACATCGTTCAGCTTCACGCTCGATACGGCGGCGGCTGCGCCGGGTGTGGCGCTGGCGGTCGATTCGGGCAGCAGCGCTGTTGATCACGTCACCAATGTCGGTAAGTTGAACCTGACCGGCGTCGAAACCGGCGCCACCGTGCAGTACAGCGTCGACGGCGGTGCGCACTGGAACACCAGCTTCAGCGCGGTCGAAGGCACGAACAACGTCCAGGTCCGGCAGATCGACGTCGCCGGCAATACGTCGGCGGCGACGTCGTTCAGCTTC
>NZ_CAJPHE010000054.1:0-6031 GCF_905339875.1 Burkholderia sp. BCC1998
TGTCGTTTATTGACGGCTTACGAACTACTAACACGAGCTCGCGGCTCATTGTGTAACAATGGCCTGCCCACCCGAAGTGCCCCCCAGTGCCCCTGTCCTGGATGGTCACACCATACGCTCAAACCACTCGGCGCGGGAACGCGAGGCACCGGCTATATCATGCCGGTTACGAGGGCTATCGAGAACATCAACTCGCAGTTGCGCAAGATCCTCGAGACCTAAGGGCACTCCGCGCTGATCAGGCTGCCCCCAAGCTCATCTGGCGGGTACTGCTCAACATCGCTGCCATGGGGCCGTGCCACTGATGACTGGAAGGACCGTTATGAACCCGTTCGCCATCCACTACGAGGATCGATTCGTTCGACCATTCGTGTGAATGTCAACCCGCCTCGAATACGGAAATCCGGGTATCCCGGCGTTTGCCAATGCTACCGCCCGTTGAAGCGGTAGCATTGAGTACTTACACTCCACCCACACACATGTACTTGATGACCATGTATTCGTCTATGCCGTAGTGCGAGCCTTCACGTCCGATGCCAGATTGCTTGACCCCGCCAAACGGTGCGACCTCGTTAGAAATCAGGCCAGTATTGACTCCGACCATACCGTACTCGAGTGCTTCTGCAACTCTCCAGATTCGGCCGATGTCGCGACTGTAGAAGTACGCAGCGAGACCAAATTCGGTGTCGTTTGCGAGTCTGACGACCTCATCATCGGTTGAGAAACGGAACAGCGGAGCGACCGGGCCGAATGTTTCCTCACGGGCAACCGCCATCTTGGCGGTTACGTCGACGAGGACAGTCGGTTCATAGAATCCATAGCCGAGTGCGTGTCTGTTGCCACCGGTTAGAATCCTGGCGCCCTTCGCGAGGGCATCTTGAATGTGTTCCTCGACCTTGAGCACCGCAGACTCGTTAATTAGCGGGCCCTGTGTAACTCCTTCAGTGGTACCGTGTCCAACTTTAAGTTGCTTTACAGCCTCTGCGAGCTTGCTTGCAAATAGATCATATACGCGGTCGTGAACGTAGAATCGATTGGTGCAGACACACGTTTGACCACTGTTTCGGTACTTCGACGCGATTGCACCGGCTACTGCGGCGTCGAGGTCGGCGTCGTCAAATACGATAAACGGAGCGTTTCCACCCAGCTCAAGGGAAAGTTTCTTGATAGTTGGCGCACACTGGGCCATCAGCGTGCTGCCTACTTCAGTGGACCCGGTGAAGGAGAGCTTGCGTACGATCGGGTTGCTAGTCAGTTCACCACCGATTACGCGTGAGCTTCCCGTGATTACGCTCAAGACTCCCTTGGGGACGCCGGCGCGTTCAGCAAGGACGGCCAGCGCGAGCGCGGAGAAAGGCGTTGCATCTGCCGGGCGAACAATAATCGTGCACCCAGCAGCTAATGCCGGTCCGACCTTACGGGTGATCATTGCTGCAGGGAAGTTCCAGGGGGTGATGGCCGCACAGACACCGATTGGCTCCTTAGTCACCACAATCCTGCGGTCGTTTGCGACCGTTGGGATAACGTCACCGTAAACCCGCTTCGCTTCCTCGCCGAACCATTCGATGAACGACGCGGCGTACTGGATCTCGCCCTTTGCTTCCGCAAGGGGTTTGCCCTGTTCCGTCGTGAGTATAAGTGCGAGATCGTCTGCATTTTCGATCATCAACTCATACCATCTGCGGAGGATGGTCGCTCGTTCTTTGGCAGTCTTGGAGCGCCACTTCGGCCATGCTTCGTTGGCTGCGGTGATGGCTTGACGCGTCTCTGCCACCCCCAGACGAGGTACGTGACCAATATGTTCGCCATTTGCTGGATTGGTAACCGAGAGGGTCGCGCCATCCTCTGCCGCAAGCCATTCTCCGCCGATGAAGGCTTTGCTTTGTAGAAGGGTTGGGTCTTTCAGATTCATCGCTGTACAGTATTTCAATTATTGAACATGCACGCCGGTGATGCCGACGTGCCAATAGCTCCGATCTTGCGGCTACGTGCAGTGTTACGCCGCGTGTGCAGCGGCGATCTTGATAGCTTCGTCGAGGATATCCAGAGCCTCGTCAAAGACAGGCTCCTGGATCGTCAGCGGGTACAAGAAGCGAATTACATTCGAGTAGACCCCACATACAAGCAGCAGAAGGCCTCGCTCAAGTGCAGCGGTTTGCACGCGCTTGGTGAACTCGGCATCACCTTCGCCCGTGTCGGGGTTACAGAACTCGATGGCATTCATTGCACCCGGTCCTCGGACTTCGGCGATCTGAGGTACATCAGGCTCAAGCGCATTGAGGCGGGCTTTGAGCTTGTTCCCGAGCTTCGTGGCGCGCTCGCAGAGCTTCTCTTCGTCGATGATCTCAAGGACTGCGTGAGCCGATGCGACGGCGAGCGGGTTCCCAGCATATGTGCCACCAAGGCCGCCAGGTGCCGCTGCATCCATTACTTCGGCACGCCCCACCACGCCAGACAGCGGCATACCGCCCGCCAGACTCTTAGCGATCGTCATAAGATCGGGGGCGACGTCGTAGTGCTCCATCGCGAACAGCTTGCCGGTACGGGCAAATCCCGTCTGAACTTCGTCCGCGATCAACAGAATGCCGTGCGTATCGCAGATTTTGCGCAGGCCGAGTACGAAGTCGGCTGGCGCTTGATAAAAGCCACCTTCGCCCTGAACGGGCTCGAAGATGATTGCGGCGACGCGTTTCGGTTCGATATCAGCCTTGAAAAGCATCTCGATGTGCTTGAGCGAGTCGGCCGTGCTAATGCCATGCACTGCGTTGGGGTACGGAGCGTGGTAGACGTCTGCCGGAAACGGGCCGAAACTCAATTTGTAAGGGGCAACCTTGCCCGTCAGTGCCATACCCATCATCGTGCGGCCGTGGAAGCCGCCGGAGAACGCGATCACTCCCGGACGGCCGGTCGATGCACGAGCAATTTTGATTGCATTTTCGACAGCTTCGGCGCCGGTCGTGAAGAACGCAGCCTTTTTGGTAAAACTCCCCGGCGCGCGCGCTGAGACAGCTTCCGCAAGCGACACATAAGACTCGTACGGTACGATTTGGTAAGCAGTGTGCGTAAAGCGCTCGAGCTGGTCCGTTATCGCTTTGACAATCTTCGGGTGGCGATGCCCGGTGTTACATACTGCGATGCCGGCGGCGAAATCGATGAACCGACGGCCTTCAACGTCCCAGAGCTCAGCGTTTTCGGCTCGTTCGGCATAGAAGTTGCACATTACGCCCACGCCACGCGGAGTTGCCGCGTTCTTACGGTTCTGCAGTTCAGAGTTGTTCATGATTTCCATCTGCGTAGAGGGTTGGGAGACTGCTCACCCCTCGCCATCGGTACCGACTTGAAGGGCATGCTTCGAGCAACTATACGTGTCTCTGGAGCCGGCAATCAGAGCCATTCTCGAAAATACCATGGAGCCATTTTTTTTGTCCATATGGTCAGTTCGTGGGTCTGCTCGATCAGTGCGAGTGATACATTCGAGCTTGGTTAAGCTACCTGCACGAAACGTCATGAAGGCTTGCGCGAGGGGGAAGAGCCTTGGGGATGCCAACGAAGATCGGCTCAGACACGTATCTTGCTCGGCATGGCTAGGCTTTCGAGTTTCGAAGTTCCATGCCCGTCTAGTCTGTTCGGCAGCGATCGGCGACAACGTGCGGCTTGGCGTCAGTCTCGAGGTGTGTTCGGTTCCAGACGTTGCTTAACGCAAAAATGAGGGGCGCGCGTCCTGTGCTCAGGGCGCTTGCGAAAAGCTCGCTTGTGTCCTGCGAACTGAAACAAAAGTGGTTCGTGTATCGAGAGTCTCCATGGCATAAGTTCAAGATTAGCCAGCGCGTTCTCTCAAGCGGATGTCATGCTCGTGCAGGGCTGTGGCGACGTATAACCATTAGTCTGTGCAGAAGGAACTGACGCAAGTGCGCCGGGTTATAAGGACATATTGCGAGCATTCCGACTTGGACGTTGCAATCTACAACTGATGAAAGGGGCGAGTGACGCGGGCGCCGATCTCGCCTCAGGTACTTTGCGAAAGTGATGGGTGACACTGACGATATGAAGGCGCGCGATAGCAATGGTCGTCTGAGCGTTGGCGGCTGCGGCATCTGGGAACTACCCTCAGATGCCGCAGTTACTATGCCGACAATTCAAAGTTGATCAGAACTTGTGGCGAATGCCGAGACGCACTGCCGCTTGGCGATCGCTATTCGATGGCGTCAACTGATTGATCGATGCGACCGCGGTTTTGCCTGTGGAATCAGTCCCATTAGCCTTTTGATAGGCTCCAATGAGGTAAAGGTCGGTCCGCTTTGAAAGGAAGTAGTCGACCCCCACCGATCCTTGATTGTATGTGGCGCCCCCTGCGCCAGCGCTGCCGCCACTTCTTGTGTACATATACGCTGCGCCGATAAGTAATGCTGGAGTGAACTGATATTTGAAATTTAACTCTGCGTTATTGAAAGTCGCAGTTCCAGAAATTCCTCTAGCAGGGACGAGGCCCGATGTAGAATCCCCGAGTCCCATATACTTGGTGTTGGAATAGTTTGCACCGAATGTCGAAGCTCCAATAGTGTATGCGGCTCCGGCCCCGATTACCTGGTAGGTATGAGTAGACGCATAGGCGGAAATAATCGGAGACGCCCCAAAATTTGATCCCGGCACTCCTGCGACTACTGACGCGGCCGTACCGCCTGCTCCATAGAACGATACATTTGGGTTGCGTACATTAAGATAACCGGCTGCTGCGACAAATGGCCCATTTGAATATCTCGCGCCAAGCGACCAGATCTGATTGCGGCTTACGTGTCCCGCCACTCCCCCGAGCGCGTACATGCCGCCAAAAGTGAACCCAGCCAACGTCGGACTGGTGAACTTAATCGCATTATTTGTGCGATTTGTGTTGTTAAAATTGTCGGTGTCTGACGGATGAGCATTAAGAGAACCACCCCACTGGGCGCCAATCGCCAAAGGGCCGAGATAGTCAACGACCGAATCGTACTGCCGGCCAATTGTTAGTGTTCCGTATGGGCTCGATACCCCGACGAACGCTTGGCGCCCGAATTCGAGGCCTCCTTGCCCAAGCTTTCCTGAATTTAGGTCAAAGCCATTTTCAAGCACGAATATGGCCGCGACTCCTCCGCCAAGAGCCTCGTTCCCGCGCAATCCCCAGCGGCTCCCATTCAAGACTCCACTCGAAAGATTGTACAGGCGCTCACCGTTTGCATTGCTGTTGTAGTTGATTCCCTCGTCGATAATTCCATAAAGCAGAATGCTGCTCTGCGCATGGGCGGTGTAACTTACTATTCCTAGTACAGTTGATGCGAGAAGAAGCTTCTTCATTAAATGATCTCCAATTGGTTTTGTGAGTGTGTTTGATTTTTTGGGTATGAGTTTTACTTTGTGTGGGGTTGGTGCATTGTTTTTGCATTGGGAGTATGGGTCTGGTGTATTTGTACTCCTTATGTTATTGATTGATGTGATATATAAATTGGATCGCCAACCATGAAATTCCAGAATTTCATTAGGATTTTATGGGGAGTGTTATTGGATTTCGAGTCGTCGTGATTCGATATTGTCGGGTGCGCTATCTCGAGATGAGCGAATGTGTGATAGGTGATGTCCCAATTTTTTGAGGGGGTTGTCGCGGAAATGGCAAATCATTCGGCGATAATAGATTTTAAGGTGCTTGGATTAATCCCATCCCAAGAAGCGGAAAGGAGGCGACGATGGTGATGCCAATTAAGAGTAAGACCAAGTGGTGCCAGATCGGTTGGGCGCCGTCGTCAAGGTTTGTATTGCCGATGGCGTAGTCACTGTAATAATCGGCGCCGAAGGGTGGTGAAAACAATCCCAGCCCCATAGAAATGGTCGCGATTATTGAGTAGTGCGATTCATGAATTTCAAGAACGTGTGCAATAGTCGTGCGGCTACGCCGGCAAACAGCGGCACGATGACGGTGACCAAATGGAATGCGCCGATTCATGAGACGGTGGATGCGAGGGGGCTCGATCGTCGGGCAGCGGGACTGCGAGTTGGACAGAGC
>NZ_CAJPHE010000055.1:0-5503 GCF_905339875.1 Burkholderia sp. BCC1998
ATCCGTCGAATCGTCGCCCGAGACGCGCGCACTATTCATCACTTCCTTCCCGAGTTTCCCCGTCCGGACTCGACGCGCATCACTAAGGCACGCCGGTGTGAACACCGGCACAATGGCAGCAACAATATGCCGGCATCCTGCAGCAAAGGCACAGCGATGCCCCAAAAGCCCGGTGCCCCCTTCCAGGGATAAACCCACAGTCACACGCCCTCGTCTTCGCAACCTGCTTGCGCACGGCGTGCGCCGACATATTGGTGTACATGACGCCGTAGCGTTCGGCATTGGCCTGGATAATCGATTCGAACTCCCTATCGGGCGTCGCCACAAGAGCCCCCGCCCGAAACGTTCACCGCTCCATCGCATCACCTATCCAGGCGGCAGAACGGTTCACCGCCTCTTTCGCTCTCGCACAAGCCGCCGACATTCGAAAGAACCCATGAATCATCCCGTCATAGCGCCATCGAGTAACTGGCACACCGGCGTTACACACTCGATCAGCATAGGCTTCACCCTCGTCGCGCAACGGATCAAATTCCGCCGTAACGACAAGCGCCGGCGGCAAACCCTCCAGCGACGGCGCGCGAAGCGGACACGCATACGGATGTCGCGCCTCCTGTGCATCAGCCAGATACTCGCTCCAGAACCGGATCATCGCCGCGCGCGTCAACGAGTAGCCCGATTGGTTTTCGATATAAGACTTGTTAGCGGGCGTGTGATAGTCCGTCACTGGATAGATAAGCGCCTGCGCGCGCAGATCCGGGCCACCTTTGTCCCGGATCTGCAGCGCAGTCACGGTGGCGAGATTTCCGCCCGCGCTATCGCCGGCGACGACGATTTTCGTCGGGTCTATCGACAGCATCTTCGCGTGTTGCGCGATCCAGCGGACTGCATCGAGGCAGTCGTCTATCGCAGCGGGAAACCGATGCTCCGGCGCGAGACGGTAGTCGACCGAGATCAGGGTAGCGCCGCTGCCAACGCAAAGATCCCGACAGAGCTGATCATGAGAGTCGAGGTTGCCGATCACGAAGCCTCCGCCATGAAAATAGGCGATCGCACCACGGCTTCGCTCAACCACAGGTCGATACACACGCGCGCCTAACACGCGCCCCGCAAGCGGCATCTGGATTTCAATGACTTGACCTACAGCGGTGCGCTTCTCCAGCGAAGGGAATGTCAGTCGCGCGCGCATCACGTCGACAGGAAGGCTTTCCATCGGCGGCTCGCACTCGAGTTCCTTCAAGATTGCGACGATTTCAGAATCGAGCGGCATTGCCTTTTACTCCAAAATCATCGGGAAGTGTCCGTCACCATGCGAGGGTGTCGTCACAGTTGCGCGCTACTGGAATAAATACAGCGCCCGTCAGAGGGCAAGCACTGCATCGCGGACGCTCGACCGCGGATCATCGGCTATACCGGAACGTTCGCCGAACATCATGGTCGCGCGCTTGGTCAGGTCGTACGGTGTCCATTCGAGCCCTCGAGTTGACGGATTGCCGGTTTGAGCAAAGGAAGCCCACGCTCCGATCATCTGCTTGCTAACCACGCTCCAATGATTCTCGGGATCCGCGGCGGATCTTGCTGCATCGCTGTCCTTCCCATCCCAGGCTGTGGGATAGTGCTGCACACCAAAAACGAATGGAACGTCAATAGCATGGGGAGCCCATTTCCCACCATAACAGGGCGTCTCCCATGTACATTCGTACATGTAGACGGGCGCGCCGCCCGCACGCACGCGCATCTCCGCTTGCAGTACCGCCCCCCTCCAGAATCCAATATCGGTCGCAATTCTAACCAGTAGCTCCCGGTCGTTCAGACCAGGCATTTTTTGGCGGTAAAGTGGGATGAGGGGACGCACCTGCTGCTCGTCCGCCTTCCCTACCAGCCCAAAGCTCGCGATCCTCTTGGCCAGCACCCTATCATCAAGAATTGGCTTGAACAGTTCCTTATCAATGAATAGGACTGCTTCGTGAGTGTTTGTTCCAACTATGATGGGAATGTCCTTCGACAACTCGGGCGCGTGACCGTCCCACAGATGGGACGGGATGACAATTCCGTCCGCAACCGGTCCGTAGATCAGCAGGTCGTCGGAGACTCCAGGCTCCGTATTCGTGAACAACTGCTTGAAGCAATTGAGCAGTTCGTTGGCGCTCAAGCGTTGCAATGCCCGCACATCGCCCCGACGTATGCCTAGCGTTGAATACATCCTGTCAGTGACTTCAGTTGCCGCGCTCGGGTCCTTCTGCCGGAGTAGCGATCCACTCTGAATAATGGCTTTGTGAAACAATCCTTTGGCCGCCGGCATGCCCAGCAACGCGGTGATCTTCCCACCGCCGCCTGATTCACCAAAGAGCGTCACGTTGTCCGGATCTCCCCCGAACACGGCGATGTTTTGCTGGATCCACTTCAGCGCAGCGACGATATCCAGGTGGCCGGCATTTCCTGATGTCGCAAACTCATGGCCAGCGTCATCACTGAGGAATGCATAACCAAAGATGTTCAGTCTGTGGTTAATCCCAACAGTCACAACGTTCCCCAATCGAGCGAGGTTCTCGCATTTATAGAGGGGCGATGACGCCGATCCAAAAATGTAAGCTCCGCCATGAAGCCACACCATTACCGGCAGGCGCGATTGCGGGTTTGCTCCTTCGGGGGCAAAGACATTCAGCGCCAAGCAGTTCTCAGTCGCTGGGCTGCTATCGAGCCATGCCGGGTAATCCAATTCGACTTGTGGGGACCTGTTACCCAACACCAATGCGTCGCGCACACCCGTCCACGGAACGACAGGCTGGGGCGGCAGGAATCGGTTAGCCCCGGCCGTTGAGGCACCATACTGGACACCTTTGAACTCGGCGACACCGCGACTCACTCGACCCCGAATCTGCCCGTTCGTGGTCTTGACGATGCGGAACGCTCCGTTAGTTGCCGCTCCGCTCAGGCCCGGTACGGCAATCGCGACGCCGGCGGCCGCGATCGCCCCTCCAACCTGCAAAAACTCGCGGCGGGTGAGTGTGCCGTCCTGGCGATCATCCTCGGCCCTCGTCGTATGTTGGTCAGCCATTGACTTGCCCTTCTTCCATGGTTTGCGCCGATCTCTTTGATGAGAGAACAATTCAGCCATTGTGTTTAAACGGGCTGCAAGGCTCCGGCCTCCGCCTCGCCCAAGCTGTCACCCCGATGCAACACGTTATTTGAGAATGCCCGCCTGCGAGAAAAGCACCGGTTTTACGCCGTTCGCCACGCTCACCGCCATACGAGGCTCGCGTGCCGCCGCACGCACACTAATGAACTTCGGTTGCCACTAGCACCAGCACACACAACATTCCGACCAGAATGATTTTTAACTGACCAGTTGGTATGTATAAACACCAAAAAAAACAGCCCAAAGTTGTTTGGCTGTACTTTCCGGTCGACGCTCACACTGACTGCGATACCCGATGCCCAGGTAATGCCACTTCTATAACGTTCCACCGCGCGAGGTGAACCTAGCAATCGCACCCGATGACCCTGTTATCAAAATCTACGACAACGAATATTTTGGGACAAGCTTTTTTTGCTCTCATACCGATGATGTTTGCGGCGACCCTCTCTAGGCACGGGATTGCGCGTTGCCAGTACTTCCCGTATAGCATTTGGCTTGCGGGCACAACAAGGTGACCGGTGCCGAGCCAAGCGCAGACGGTCCGCTGATGCCGGAGCGCAGACTCTCACAAAGCTCTCATCGCAACAATCGCCTTCAACATCCGTAGCCCGCAGCCATAACCGTCACGCTATTAGATCGGCCTGCGCTGGAATCTTGAACATCGACACCAATTTGACGAGCTCTTGCGCCTGATGCCGGAGACCTTGCGTTGCCGCCGCACTCTGTTCGACCAGAGCGGCATTGCGTTGCGTGTTGTCGTCAATTCCTCGTACAACCACGTCGAGCTGGGTAACCGCTTTCTCTTGCTCCGCACTCGCAGCTGAAATCTCGCTAACGATTGCAGCCGCCCGCTGAATTCTCTCCACGATATCGTTCATCATCGTACCCGCCTCGTCAGCAAGACCGGCGCCTCGGGTCACCAGGTCTTGATTGGTTGCAACGAGGTCTCGAATCTCCTTGGACGCCGACGCAGATCGCGCCGCTAAATTGCGTACCTCTGCGGCGACAACGGCGAAGCCACGCCCATTCTCTCCTGCGCGTGCAGCCTCTACCGCTGCGTTTAGAGCCAAGATGTTCGTCTGGAAGGCAATCGATTCGATCAAACCAACGATGTCGGCAATCTCCTTGGAACTCTCGTGGATGCGGCCCATGGTCGTCACCACCTGCTCCACTGCATCGCCTCCTTTCGCTGCGGCAACGGCTGCATCGGACGCTAGCGAACTCGCTTCAAATGCGTTCGACGAGTTTTCCTGAATCGTTGCTGCAAACTCTTCCATCGACGCGCTGGCCTCCTCTACCGAAGCCGCCTGCTGAGACGTTCGACCGCTTAGATCCTCGTTGCTCTCGGCAATCTGCGTAGATGAAACAGCGATGCTTTCTGCGTTGTTGCGGACCGTCAACACGATTCGACGTAAGCTCTGCTGCATTCTCGCCATCGCCGCCATCACGCTCGACGTATCCCCTTGCACCAAGGAGACTTTTCCCGTCAGGTCGCCTGCCGAAACTCGCGACGCAATAGTTTGAGCTACCCCAGGCTCCCCGCCCATGGGGCGCAGGACTGAGCGATCGATATTAAGTGCCAGCAACATCGATACGGCCAGTATGCTGAACACGCACATCGCCGCAGCCCACGCGCGTTGCTTCGCCACGCCCGCTAACACCGCCCGTTCAGGTACCGTGACGACAAGCGACCAGGAAGTGTTGGTCTTGCCGATTGGAACCGGAATCAACATTCTCAGCACCTTTTCGCCATCGAGCGTGGCTTCGGTAACGAGCTTCCTCCCTGCGCGAACGGCCGCACGTTGCTCGAAGTCGAAACTCTCGCTCACCGACGTCTTACCCGCTCCTCGTCCATCGGCGATTCCCTTCCCTGCTTGCGACACCAAGCTAATAAATCCGGTACCGAAGGGGCGCATCCGCTCAAGCTCCGCTTGCAGCTTCGGGAAATAGATATCTACGCCCGTCACACCGAGAAACTTTCCTTTCTCGAACATTGGAACCTCGATGAACGACAGCAGGATATCGGTTCCCCCGGTACTGTATACGCTCGGTTCCATGACAATATCGTGCCCCGCGCGCTGGGGCAGACGATAGTAGTCACCGTCCGCTGTGTCGAGATCATAGTTGGCCGCCGGTTCGAGCGAAAGCTTTCCCGTGTATCTGCCCCAAGTCGGTACAAAGCGGCCGGTCCCGTCATCGGCCGCAGTCCTTCTCACAAACTCACTATCACGGCCGTCGAAAGCATTGGGCTCCCAAATCGTCCATACCGCCAGATAGTCGGGATTAGCTTCCGCGATGCGTCGCATGAAGTCGACCGCCAATTGGCGGTTTTCCCCGCCTTGTGCGCGATCGGCGGCTAAAAAC
>NZ_CAJPHE010000056.1:0-5089 GCF_905339875.1 Burkholderia sp. BCC1998
GTCCGTTACGACGATCTCCATCTCGTCGGCCGGGTCGATCTGAAATTCGTTTACCCGACACGCACGGACGTCGAGCATCAGGCGATTCAGCGCTTCAAGCTTTGCGTCAGTATCGTCGACTGACATCCCTGCAGCCTGGCCGATGGCAGATTGGCGCGCATCGAGCAGTAGCTTAAGCGCGTTCGCTCGCTTCATGAACATGCGATTTGTCACGCCACACCTCAATTTTGCGCGGCGACGACACGGCGGCCGACTGGCCCCAGGAATGAAAAGCTCGGTGACCTCATAGGGCCGCACTGCATACAACCTTGGCTTCCAAGGGAGCAATATTTTCATTGTCGTCAATCATCCCGCTTCGAGCGGGTTTTCGCACATTCGGCATATGAATTGAGGTGCGATATGGCAAGCAGCGCAAAACGTCGAGCCGATCGGGCTCGGCTAAGGAAAAAGCGGCGCGCGTGGTGGGGCGACTGCGCCAAAATCGACAAACCGCTTGGGCAGCTGATCGACATGTGGCAACGCCCGGCGCTGCTTTGGCGAGCGCTCGATTGGCGAGTGCCGGTGGCTTCAAGACGTAGGCGACGAGTCCGCATAGACGGTTGCTCATCGTTACCCAGTTCCGAGAGAGGGGCGCACTGCTACGCGGCTGGCTTGGCGAGCGTTACGGCCACACACCGCAGTTCCTGCACGGCGGTGTGGTGCGGAAAAAGCGCAACGATATGGTTGTACACCTCCGGCACGATCGCACCGAGCGGGGGTTCCTGTTCTTACTCAAGGGCGGCGGCACCGGACTGAACCTGACGGCCGCCTCGAGCGTCATCCCTTTCCACCTTAGGTGGAACCCGGCAGTCGAGGCCTAGGCGAACGATCGCGCCAACTGCATAGGACAGCGCAGCCATGTGCAGGTGCATCGCCTGATTACGGAGGCGACGTTCGAGGAACGCATCAACGACATGATCAAAGGCAAGCGCGAACTGGTCGAATTGGCCGTTGGCACAGGCGAGCAATGGATTGGGAATCTCAGCGACCACGAGTTGCACTCGCTGTTTACACTGAATCGAGCGTGATCAGATTGGCCGTTGTGACGGCGATACGCGAAAGCCAGGACGGCAGTGCACGCGAGCAACGCTTCCTTGTCGAATTCGGCCGACAGCCTCTATCTGCAAGGGCTGGCCGCTGGAGAAGGCGGCCAACCTGATGAGTTCGCTGAGTTGTAAATGGGTCGATGCGCTGAGATGAGCGGTTGCGCGCAGCAGCTCCAGGACCTTGGCTGCTTGTTGCAATCGGACGTTAGCCGGGCCGATGGATTTTCTCCGTCCATCCTTGAGTTGCGTACCACCGACGAGTTCGTAACGCATGTTTTGAACTCCTTGATTTAATTTGAGTCGGAGGGCTGTGCTGATAGGACTGTATCGATCAAGCGCTGGTTGAAAGTGGCTTGCAGGGTAATCTTCAATTCCGACTATCTCGATGAGTGGCATAATTCGAGCGTTGCGATCTCTCGCAACCGACAACTTTGGGAGAACAGAACATGGCCAATAGCGACTACAAGACGTTGAAGGCGCAACTCGACGCTTTGCAGGAAAAAACAGAAGCGGCACGCGTTGCGGAATTGGAGGCATTGGTTGCCGACATGCGCGCAAAAGTGGCGGAATACGGAATCACAGCCGAGCAGATTTTTGGCCGCCAACGCGTAGCCAAGGGCAAGAAGGTCGGCGGTCACGTGGCGGCAAAATACCAGAACCCGAAGACGGGTGAAACCTGGAGCGGTCGAGGCCGCGCGCCGGCGTGGATCAAGGACGTGAAGGACCGCACTCGCTTTCTCATTGGCGCAGCGGTCGAGACACAGAGTGCCGCCGGCAATGCCACAGCTGGGGCCGCAGTCAAGAAAGCTGCGGCAAAGAAAGCCGCCGCAAAGACCCGAAAGGGCGACGCGAAATCCGTGAAATCGGCCGGCGCGACGGCGGCTCGCAAGAGAGGGCGCCCGTCGACTACTGTTGCTGCAAAAAAGACGAGAAGCCGGCGCACTCCTGGCGTGAAAAAGGCGGCAGGCGCCGCTGTCAAGCCGGAAGTCGTCACCGAAGCAGCGGGCGAGTAAGACGGCGGTGGTCAGGCAGGCGGGTGGCAAGGAAAGGATTGTTCCCTGCCACTCGCTTTTATCGTTTGTTCCTGCTGACGTTGCGTCGTTTTTCACCTTATCCGGGTAAATTCGGCCCAGGGCCTGGATGCCGCCACAGTTGTGTAGGTGGGTTTGGGATGCCGACATTGTTTCGGATGAACCTGGCCCACTGGCGACACGATCTTCGGATGGTTTTGCCCCCTCGAAGTGTGAAGTCCGATCGGCCCGATTCAACTTCCTAAGATGACCACGCATCCGGCATCCCATCACGTCCCCCGCATCGTTGTGCGGCGCTCTCCGATCCATGGCCGCGGCGTATTTGCTCGTCGCGACCTGGCCGCTGGTGAAATGCTCCTCAAGTACGTCGGTGAGCGTATCGATTGGGAGGTCGCCATCAACAGACCGCCAGCCGATCCCGCCAATCCGGATCACACCTTCTTCTTCGATCTTGGCGATGGGCGCGTCATCGATGGCGCGGCAGCGGGCAACTCGTCGCGTTGGATCAATCATTCGTGCGCGCCGAATTGCGAGGCAGAAGATCGAGGCGGCCGGATTTTTATTCGAGCGCTGCGTGCGATCGATGCAGGTGACGAAATTAGCATTGACTATGCGCTCGCGCTCGCGCTCGCGGTTGACGGGCGCGTGACGCGCTCGATGCGCGACCGATACGCGTGCCGTTGTGGCGCGTCGACATGCCGCGGCACCATGCTGGCCATTCGGAGGCGCCGTAAGCAGGCGCATGAGGGTGGCCAAGTCGATACGGCGCAAGGTGTGTGTTATCCGCCGTCTGCCGTGCCTCCAGACGCGGTCCGGTCAACGGTGCGCATTTTGGAGCGGCCGGGATCCGGCCGCCTCATCGTGTCATGGCGGCAGGCCGGGCGGGGGTGTTACAGCGAGCAGCTTTGGACTGCTGCGCTGGCGACTGCTGGCGGAATCTGCGTGGTGTCGGGGCAGGCTTACGAACGTGGTGATGCCGTATTTCAGCCAACAGGTTCACCTGTACCGCTCAATCAGGCTGAGCGCATCTGCGCGGACAGTGTTGCGCACATTCCCCTCGACGAGGTCGCGTGACGATGTCGTTGCCGCCGAGTTTACTAAGTCAAACTAAACTTGGTGTTCCGCGGCCGTGATACCGTCGTTTTGCTCGCGCATCACTTGCGCGCTTCGTGGGCGATCCTGCATGCGGCAACGGGGATGATCTAGAAATGGCATGGACGGGTGGCCACGGTGCCGCCCTGACGGGGCTCGGGAATCGGAGACGAGGCCGTTCCCGTCAGGAATCGCTTCAGCTGCTGCTCGGCGTCCATCACCTTGTAACGTGGCGCGACATTCAGTTGCCAATCATGCAGCACGAGCAGCCGTTCAAATGCCAACACGGCGTCCGCTGCGAGGATCCACTCATTCGACTCATCGGCGTGCACGTGCGTGACCTCTACCGCATGCTCGACTGCCTTGTAGCGTTCAACAGGTTCGTCCCCGTAGCCAGCCTGCTGCAGGAACCACGCGATATACGTGGTGCGTATCAGCTCGTTGAAAAGATACGCGTTCCCTTGGCCGTCCCGACAGGCCGCCAGCGCAAGATGATGTGACAAGGACTGTGTCTGCACCGCCGTTTTGTCCAGCGGCAACAACATGGTTTTTGTTAGGGGGCGTCGCGGCGCGGCGGGCCGTCCGCGGTTTTTCTTGGAACTCATCTTGCGTCACATCGACCTGCTGGAGAAACATCTCGCTGGGTGAGGCTGTTGTCTCAATACCGATCAGGTGTTCACGGCATCTTTGAATGCTTTGCCGGCCGTAAACTTGACCGTTTTTGCGGCAGCGATCGTGATGGCTTCCCCGGTAGCGGGATTGCGGCCGGCCCGCTCGGCGCGGGCACCCGTGGAGAAGGAGCCAAAACCGATCAATTGCACCGTATCACCGCGGGTGACTGCGTGCGTCACGGCCTCGAGAATGGCATCAACGGCGGCCCCAGTGCTGGCTTTGGTGTCGCCGGTGGCAGCCGAAACAGCGTCGATGAGTTCTTGCTTGTTCATTCGTGGATTCCTCAGTCATGTGCGCTAAAAGCGGGTTTGGCCATTACCCTATAACATCTACCGCAGGCAACGCAACTTCTGGATCTTTGTTGCAATTGTAATTTGCTCAACCGAGGTCAACCGGGGGAGAATTGCCCGCGTTGCACGCGCAGACATTACACGTATCGTTCGCCATGTATGACGTGCCGCTATGCTGCGATCTGAATGGACGACGAGGAAGGGGCGGGACTGCTGACGCATGTAATGCGTGCCGTATGTTGGCGGCAAGTTGTCCCGAAAAGATGCCATCATGATTGGCAGTGGCCAGACAGGCTTCGAAATCGCACCGCGACCGGCATGCTTTGCGAGCGCACGGTATCAATCAGCAGATTATTTACGATGACCAGTAAAATTCAGGCCCTACACCAGCAACTTGGCCACCTCAATTTGCTTCTTGATGAGGCACGGAAGAAGGAAAAGGCGGCAGTCCTCTCCTCGATTCGGGAGCAGGTGAAGGAGCACGGCATCACGGAGGTGGAATTGCTCCGTGCGGCCGGCTTTGTGAAAGACAAGCCCAAGCAGTTGCCAGCCAAATACTACGATCCTTCCTCGGGCAAATCGTGGACGGGACGCGGCGCGTGTCCGAAGTGGCTGGCTGGCAAAAACCTGGATGACTATCTGATCCGCCCGGCCGCAAAGCCTTGGTGGCCAGGGGAAAACCGATAGGCAAGACCAGTCTTTGCATGTGCAAAGTGATCGATTGCGCGTATTCGGCAAAGCTGCTGTCACAGCGATTGATCACTATGCCCCAAGGCCAATCGACGTAAATCAGTATCCTGTTGGCGCCCTTAATTGTGCGAGAATGCGTGCCGCCTCGGGTGTAGCTCAATGGTAGAGCAGAAGCCTTCCAAGCTTACGACGAGGGTTCGATTCCCTTCACCCGCTCCACCATGGGCCC
>NZ_CAJPHE010000057.1:0-3681 GCF_905339875.1 Burkholderia sp. BCC1998
GTTCAGATCTGCTGCCATGTCCGTCTCCTTCCGTTATCGGATCGAAAAAGCGCGCCCCGCTGCATCCGCTTTCGTCGCGGTCGTGCAGGTGAAGGCCAGCCGCTATTGTGCACGATCGGCCCCGCCGTTCGCGCGCAAAACGTCTAAGCTTAAGGTCGGTTCCGAGTCGCGGGAGATTCCCATGCACTATCGACGGCTAGGCCGCTCCGGCCTGCAGATCAGCGCGCTTTCGCTCGGCTCGTGGGTCACCTACGGCAACCAGGTCGATCAGCGGGTCGCCCGCGAATGCCTTGCGGCGGCCCGCAATGCGGGCGTCAATTTCTTCGACAACGCCGAGGTCTACGCCGGTGGCAAATCCGAGGAAATCATGGGCCAGGCGCTCAAGTCGCTCGGCTGGCCGCGCGTCAGCTACCTCGTGTCCACGAAGTTCTTCTGGGGGCTCGCGGAAGCGCCGAACCAGTACCACACACTGAACCGGAAATATCTGCTGAACGCGATCGACGGCTCGCTGCGCCGGCTGCAGCTCGACCATGTCGACCTCGTGTACTGCCATCGCCCCGATCCGAACACACCGATCGAGGAGACCGTCTGGGCGATGAGCGACATGATCGTACGCGGCAAGGCGCTGTACTGGGGCACGTCCGAATGGAGCGCCGACGAGATCCGCGCCGCGTACGAGATTGCCGAGCGGCACCATCTGCACAAGCCGGTCGTCGAGCAGCCGCAGTACAACCTGTTCCACCGTACCCGGGTCGAACAGGAATACGCACGGCTCTATCACGACTACGGCCTCGGCCTGACGACCTGGAGCCCGCTGGCATCGGGGCTGCTCACCGGCAAGTACCGGAACGGCGTACCGCCGGGCAGCCGCGCGCAATTGCCGGGCTACGACTGGCTCCGCGAACGGCTGACGGATCCGGTCAGCAACGATGTGGTCGAACGGCTCGGCGAGATCGCGGCCGAACTCGGCTGCAGCACCGCCCAGCTCGCGATTGCATGGGTACTCGCGAATCCGCGCGTGAGTTCGGTCATTACGGGCGCCTCGCGAATCGAGCAGATCGGCGACAACATGCGCGCGCTCGACGTTGCCGAGAAACTGACGCCGGAGATCAAGCAACGCATCGAGGAGGCCGTCGGCGATGCATACGAGTAAGGCGGCTCACGCCCACTCGCGTACAATACGCGGCCGCATTGGCGCGCGGCCCGACGGCCCCGCGCGATCATCCGTTTTCATCGATTCACCCTTCGTTTCAGGCAGCCAGCCATGCTCAGTTATCGTCACGGTTTTCACGCAGGCAACCACGCGGACGTGCTCAAGCACGCCGTCGTCGTCCAGCTGCTGCGCTACCTGAACAAGAAAGACAAGTCGTACTGGTACATCGACACGCACGCCGGTGCCGGCGTGTATTCGCTGCGCGACGGTTATGCCGCCAAGACAGGGGAATTCGACACCGGCATCGGGCCGCTGTGGAACGAAAAGAACCTGCCCGAGGCGCTCGGCGACTACGTCGACGAGGTGCGCGCGCTGAACGACGACGGTGAGCTGCACTACTATCCGGGCTCCCCATATCTCGCATGGCGATCGATGCGCGAGCAGGACCGGATGCGCCTGTTCGAAATGCACACGACGGAAATCGACGTGTTGCGTCACAACTTCCGCGATGCGGGGCGCCGCGCGATGATTTTCGCCGGTGACGGCTTCGAGGGCATCAAGGCGCTGCTGCCGCCGCCGCCGCGACGCGCGCTCGTGCTGATCGATCCGTCCTATGAGGACAAGAAGGACTACGCGCGCACGGTGACTTGCGTGACGGAATGCCTGAAGCGTTTCGCGACGGGCTGTTACGCGATCTGGTATCCGCAGGTTGCGCGGGTGGAATCGCAGCGTTTTCCGGAGCAGCTCAAGCGCCTGCAGCCGAACAACTGGCTGCACCTGACGCTGACGGTATCGAATCCGCCGGCAGATGGCCTGGGCCTTTACGGCAGCGGAATGTTCATCCTGAATCCGCCGTACACGCTCGCGCAGAGCATGAACGAAGCGCTGCCCTATCTCGTCGAGCGCCTGGGACAGGACAGCGGCGCGCGGTGCCAGATCGAGCACCGCGGGAACTGAGCGAACGGTTTTCCGTTACGGCTGCGGTCTTGGCGCGGGTCTTGGCTGATTGGCCGGCGACCCACCCCAGCCCGGCACATTGATATACGGCGCGACAAACAGCGGGACCGAAGAATTCGGTCCCTGCCCTGCCGGCGCTCGCATGCCTGCGGGCTCAACGATCGGCTCGGACGATAACGGAGCCGTTTGCAACACCAGGCCGCCCTTGCCATCCTGGATCCCGCGTTGCGTATCGAGAATCAGCGGCCGGGACGATGTCGCCGCACCAGCCGCCATGCCGTGAGCGAGCACCGCGGCCCCCAGAGCGAGACGCGCGCGGGAAACGTGACGCACATCGAGACGCAAACGCATGGTCGTGTTCTTCCGGTTGAAAAGCAGGTCCATACCATAGCGCCACGCCGACGATTTCGCCAGATCGGACGCACAAAAAAACAAAGCCCCGTCAACACGGGGCTTGCTTTTCGCTCGGTGCCACACGGCACCTGACGGTGACTCCGATTACAGCGAGTAGCCGTTGGTTTCGAGCGAGCGGATGCGGCTCTCGAGCTGGACGATGTCCGACGACGACGCGAGGTAAGCCTCACGGCGTTCACGCTCTGCGGATTCGAACCAGTTGCTCAGCTTTTCAACGATGTAGGCGATCATGATGTTCTCCAAGGAAGGGGGACCCCTGGCGAATCGAGATTCAGGGATTTCCCGTATAGGGTTATCCCGAATTATAGCGATGCCGCACCAAGATGCTAGTGAAATGCTTGCATGGAAGCCATTCCTGTTTGGAATGGTTTGCAAACTATCTGCCTCAACTCCATGATTCTTAAGGATATTGAATCGAGGCTCCCATTCAGCCTCGAGGATGTGCACTAATCTGGTTCACTGACCGGGTCGGCCAGGCGCGCCAAGATCGGGCATTCGGGTCGTCCGTCACCATGGCAGTGCGCGGCGAGATCGGCAAGCGTATTGCGCATGTCGCTCAATTCCGCGATGCGTTTGTCGAGTTCGGCCACGTGTTCGAGGGCGATCGACTTCACTTCAGCGCTGGCACGGGAGCGGTCTTGCCAGAGCATCAGCAGCTTGCGAATATCCTCGACGAGAAAACCGAGCCGCCGCGCCTGGCGGATGAAACGCAGAATATGGACGTCATCCGAACCGTAGATGCGGTATCCGGCGTCGCTCCGCTTGCTCGGCGCAAGAAGGCCGACCTGCTCGTAGTACCGGATCATTTTTGCGCTGACGCCGGATTCGCGCGACGCGTCGCCGATATTCATTCCCTGCCCTCTCTCCATCAAGCACTGGTTCGAACACGAAGGTCGACGCAAGCATTCGTCGACGACGTTTGGATCGTATCAAATCGCGAGATTTCGTTCCTGCCTGGGCAGTGACGGCCGGATCGACCGCAATCCGGATGTCCTTATTGAGGTAGATGGTGGCTGCGAAATCTGCCGGTTCGGGACAGCATGCAGTTTATATCGAGGGACTCCTGCCCGCCGACGATCACGCCAACACCTGCAGAGATCGCGCATTTCTGCGCTGCAAATGCAAAAACCCCTGCCTTTCGGGCGGGGGTTTTTGGT
>NZ_CAJPHE010000058.1:0-2912 GCF_905339875.1 Burkholderia sp. BCC1998
CAGACTTGTTATAGGATCAAGCCTTACGGGCAATTAGTATCAGTTAGCTGAACGCATTACTGCGCTTACACACCTGACCTATCAACGTCCTGGTCTCGAACGACCCTTCAAGGGGATCTAGTCCCCAGGGATATCTCATCTTAAGGCGAGTTTCCCGCTTAGATGCTTTCAGCGGTTATCTCTTCCGAACATAGCTACCCGGCGATGCCACTGGCGTGACAACCGGTACACCAGAGGTTCGTCCACTCCGGTCCTCTCGTACTAGGAGCAGCCCCCTTCAAATATCCAACGCCCACGGCAGATAGGGACCAAACTGTCTCACGACGTTTTAAACCCAGCTCACGTACCTCTTTAAATGGCGAACAGCCATACCCTTGGGACCGGCTACAGCCCCAGGATGAGATGAGCCGACATCGAGGTGCCAAACACCGCCGTCGATATGAACTCTTGGGCGGTATCAGCCTGTTATCCCCAGAGTACCTTTTATCCGTTGAGCGATGGCCCTTCCATACAGAACCACCGGATCACTATGACCTGCTTTCGCACCTGCTCGACTTGTCGGTCTCGCAGTTAAGCACGCTTATGCCATTGCACTATCAGCACGATTTCCGACCGTACCTAGCGTACCTTCGTACTCCTCCGTTACGCTTTGGGAGGAGACCGCCCCAGTCAAACTGCCTACCATGCACTGTCCCCGACCCGGATCACGGGCCAAGGTTAGAACCTCAAACAAACCAGGGTGGTATTTCAAGGACGGCTCCACCGAAACTAGCGTTCCGGTTTCATAGCCTCCCACCTATCCTACACAGATCGGTTCAAAGTCCAATGCAAAGCTACAGTAAAGGTTCATGGGGTCTTTCCGTCTAGCCGCGGGTAGATTGCATCATCACAAACACTTCAACTTCGCTGAGTCTCGGGAGGAGACAGTGTGGCCATCGTTACGCCATTCGTGCAGGTCGGAACTTACCCGACAAGGAATTTCGCTACCTTAGGACCGTTATAGTTACGGCCGCCGTTTACCGGGACTTCAATCAAGAGCTTGCACCCCATCATTTAATCTTCCGGCACCGGGCAGGCGTCACACCCTATACGTCCACTTTCGTGTTTGCAGAGTGCTGTGTTTTTATTAAACAGTCGCAGCCACCAGTTTATTGCAACCCCTTCACCCTCTGCGCGCAGGCGCATCAAGCTACAAGGGCGTACCTTATCCCGAAGTTACGGTACCAATTTGCCGAGTTCCTTCTCCCGAGTTCTCTCAAGCGCCTTAGAATACTCATCTCGCCCACCTGTGTCGGTTTGCGGTACGGTCATCGTTAGACTGAAGCTTAGAGGCTTTTCTTGGAACCACTTCCAATTGCTTCGCTCCCTAAGGAGCTCGCGCCACACCCTTGAATCCTGCGCCCGGATTTGCCTAAGCGCCTTCTCCAATGCAGCGACCGGGACTTCCAACACCCGGACAACCTTCCGCGATCCGTCCCCCCATCGCATCTAACAATGGTGCAGGAATATTGACCTGCTTCCCATCAGCTACGCATTTCTGCCTCGCCTTAGGGGCCGACTCACCCTACGCCGATGAACGTTGCGTAGGAAACCTTGGGCTTACGGCGAGGGGGCCTTTCACCCCCTTTATCGCTACTCATGTCAGCATTCGCACTTCCGATACCTCCAGCACGCTTTTCAACGCACCTTCGCAGGCTTACGGAACGCTCTCCTACCATGCGTGCAAAGCACGCATCCGCAGCTTCGGTATATAGCTTAGCCCCGTTACATCTTCCGCGCAGGACGACTCGATCAGTGAGCTATTACGCTTTCTTTAAAGGGTGGCTGCTTCTAAGCCAACCTCCTGACTGTTTTAGCCTTCCCACTTCGTTTCCCACTTAGCTATATTTGGGGACCTTAGCTGGCGGTCTGGGTTGTTTCCCTCTTGACACCGGACGTTAGCACCCGATGTCTGTCTCCCGTGATTGCACTCTTCGGTATTCGGAGTTTGCTATGGCGGGGTAATCTGCAATAGACCCCCCAACCATGACAGTGCTCTACCCCCGAAGGTGAGACACGAGGCACTACCTAAATAGTTTTCGGAGAGAACCAGCTATTTCCAAGTTTGTTTAGCCTTTCACCCCTATCCACAGCTCATCCCCTAACTTTTCAACGTTAGTGGGTTCGGACCTCCAGTACGTGTTACCGCACCTTCATCCTGGCCATGGATAGATCACTTGGTTTCGGGTCTACGCCCAGCAACTGAACGCCCTATTCGGACTCGCTTTCGCTACGCCTGCCCTATACGGTTAAGCTTGCTACTGAACGTAAGTCGCTGACCCATTATACAAAAGGTACGCCGTCACCCCTTACGAGGCTCCGACTGTTTGTATGCATGCGGTTTCAGGATCTATTTCACTCCCCTCCCGGGGTTCTTTTCGCCTTTCCCTCACGGTACTGGTTCACTATCGGTCGATCACGAGTATTTAGCCTTGGAGGATGGTCCCCCCATCTTCAGACAGGATTTCACGTGTCCCGCCCTACTTGTCGCACACCTAGTTCTTTCATACTGTTTTCGCCTACAGGGCTATCACCTGCTATGGCCGCACTTTCCAGAGCGTTCGGCTAACAATACAAATAAAGAGTGCAAGGCTCATCCCATTTCGCTCGCCACTACTTTGGGAATCTCGGTTGATTTCTTTTCCTGCGGTTACTTAGATGTTTCAGTTCACCGCGTTCGCTTCACATGGCCTATGTATTCAGCCATGGATACTCCAAAAGGAGTGGGTTTCCCCATTCGGACATCTACGGATCAAAGCTTGTTTGCCAGCTCCCCGTAGCTTTTCGCAGGCTACCGCGTCCTTCATCGCCTGTGATCGCCAAGGCATCCACCACATGCACTTGTTCGCTTGACCCTATAACGAGTCTGTCTC
>NZ_CAJPHE010000059.1:0-2682 GCF_905339875.1 Burkholderia sp. BCC1998
AGTAGGATCGGTAGCCAGCCCCTTGCGCACCGCGGCGACGCCGTCTGACGCAGGAAACCAACTACCTTCCTCCGAACGCAACGTGCAAGTTTCCAAGCATTGCGCTCTCCAGCTATCCTACTGCGCCATCATCTCGCCGCCGCGAACGGGTTGTGAAGGTCTCGCAGCTTTAACCCATCGTAAGCCCCTGCGTGTATCTTGGCGTGACAGCTACCACATGCGGGTATCTGCTTCCGGTTCAACGTAGCAAGAAGCCTCGTAAAGCCTTTGGGTGGTCGATCTCCCATCTTCCGGACGTGTCTGACGTGATGCATCTGTACGCCAGCGTCCGAACCACAAATAGCGCACGATTCCCCGAGCTTGCTTCGAGTACGCATTCGCGAGTGCCTCAGCAGGATGGAGTCGGGTGATGGTGTTTCACGAATCATGAACCGCGAGGGGCGACGCGACCAATCTGTGACGACTGGCAAGCTAACCCCGAAGGTCTTACCCTTACTGTTCTGCTTAAACACTGCTAGGCTATCCCCGTATTTCCGGAAAACCTGCTTCAACGAGAGTCTGTGTTTTGTGGCCAAGGTCAGCGCGGCCGAGTATTTCAGAATGTACTGGACCCTTGACAGCTTTGCATAATTGTCTGCAAAGCTGTAGTAATTCAGCAGTCCTCGTAGTACCGACCCATAGATAGAAACGATTTGATCGTCGTCCAGCAGAACCCAAATGTACTTCGGCGTGGGTTCGCCCTCGCTTCCACAAAAACCTTTGACGTGTAACTTGCCCACTAATTTGCCTACCGGTGCCCACAATTGCGGCAGCCAACCTGTAACTCGCTTGTCGAACGCTTTTCCGTTTCGGACCACCTTTTGCACCTTCTGCGTGGTTGACCCGATTTTTATGCGCGTCCCGAGAAAGAAAGCTTCCTCGGTCTTCGCATGACGAATATGCGTTTTCTCCATGTTGAGCGTAAGCCCAAGCCTTTCTTTCATGAAGTCTCGAACCTCATTTCGGATTTGCTCGGCCATCCATTTTGGCCCATTGACACCAACACACCAGTCGTCCGCGTAGCGGACATACTTAAGCCTAATGAAAGAGCCGTCATTAATACCCGATGGCACTCGCATATTGGCTAGCTTGGCCGCCTTTATCTCCTTAGCCTTCAGGGCCCGTTCTTCGGATCTTGGCGCAAGCCTTTCGATTTCTCGACGAGCTTTCTCCAATCTCTTATAGGCTCTGATGCTCTCAAGGCTTCTACCACGTTTCTCGCCTTTCTCTGTACAAGCGATGCGTTCGATCATAAATAGATCAAGCTCATGCAGAAAGATATTGCACAGGATGGGAGAGACAATGGAACCCTGCGGTGTACCGATGTCGCTGTTCACCGGCGTACGAAACTCATAGTAGCCCGCCGTCAGGGCTTTCCTGATCAGGTTGAGGAATCGCGTGTCACTAATGCGCTTCTTCAGGTGCCCGATCAGGAGATTGTGGTCAATATTATCAAAGGCAGCTTTGACGTCGCCTTCGACAACCCACGAAACCCCGCTCCAGTTATCCCGTATCGACTTAAGCGCCGTGTGACAACCTCGATTGGGTCTGAAACCGTGACTTGCTTCCGAAAAGCTCGGCCCATATGGACTTTCATAGATGGCCTCAAGAATCATTCTCACGACCTCCTGAACCACCTTGTCCTTAGGGGAAGCGATACCTAGCGGGCGCTTGCCACCGTTCGCTTTCGGGATATGCACTCTACGTGCTCTGCTGAACTGAAATGATTCAGTCCGCATCTGGGAGACGATGTTTTTTATTGTTGCCAGTGAAAACTCGTCGAGTGTTGTCCCGTCGGCTCCAGGGGTCATGTTTCCGGGGGAGCTTTTCAGCCGCTCGTACGCCACCACGTACAGATCTTCCTTGTACATTAGGCGATAGAGTTCCCCGTTGACCCAATTTGGATCAGCGTTTTTCTTGCGCAGCGCCTCCAAACGCTGTAGGTCGTTATTACTCATCCGAGTAAACCTTCGTCGTTGGACGCGCGTCCAGCCTGTTGTGCTTCCCTTTCACCCCGCATTACCGAGGTCGTATGTAGGTACTTGGTGGGCCTGGCAGGATTTGAACCTGCGACCAATCGATTATGAGTCGACTGCTACTAACCACTGAGCTACAGGCCCACTGTTTCACTACACAGGTACTACCACAACTCCGTCGCCAGCAATAGTCGGATCTGTTGCCAGCTCCATCTATTGCCAAGATACATTCGATGTTCTGATTGTATCCTTTTAGGGATCACTCCCCTTAGGCGATCCCATGGTTAACACACAAACGTGCTCTGGGTTTAGGTGCCCATTTCATCCATTTCTTCCGACTCGGAAGCCCGTGTCAGGAGGGAGCTTCCAGGGCGTTCATAATCGCCACCCTAGACTTCCTGACCTCAGACGTAAAACTGTGGTGTCTGAGGGTTGACGAAACATGCCCCGGTAGGATTCGGGTTCAAGCAATACAGCCTTCACCGTGTCCAGCCTAGCTGACAGACCTCTTGGAAGCACAGCTTCTTCCTTATCTGCCTTTTCACGACATGCTGCAGTCCCCTCACGGTTTCCCGATCAGGTAAGTCGCTGCTTTAGCCACAGCCGCTCCTGTGGCGTAACTACCGTTACAACGTTTGTGCGCCCTATCCATGGCGCACTTATGAGT
>NZ_CAJPHE010000060.1:0-2397 GCF_905339875.1 Burkholderia sp. BCC1998
GCGTTCATCGGCGAGCCGTTCCAGGGCGCGGGCGGCGTGATCTTCCCGCCGTCGACGTACTGGCCGGAAATCCAGCGGATCTGCCGCAAGTACGACATCCTGCTCGTCGCCGACGAAGTGATCGGCGGCTTCGGCCGCACCGGCGAATGGTTCGCGCACCAGCACTTCGGCTTCGAGCCGGACCTGATCACGATGGCCAAGGGCCTGACCTCGGGTTACGTGCCGATGGGCGCGGTGGGCATCCACGAACGCATCGCGCGCCCGATCATCGACAACGGCGAATTCAATCACGGCCTCACGTACTCGGGGCACCCGGTCGCGGCGGCGGTGGCGGTCGCGAACCTGAAGCTGCTGCGCGACGAGGGGATCGTCGAGCGCGTGAAGCACGACACGGGCCCGTACTTCCAGGCGCTGATGCGCGAAACCTTCGCGCGTCACCCGATCGTCGGCGAAGTGCACGGCCACGGTATGGTCGCGAGCCTGCAGCTCGCCGAGTCGCCGGCCGAACGCCGCCGCTTCGCGAACGGCGGCGAGGTCGGCACGATCTGCCGCGACTTCTGCTTCAACGGCAACCTGATCATGCGGGCGACCGGCGACCGGATGCTGCTGTCGCCGCCGCTCGTGATTTCGCGTCAGGAAATCGATGAACTCGTATCGAAGGCGAAGAAGGCCGTCGATGCGACCGCCCAGCAACTGGGCCTTTCGTAACGACTTTGCCTACAGGCGTGCGGCGGGTGCCGCGCGCCGCCATAACCCAGGGGAATTCCACCATGCGTGCCTGCTTTCTTCGCCAAGCCTGTTCCATCGCGGCCCTTGCCGCGGTGGCCGCGTTCACGTCGGTCGCCAGTCCGTCGGCGCATGCCGACGAGCTGAACGTCTACAACTGGTCCGACTACATCGCACCCGACACGATCCCGAACTTCCAGAAGCAGACGGGCATCCACGTCAAGTACGACAACTACGACAGCGACGACACGCTGCAGGCGAAGCTGCTGGCGGGCAGCTCGGGCTACGACATCGTCGTACCGACCTCGAACTACATGGCCAAGCAGATCCAGGCCGGCGTGTACCAGAAGCTCGACAAGTCGAAGATCCCGAACCTCGCGAACCTCGACCCGCTTCTGATGAAGATGATCTCGGACGCCGATCCGGGCAACCAGTACGGTGTTCCCTGGGCCTACGGCACCGACGGCATCGGCTACAACGCGCAGGCGGTGAAGAAGGCGCTCGGCGACAAGGCGCCCGTCGACAGCTGGGCGCTGGTGTTCGACCCGGCCAACATGGAAAAGCTGAAAGGCTGCGGCGTGTCGTTCCTCGACCAGGCCGTCGACGTGTTCGCGGCCACGCTGCAGTACATGGGCAAGGATCCGAACAGCAAGAACCCCGGCGACTACCAGGCTGCGTTCGAAGTCCTGAAGAAAGTCCGCCCGTACATCACCCAGTTCAACTCGTCCGGCTACATCAACGACCTCGCGAACAACGACGTGTGCGTCGTGCTCGGCTGGTCGGGCGACGTCGGCATCGCGCATCGCCGCTCGTCGGAAGCGAAGCGCCCGTACGACATCAAGTTCGCGAACCCGAAGGAAGGCGGCCTGCTGTGGTTCGACGTGATGGTGATCCCGAAGGATGCACCGCACCCCGAGGCCGCGCTGAAGTGGATCAACTACGTGTCCGACCCGAAAGTCAACGCGGCGATCACCAACACGGTGTTCTACCCGACCGCGAACAAGGCCGCGCACCCGTTCGTCACGCCGGCCGTCGCGCAGGATCCGACCGTTTATCCGCCCGAGGACGTGCTGAAGAAGATGGTGCTGATGAAGCCGATGCCGGCCGACATCCTGCGCCTCGAGAACCGTCTGTGGGCGCAGCTGAAGACGGGCCACTGATCACGAACCATTACGGCGGCGCAGGCATCGGCTGAACGCCTGCCCGCCAGAGATCCGCGGACGCTTCGTCCGCCCGCGCGCACCGCGCGCCCTGTTCCATCCGGCACGAGCCGTTGTCCGCGAGTCGCGTTGTACGCCTCGCGCGGGGACGCTCACGCCTGCAATCCGTGAAGAACGAATGGTGACTCCCATGCAATCGATACCCTCTTCCGCTGCCGCACGCCACACCCAACCGGCCGCCGCGGCCCGCACGAAGAACGATGCGTTCGTGCGCATCGAAAACGTCGTGAAGAAGTTCGGCGACAGCACGGCCGTCGACAACGTGAACCTGACGATCGCGAAGAACGAGCTGTTCGCGCTGCTCGGCAGCTCCGGCTGCGGCAAGTCGACGCTCTTGCGCATGCTCGCCGGGCTCGAGACGGCGACCTCCGGCAAGATCTTCGTCGACGGCGAGGACCTCGCGTCGCTGCCGCCGTACCGCCGTCCGGTCAACATGATGTTCCAGTCGTAC
>NZ_CAJPHE010000061.1:0-2289 GCF_905339875.1 Burkholderia sp. BCC1998
ACTCTGTCCAACTCGCAGTCCCGCTGCCCGACGATCGAGCGCGTCCTTGCATCCGCCGTCTCATGGATCGGCGCATTCCTTTTGGTCGCCGTCATCGTGCTGTTGTTTGCCGGTGTAGCTGCACGATATGTTTTCCACATGCCACTCGTGTGGTCCGATGAATTGTGCTCAACTTTCTTTCTCTGGCTCGCTATGCTCGGTAGCGCGCTGGCTGTGCGCCGCTTGTCTCATATGCGCATGACCGCACTCGTCAGCCGCGTAGGCGCTCGTTGGACCCCGTTCTTCTCAGTCCTTGCACTCACCGCGGGACTCGCGTTCCTGCTACTTGTACTGGTGCCTGCATATCATTACGCGAGCGAAGAAGCATTCATCACTACGCCAGCCTTGGAAATTTCTGGCGCGTGGCGCGCCGCCGCTTTGCCCGTTGGAATTGCCCTGATGATTGTGTTCAGCCTCTTCCGGCTGATTGACGTCGCGACGGACCGACGAAGCTACGCCGCCGCCGCCATTGTTATCGCGCTCGTTGTTGCGTTTTGGCTGACCGGCCCTCTGCTCTCGGGCCTCGGGCAACTCAACCTGCTAATTTTCTTTATCGGCGTAGTCGGTGTGTGTGTCTTCTCCGGCGTCCCGATCGCCTTTGCGTTTGCACTTGCCACCCTCGGCTATCTCGCACTGACAACTCGCGTGCCCGTGATGACGCTGGTCGGCCGCATGGACGAAGGTATGTCACACGTGATGCTGCTCGCCGTGCCCACATTCGTCTTACTCGGCTTGCTGTTGGAAATGACCGGAATGGCGCGTGCAATGGTGCAATTCCTCGCCGGTTTGCTGGGACATGTTCGCGGCGGCCTGTCGTACGTCCTCGTCGGTGCAATGTACCTTGTCTCTGGCATCTCGGGCTCCAAGGCCGCAGACATGGCAGCGATCGCTCCAGCACTGTTCCCGGAAATGACCAAGCGCGGCGCCAAGCCGGGCGAACTCGTGGCACTCCTGTCCGCGACGGGCGCACAAACCGAAACGGTCCCCCCCTCCATTGTTCTCGTCACTATCGGCTCCGTGATGGGCGTATCTATCGCCGCTCTCTTTGCCGGCGGGCTCGTACCCGCGCTCGTGCTCGGCATAGGCCTCTGCATTGTCGTAGGTATGCGCAACAAGAACGAGGACGTCTCCAAGGTAACGCGCTTATCGCGGCGGGCGGTCGCGAAGCGCCTCCTGCTCGCGCTGCCAGCCCTCGCCCTGCCTTTCGTCATTCGCGCTGCCGTGGTCGAAGGAGTTGCCACCGCCACGGAAGTCTCCACCATTGGCATCGTCTACTCCATCATCGTCGGCCTGGTTGTCTACCGGCAATTTGATTTCCGACGCATTCAGCCGATGCTCGTCGATACCGTCGTCTTGTCTGGTGCAATTCTGTTTATCATCGGCGCCGCATCGGCCATGGCCTGGTCACTCACGCAGTCCGGATTCTCCCGAGACCTCGCCGCCGCAATGCAGTCGCTTCCAGGAGGCCGCAATACTTTCCTCCTTGTCTCCATCGTCGCCTTCATCGTATTGGGCAGCGTACTGGAAGGCATCCCAGCAGTGGTACTATTCGGCCCGTTACTCTTCCCCATCGCGCACTCCATGGGAATTCATGAAGTGCACTACTCAATGGTCGTAGTCTTGTCGATGGGGCTGGGCCTGTTCGCACCGCCATTCGGAGTTGGCTATTACACCGCTTGTGCCATCGGCAATGTCAACCCTGACGAAGGCATGCGACCAATCTGGGGTTACATGCTTTCGCTCTTAATTGGCCTCGCTATCGTCGCAGCCTTTCCGTGGCTTTCGACAGGATTTATCAAGACTGCGTAAGCCTGTCCTTGATGGGGAACTCTTAGAAAATGGGCTTGTTGTGGCCGCTCGCCTGAACTCAGCCAAAACAAGGCTGAAATATGCGACCACTTTGCATTCCTTTGTTCCGGCAAAACACCGACCAGGAAGCTGGCGAATCAAGCCAGCAGTAGTACTGCGGCTGACCGTGCTCACATCGATTGACTACCTCAAGCATCCGGCGCACGGAACCTCGGAACCGAACGAGGACGCTAAGGCCATTCCACGCGACAGCACAATGCTAAGGGTCACGCATGCTCGCGTCTCACGGTTCGCGAGCTATTTCGCCCGGCTCTGGCCGGGCGACTTTTTCGGGCATTCCGTGGAGGCCGAGATCACGTTCAACCCGCGTGCCTCGATACAAGGGTAAGCGGCTAGCCAACGCGTCTTGACGAGAGAGTTTAGGCGGCGTTCGAGTATGGC
>NZ_CAJPHE010000062.1:0-2118 GCF_905339875.1 Burkholderia sp. BCC1998
TGCAGAGCTTTTAAAGCTGATGCTGTCGCACGAGATGTTATCCTAAGTATATTATCTGCAGCGCAAAAGACCGCGTCAGACTGCAATATACAACCATGGCGAGTAAGGATCATCAGCGGAGCTGCGCTAGATCGACTTCGACATGCTATGTACGAGCGCGCACTGTGCGGAGCAGCCCCCGTTGCGGATATACCACCGATCGCAAGCTATTTTGGCGTTTATAAAAATCGGCGGCGCGATTGTGGCTGGCAACTATATAGTGCGCTTGGTATCCAGCGCGGAGATCGTACGGCATCGGGGAAGCAGGCACTTGAAAACTATCGCTTCTTCGGAGCCCCGCATTTAGCTCTTGTCACCACTCCCGCTACACTTGGCGCACGCGGTATGTTGGATTGCGGTGGGTACTTGACCACATTCATGCTCGCAGCTTCCGCTCTTGGTGTCGGCACTGTCCCGCAGGCATCGATTGCATATCGCGCCGATGTGATCCGTGAGCAGCTAGGGATCTCGGCGGAGGAACACATTGTGTACGGTGTATCGCTTGGTTGGCCGGACGAGTCTCATTCGGTTAACGGCTATCGTACTTCGCGCGCGTCACTTGAAGAAGTGGCCGAGTTCATTGATCTATAGCAGATGTGTTCTCACTCGTCCGCGAAGATTGCCGAACGAGAGATGGTGCCGTCTGTCGCCTATGGCGAACTGCTTCAGGCGCATCACGGTATTGATGGCAAATCCCTACGCATCGATATTGGGCATGGTAAAGCGAGGCGCGGAGCTGGGGGCTGCACATATATTGCTGCGATAGCCATTTTTCATAGTGTTGGTCGGCGCGTGGCAGGGGCAATGAGCGCGTTCGATCTCGCACTGCCCTCGACCTTGACGCAATTGCCTACGCAATGGGCGCAGTTTTCGATGACAATCGATTGCCTGTCGTTCCGACAGAAAGTATCGAAGTACACCGCATTTTTTACCTTCATCAACGCGTCTGGACAGCCCTCGGCGAGGCCGCCGTCAGACTGGATACCCAGTGGCATACCGGTTGGGGTACAAGTTATTGCTTGCTTTGGCCGAGAAGATCAAATCCTCGTGGCGGCAGCCCAAATGGAATCCGTCGCTCCTTGGCCTGGCCGGGTCCCGAAGCTTTGAGGGTTCACCCAATACAGTGCAAGGCGAAACGAGGTGCTTTTGGTCGATTTCCATCACCGGAACGGCTCGGAATCGGGGCTGAGTCGGCGCAGTTTTGACGATATCGCCAGAATTGCGTCGGCGTGTCAGCGGCTGGAAGCTGCGCGAGAAGTGCTCAAGCACGCTTCTGCCGGAGGCGACTTCGATGACCTCAGTGAACTGTCGGAGAGGCAGGGGGACGATCTCTCGTGCGCGGTATTGCGCGCAGCTGCTTCACACCTTCGGTCTGTGAGTGCAATATCGCGGCGTGATCCGTTCGTAGCGTTAAGTGCCGCGAATCAGGCGATAGATCACTGGTCTATTGCCGCGGCCTCGATCTCTAGTTCGCGACCACGACTCAACCTGCTGACTGCTGTCGCATGCAGTCTCATGCTACAAAAATATCACTGCGACGAGCACATTGAAGCCCTCGATCTGATAACGACAGCGTCTCAACGAAGCCGACTCGTCGTCGCCTTTGGATTCGCGGAACTGAATCGCCTGGAAGAGGCAATCGCGATAGCCGCTCCTGTTATCCTGCGTTGGCGTGCTAATTACATGCATGGATCTAGTGCGCTGCGATCAATTGAAGTTGCAGTGCATGGGTGGTTGTCAAGAAGTGGTAGGTACGTCGAGGCACGCGGCTACGCACCCGATTGGGATGGTGTGGCTTCACGGGAAGTTTGCGGGCAGTGGCGTTCAATCATCCACCATGAGGTAGTCGATATGGTGCCGCTCCTCAAATTTGCTAACGAAATCTCTGTTCTTCCGGGCGAGATTGAGACCGGAAACCAGCGCGGTTGAGCGGGTTGTGATTCATGGAACTGCAACTGACTTTTCGAGAGGCAGTGTCGGTATTCATGGTAGTTCAGTAAGCGTTGCCCCAGCACCGTCTGTTCATGAAGGTCCATAGACGGCAATCTGGTTCCCACCAAAATGTGGTGGGGACCAGAA
>NZ_CAJPHE010000063.1:0-2109 GCF_905339875.1 Burkholderia sp. BCC1998
ACGCTCGATACGTCGGCTGCCGCGCCCGGTGTGGCGCTGGCGGTCGATTCGGGCAGCAGCGCTGTTGATCACGTCACTAATGTCGGCACGTTGAACCTGTCCGGCATCGAGAATGGCGCCACCGTGCAGTACAGCGTCGATAACGGCGCGCACTGGAGCACCAGCTTCGGTGCGCTCGAAGGCGTAAACAACGTGCAGGTCCGGCAGGTTGACGTCGCCGGCAATACGTCATCGGCGACGTCGTTCAGCTTCACGCTCGATACGTCGGCTGCCGCGCCCGGTGTGGCGTTGGCGGTCGATTCGGGCAGCAGCGCTGTCGATCACGTCACTAATGTCGGCACGCTGAACCTGACCGGCGTCGAAACCGGCGCCACCGTGCAATACAGCATCGACAACGGCGCGCACTGGAACACCAGCTTCAACGCCATCGAAGGCACGAACAACGTGCAGGTCCGGCAGATCGACGTCGCCGGCAACACGTCGGCGGCGACGTCATTCAGCTTCACGCTCGATACCTCGGCTGCCGCGCCCGGTGTGGCGTTGGCGGTCGATTCGGGCAGCAGCGCTGTTGATCACGTCACTAATGTCGGTACGTTGAACCTCACCGGCATCGAAACCGGCACCACCGTGCAGTACAGCGTCGACAACGGTGCGCACTGGAGCACCAGTTTCGGTGCACTGGAAGGCACGAACAACGTGCAGGTCCGCCAGATCGACGTCGCGGGCAACACCTCGTCGGCGACGTCGTTCAATTTCACGCTCGACACGTCGGCTGCCGCGCCCGGGGTGGCTCTCACCACCGATTCCGGCAGCAGCGCGTCCGACCACGTCACCAATGTCGGCACGTTGAACCTGACCGGTGTCGAATCCGGCGCCACGGTGCAGTACAGCGTCGACAACGGCGCGCACTGGAGCACCAGCTTCAACGCCATCGAAGGCACGAACAACGTCCAGGTCCGGCAGACCGATATCGCCGGCAACACGTCCGATCCGACTTCGTTCAGCTTCACGCTCGACACCTCGGCGGCTGCACCGGGCGTTGCCCTCACCACGGATTCCGGCAGCAATGCGTCCGATCACGTCACCAATGTCGGCACGCTGAACCTGTCCGGTGTCGAGACCGGCGCCACCGTCGAATACTCGATCGACGGCGGCCACACATGGAACACCAGTTTCAGTGCCACCGAAGGCCTGAACGATGTGCAGGTCCGGCAAACCGATATCGCCGGCAACACGTCGTCGGCGACGTCGTTCAATTTCACGCTCGACACGTCGGCCGCCGCCCCCGGCGTGGCCCTCACCACCGATTCCGGCAGCAGTGCGTCCGATCACATCACCAATGTCGGCACGCTGAACCTCACCGGCGTCGAAACCGGCGCCACTGTCGAATATTCGACCGATGGCGGTCATACGTGGAGCACCAGTTTCAGCGCCACCGAAGGCCTGAACGACGTACAGGTCCGGCAGACCGATATCGCCGGCAACACGTCCGATCCGACTTCGTTCAGCTTCACGCTCGACACCTCGGCTGCCGCCCCCGGCGTGGCGCTCACCGCCGATTCCGGCAGCAGCGCATCCGATCACATCACCAATGTCGGCACGCTGAACCTCACCGGCATCGAAACCGGCGCCACTGTCGAATACTCGATCGATGACGGTCATACTTGGAATACGAATTTCAGCGCCACCGAAGGCGTGAACGACGTGCAGGTCCGGCAGACCGATGTCGCCGGCAACACGTCCGATCCGACTTCGTTCAGCTTCACGCTCGACACGTCGGCTGCCGCCCCCGGCGTGGCGCTCACCGCCGATTCCGGCAGCAGCGCATCCGATCACATCACCAATGTCGGCACGCTGAACCTGTCCGGTGTCGAAACCGGCGCCACTGTCGAATACTCGATCGATGACGGTCATACTTGGAATACGAATTTCAGCGCCACCGAAGGCGTGAACGACGTGCAGGTCCGGCAGACCGATATCGCCGGCAACACATCGTCGGTAACGTCGTTCAGCTTTACGCTCGATACGTCGGCGGCTGCACCGGGCGTGGCGCTCGCCACCGATTCCGGCAGCAGCGCTGTTGATCACATCACCAATGTCGGTACGTTG
>NZ_CAJPHE010000064.1:0-1773 GCF_905339875.1 Burkholderia sp. BCC1998
CGCTCGACGAACGCGCCGATCTGCGCGAAATCGAAGATCTCGTTGCGCAGCATCGTGCTGTAGAAGCTGCCGAGGATCAGCGCGGTTTCGCGCTTCACTTCGTCGAGCACCGCCGGCAGCCCGCTCTCCGGCACCGGCTGCGCGAGCGCCTGGCGCAGCGCAAGCCATGCGCCGTTCACGCTCTCCCACGCCTCGCGCGTGAGCGCCGTGCGCACCATCCGCGCGTTCGAGCGCGCGGCCTCGATGCACGACAGCACGCTCGACGGGTTGTCGCGGTCGCGCAGCAGGTAGTCGGTCACGGTATCGGCGGCATAGGCGTCGTACTTCTGACGATAGCCGTCGTCCGCGCCCGAGCTGACCAGCACCGACGACCATTCGGCCGGCGCGTCGGACGTGCGCGTGAGCGCCATCCGCAGCCCGGCATCGACGATGCGCGCGATGTTCTCCGCGCGCTCGATATAGCGGTACATCCAGTAAAGACCGCTCGCAGTTCGTCCCAGAAGCATCTCGTGTCCACTCCGTCTTCGTTCGGTTCGCGCGCCGGCTGCGGCGCGCGCGGTCGTGCCCGG
Organism: Burkholderia sp. BCC1998; assembly: GCF_905339875.1. Classification (NCBI taxonomy): domain Bacteria; kingdom Pseudomonadati; phylum Pseudomonadota; class Betaproteobacteria; order Burkholderiales; family Burkholderiaceae; genus Burkholderia; species Burkholderia sp. BCC1998. The sequence goes on from NZ_CAJPHE010000064.1 coordinate 570, forward strand.
CTCAGTCGGCCAGCACCCAGGTGTCCTTGGTGCCGCCGCCCTGGCTCGAGTTGACGACCAGCGAGCCTTCCTGCAGCGCGACGCGCGTAAGCCCGCCCGGCGTGATGCGGATCCGGTCCGACACCAGCACGAATGGCCGCAGGTCGACGTGGCGCGGCGCGAGGCCGGCTTCGGTCAGGATCGGCGTCGTGGACAACGCCAGCGTGGGTTGCGCGATGTAGTTCGCGGGACGCGCGCGCAGCTTCGCGGCGAACGCCTCGATCTCGGCCTTCGATGCGCACGGCCCGACCAGCATCCCGTAGCCGCCCGAGCCGTGCACTTCCTTCACGACCAGTTCGTCGAGATGCTCGAGCACGTATTTCAGGCTGTCGGCCTCGCCGCAGCGCCAGGTCGGTACGTTCTCCAGCAGCGCCTTGCGGCCCGTGTAGAACTCGACGATCTCCGGCATGTACGAGTAGATCGCCTTGTCGTCGGCGATCCCCGTGCCGGGCGCGTTCGCGATCGTGATGTTGCCGGCGCGGTAGACGTCCATGATCCCGGCCACGCCGAGCACCGAATCGGGGCGGAACGTCAGCGGATCGAGGAACGCGTCGTCGACCCGGCGGTACAGCACGTCGATCGGCCTGAAGCCTTCGGTGGTGCGCATCGCGACGCGGCCGTCGACCACCTGCAGGTCGCTGCCCTCGACGAGGTGCACGCCCATCTGGTCGGCGAGGAACGAATGTTCGTAGTACGCGGAATTGTGGATGCCGGGCGTGAGCACGGCGATGGTCGGGTTGTCGGCGTTGCCGCCCGGCGGGCACACGGCCGCGAGCGACTGGCGCAGCATCTGCGGATAGGTCTCGACCGGGCGCACCTTGACCTGCTGGAACAGCTCGGGAAAGAGCTGCATCATCGTCTCGCGGTTTTCCAGCATGTACGACACGCCCGACGGCGTGCGCGCGTTGTCCTCGAGCACGTAGAACTGGTTCTCGGCGGTGCGCACGATGTCGACGCCGATGATGTGCGTGTAAACGTTGCCGGGCGGCCGGAAATCGATCATCTCCGGGATGAACGCCTCGTTGTGCGCGATCAGGTGCTTCGGCACGATGCCGGCGCGCACGATCTCCTGGCGGTGGTAGATGTCGTCGAGGAACGCGTTGAGCGCCATCACGCGCTGCTCGATGCCGAGCGACAGCCGGCTCCATTCCGCGCCCGAGATGAT
>NZ_CAJPHE010000065.1:0-1656 GCF_905339875.1 Burkholderia sp. BCC1998
ATCAAATGTCATACCCGGATTCAGATGTCGTAGCGCCAGCTAAATACAGATGTCGCATGTTTCATCGGTTTTCCTTCATTCAGCGTTGAAGTGCCGGGCCTGAAGCAGCAGGGTGCTTACGCTCGATCAGCGGGCCTTGGCAGACCGCTGGTTCGATTCTGCTTGATGTGTTTGCGAAGCGACCTGCAGGATGGCCGCTTCAATGTCGGCTTCCGTGAACGCACGCTGTTTCTTGGCGCCTGGTAACGATGTCTTGGCCCGCACTGGCAGCCCTCGATTGGCGCGCGAGGGCGAACCCGAGATCCGCCGGTTATCACGCTGCGCCTGAACCGCTTCAGCCACCTGCAGCGCGTGACTCAGACGCTTGTGTTCGATGATCGCGCCTTGATCGACCGCCGCCAGCTTGTCGTAAAGGCGGCAATGCAATACCTCGCCGTCGGCCCGGATTTCGATTCGTCCATCCGGGTACTCCCAGACGTCGATATAGCGATGAATCAGCTTCCTGTTCTCGAGCGTATCGTCCAGCAGGTACAGCACCCGGTCATACAGCACCGTCAGTGACTTCGATACCCGGCGCGTTTCGCGCCAGGTCAGCAACCGGTCCAGATTCTCGTCGTTTCGCAGCGGCCGGTGCGCATTGAAGTCGCACTTCGGCGGCTTCGCGAAGCGCGCGTTATACATGGCGATGAAGGAGGGCGCATACGCATTGGCGTCGGCCACCGTGCTGATCCCGCGCAATCTCAACTCCTTGACCAGCCGGTCCTGCAGCGTCAGGTGCGCACGTTCGACGCGCCCCTTGGCCGAGCTGCTGTTCGCGCAGAACGTGTCGATGTTCAGCTCGTACATGGCCCGGCCAAACTGCGTCACGCTGCTGCCGGTCTTGCTGGCCTTCGGGCTGCGGAACACGCTGTACTTGTCGCTGTAGAACGCCACCGGCTTGCCATGGCGCTCCAGGTACGTTCGCGTGGCCTCGAAGTAGCTGAAGGTCGATTCGGTCGCCGTAAAGTGCAGATGCATCAGCCGGCTCGTCGCATCGTCGACGTACACCAGCAGCGTGCAGGACGGCGCCCGTTCCTCGAACCACCGATGATCGCTGCCGTCGATCTGGATCAGTTCACCCAGGCAAGCCCGGCGCGCTCGCGGTTGATAGACCTTGGGCGGTCGTTGCCGACGCGGAATCCACAGCCCAGCGTCCGTCATCAGCTTCCTGACCGTTTCCTTCGACAACTGCAGCCCGTGGCATTCCCACAGCTTCTCGCAAGCCAGCGTCGGCCCGAAATCGGCGTAGCGCTCACGAACCAGGCTCAAGGCACGGTGCGCCAGATCCTCGGGCAATTGATGGTTGCTGGCGTGGCCACGGCGCTGCGAAATCAGTCCAGCCGGCCCCGCAGCACGATATCGGGTGACCAGCCGTTCAATCTGCCGTCGACTGATCCCGAGCCGCTCCGCGGCTCGCCAAGGCATCAGACGCTGCTCGATCACGGCTTCCACGACCTTCAGACGATCCAGCTCCCGCATGCTCATGGTGATCAGTCCAGGTTGGCCCACGATGCGCTCCAGCAGTTCAAACCGCCGCCAGCATGCGCCGAAACCCTCGAACTACGACATTTCAACTTTGCCCAGATGCGACATTACAACTTTGCTCCCACATCAAAA
>NZ_CAJPHE010000066.1:0-1556 GCF_905339875.1 Burkholderia sp. BCC1998
TCCGCGAGTTGATGGGCCGTGCTGCTTGCAGCGTTCAACTGCGCCTCGATACTTGCCGCAGTCGTGTCGGCCAATTGCTCGGTGTACATAAGCGCCGAAGCTTTTTGGGCCTCCGTGGACTGCCATGTCAACAGCGATATGCTGATCACGAAACCCATCAGGACGGTAAGAACCGTGACCGCCAACAGTCGCGTGCGCAGACTCCACGACGACGGCCTGACGAACTTTCTCGCACTGAGACGCGACAATACCCCATCCTTCCCCGATGTCACGATATTGCTCATTTTTAGCGTTTCGCCTTTTTGTCGCGCCGGTTCAGACACTTGAACCGGCGCTCCGCCGGTCTTTTTAGGTTCTCGCCGTGCTCATGATCATGCTGGCAACTGACCGTCGCACACATCTCCAATCGATGCATAACTAGGCCGACCATTTCTCCCGCTGTGTTTCGGTTGACCTGCCGCAGCCATCACGAGTGAGTTTCTTTCCGGCGGAAACACCGCCCACGCGCCGTCTCCGTGATAGAAGAAGAATATAGCCAGCGGCTCGGCCGATCGCAGTGCCTCCAGGCAGACAAAACGCCCTCCCTGGGCAGTACGCCCAAATCCCGTTAGGCGCGCCGGCCTAGCGGATGTAGGCGCGAGCCACTTGTCGATCAGTGAACGTAAGGATTTCTGTTCGACGCCCATCATTGTCACCAAGTGTCACTTACATCTATAAAACACATCGGACAGCAGTCACGAAACGGTGACCATGCCTGAATCTCAACCAGCTCGGAGGGATGTTCTCCAGCCCGCAAGGCTATTTTTGATCCAGGCACGTTTGACCGGTCGATCACCTCATATCTTCTGGCGACCGATCGCAGCGTACACCTCCGGCTTCGTCGTTTTTAGGCGTCGCGCGTACAGGCACCCGAGGATTAGTGTGCCGAAGATGAACGCCAGCAGCGTTTCGGCGATCTTCACGTTGCCCGTCAGCACGTCCATATTGACCGTCGCCAGATAGCCGACCACAGACAACAAGGCGAAGCTAATGAACGGAGCTATCTTGGTTTTGAGAACGCTTGCGCCGCTTGGCTTGCGTACAAAGAACATCAATACGGAAAGCGAAGTCAGAATCAAGAGCATAAGAAGCGCATAGCCCCCAACCCCTGTCAGTGCACCGTACTCGGCGTACGGTTCGACACCTCTGTTGATCTCAAGCCCCACGATCCCGAGCATGAGGACACTCACCATCATCGACGCGCGGTACGGCGATCCGTGGCGCTTATGCACCGCTGCGCATGCGCGGGGGGCCGTACCATCGATGCCGAGGCAGTAGATGTATCGCGACAGAATGTTGTGCAACGCCAGTAGACAAGCGAATATGCTAGAGCACAGAAGCACATTGACCGCCTCAAGACCTGCCTTGCCTAAATACATGCCGATACTGTCAAGTGCTACGGTCGATGGGTCTGCACCCGCTTTGGCGATAGCAGCGGCGGGGCCATAGCCGCAAATCAGAAAATAGGCCGCCGAAGCAAACAACACCGCGAGAACGATCACTGCTGCGTAGGTGGC
>NZ_CAJPHE010000067.1:0-1514 GCF_905339875.1 Burkholderia sp. BCC1998
ATCGACAGTAAAGAAGGGGCCGCGCTGCCGGAGTGCCCAGCACGCGCCGGTGAGAGTCGTCCCGCCACGCTTTCCGGGCAACTGGGGATGCTGGAAATCGTATTTACAGTGTTGGCGTATAACGCTCCGCTCACCGTTGTCACCGGCATGGGTGTCATGATGACCCTCGGCAACGGGCTGGGTGCTCCAGTCACGTACGTGGTCGCTGGGGCGCTCATTCTGATTTTCTCCGTGGGGTTTACTGCAATGTCGAAGCACGTACCCAATGCGGGTGCGTTCTACGCATACATTACCGCGGGGATCGGGCGCCCGTTGGGACTTGGTAGCGCGCTGATGGCGATGCTCGCATATGGCTTCATGATGATCGGCGTCTGCCTCTATGCCGGCATAGTCTGCGCTTCATTAGTGAAGCATCTGTTCAATGCAGAGCCGCTTATGTGGTGGGGATATTCACTCATCCTGCTTGCCGCAGTGGGCGTGTTTGGCTATTTGCGCATTACGTTTTCGGCTCGCGCTCTCACGCTCGCTCTGATCTGCGAAGTGTTGATCGTATTCGTATGGCAAGTTGCCGTAGCTGTGGCTAAGGGCGCCGCCGGCTTGTCGCCATCATGGCTGACTCCTGGCGCTGTTACATCGGGTTCCGTAGGGCTCGCCCTGCTGTTTGGGGTTACCTGCTTCGCAGGCTTTGAGGCTACCGCGGTATTCCGAGAGGAGGCTCGTGATCCGGAGGTGACTGTTCCACGAGCGACGTATTGCGCGATCTTGGTCATGGCCACGCTATTCAGCTCGGCATCATATTTTTTGATTTGTGCGTACGGCCCCCAATTGGTGTTGGAGAGGGCTGCAGCGGACCCGTCACAGATCTCCCTGAACGCGATCGGCCTCTATCTGGGTAAGGCTGGTCTAGAAGCCGTCAATGCTTTGCTGTGTTCGAGCGTTTTTGCCTGTTTGCTCGCCCTGCACAATATCCTTTCTCGATACATCTATTGCTTGGGGCTTGATGGCACGTTTCCGCGTGCCTTGGCGACTGTACATGAACGCCATGGTTCGCCTCATCGTGCCTCGGTCGTGGTGACCGGCTTGATGTTGATTATTCTGATCGGTGTGATAGAGAGCGGAGTCAAGCCATTTGGCGCGTTTGCGGTACTGACCGGAGTTGGCGGGTATTGTTTGCTACTGCTGCTGATTTTGACGTCATTGTCAGTACTGGTGTTCTTTGTGCGCAATATGAAAGGTCAGAGTTTTTGGAGAACGAAAGTTGCGCCCACAGTGAGTTTCTTTCTCCTTTCGTTCGTCGGGTGGCTGGCAACGGCAAATATGAGCGTTTTGACTGGAAATGTGCGGGTTGCTCAGGCTCTGATCGCTGTGGTTTTCGGAACGCTCTTGCTTGGTGTCCTTTATGCGCGGTATTTGAAGCGGGCGCGGCCGGAAATCTATCGTGCTATCGGGCGGCAGGTGATTTGATGCGACTCGGGCCATCGATCGCATAACGTGTGCGGTCTTCATAAAGCGTG
>NZ_CAJPHE010000068.1:0-1492 GCF_905339875.1 Burkholderia sp. BCC1998
CCCTACCAATGGTAGGCAGAAGGTCAGATGCTAAGTGTCCGCGTGGACACATGCACTCAGACCGTGATGACAGAAAAACAGGACCTTCGAAGCAGACTGGTGGTGGGCCGCCGACGGGATGGTCGGCGGGAATTTGATGAAGATGCCGTGCGGGAGCTGGTCGAGTTTTGCCTGAAGCCGGGGGTATCTATCGCCCGGGCGGCCATGGACCATGACGTCAATCCGAATCAGTTGCGCCGCTGGATCTCGCGCCATCAGCAGCATACGCTGCAAACCCCAACGAGGCCGGACCCGCCGGTGATCGACGGCGTATCGATCGACATTCCGGGCACTGCACGTCGGGTTCCGATGAGTGAAGCGCGGGCATTCGTTCCGGTCGTCACGACTCCGTCGACAGTGCCTGCCGTTTCGCCAGTATTGCCACCGGACACGTCGTTGATGGTGCTCTCGTTACATGTGCGCCTGTCGAATGGTGTCGAATTTGATCTTGGCGAGGCGAGTGTCGATGAGCTGGCCACGGTGATCCAGATGCTCGGGAGGCTGCCGTGTTCCGGTTCGACGAAGGGCTGAAGGTCTACCTGCATCGCGATCCGGTCGACTTCCGCATGGGCATCAACGGATTGTCGATCCTGGTCGAACAGGCAATGCGCCTGAACCTGATGACCTCGGCACTGTTCGTGTTCGGCAACCGCCGTCGCGATCGCATCAAGATTCTCGGCTGGGGCGGCAACGGCTTCTGGTTGCTGCTCAAGCGCCTCGAAGCCGACCGCTTCGTCTGGCCGAACGGGGGCGACACGATCACGCTCAGCGTTGAGCAGTTGCATTGGCTGCTCGACGGCATCGACCTGGCCGTGATCCAGAAGCATCCCCGGCGATATTACGCGCGGATGAGCTGAACACCACGCGGGTGACATGGTCTAATCGGCCATGCCGAACAGCCCCGTCATGCCGAGTGTTGAGGAATACCAGGCACTGCTCGCCGAACGCGATGCGCTGCGCGGTGAGCTTCGACTCGTGACGGCTCAGCGCGATCTGGCCGAGGAGAAACTGCGGGCCTACAAGCACGAACTGTTCGGCGCATCGAGCGAAGCGCGCCATGCCGACCAGCTCGGTCTGTTCAACGAAGCCGAGGCGCTGGCGACGACTACCGACGTGCCCGCGCGCGAGGATATGCCCGGCACATCGGTGGCCGCCCACACGCGAGGCAAGCGCGGGCGCAAACCACTCGATCCGAACCTGCCGCGCGAGGTCGTGCGGCACGAGTTGCCCGAGTCCGAACGGTTCTGCGCGCATGATGGCCATGCTCTCGTCGAGATCGGCGTGGAAACGAGCGAACAGCTCGACGTGATTCCCGAGCAGGTGCGCGTCGTTCAGCACCAGCGGGTCAAGTACGCATGCCCGTGCTGCGACCTCGGCATCAAGGTGACGCCCGCACCGGCGCGCATCGTTCCTCGCGGGCTGCTCACGGAATCCGCGCTGGCGTGGATCATCA
>NZ_CAJPHE010000069.1:0-1491 GCF_905339875.1 Burkholderia sp. BCC1998
CCGCGCATCTCGAGCAGCGGCCGGGGGGACTCAGAACGCGACATGGTTGACCTCCTGCGATTCGGTGCGGGCGCCCTTGAGGATGCCGGCCCGTGGAGAGAAGTTGAAGAACATCGGCAGTGTCGCGGCACCGATCGCACCGGCGTCGGCGCCGAACGAGCCGCGCACGAGCGTCGGCGTGCCGCGCGCTTCCGGCGCGGTGGCGACGAGCGCCGCGCGCAGGCGGGTCGTCACCGCATCGAGCAGGCCGGCGTCGGTATCGGCGTCGAGCACGACCACCGGCGCATCGACGACGCACAGCACCGCACGCAATGCCGGCGCGAGCGCGTCGACACAGTCGTCGATCCATTCGTCGACCGCCGGCAGGCCACGCGCGATACAGGCCTCGAGATCGGCGCGGTTCTCGACCGTCTCGCCGTGATGGCGCAGATGACGCACGAGCGCGTGCAGCGATGCGCGGGCGAGCAGGATGTCCCACGGGCCGCGGGGCGGCGGCGCGGACGCCAGCCGGCTCGGCGACACCGGAATCACGGCGATGTCGCCGGCATTGCCGGTCACGCCGCGCAGGCAGTCGCCGTCGATCGCGATGCCGCCGCCGATCGCGGGACCGATGAACAGGTACACGAAATCGTCGCACTGCCGGCCGTACCCGTAGAACAGTTCGGCGATCGCGGCCGCGTTGCCGTCGTTTTCGCCGAACACGGGCAGCGACAGCGTGCGCCCGAGGTCGCTCGCGAAGTCGACGTCTTCCCACGCGCGGAACGTGTCGGGTGCGAGGCCGAGTTCGCGCATCCACGCGCCGAGGTTGTACGGCTGGGCGACGCCGACGCCCGTCAGGCGCGCGCGCTCATGCGTGGGGAGCAGGTCCTGCATCGCATCGATGTCGCGCCGCACGATGTCGAGCACGTCGGCGGGCGGGGGGAGCAGGCAGTCGTGGGAGCGGCGGCCGAGCACGTCGCCCGCGAAATTGACGAGCGCCGTCTCGATACGCATCCGGTCGAGATGGACGCCGATGCCGAACGCGCCGCGCGGATCGAGGCGGATCAGCGACGCCGGCTGGCCGCGCTGGCCCTCGGTGCGGCCGGCGGATTCGATCAGCTTCGCGTCGGCGAGCGACGCGATGATGCCGCCGACAGCCGCGCTCGTCATGTTCGCGAGCCGCGCGAGGTCGGCCTTCGACGCGCTGCCCACGCGGCGCAGCGTCTTCAGCAGCAGGCGCTCGTTGTAACGGCGCACGTTGGCCGAATTGCTGCCCTGACCGAAGTGCGGGCTTCGCATGGCGTCTCCTTCCATGTTGCGTCGAACGTCGACGCATTAAATAAATCATGTTGATTTATTTAACCGCGTGAGCGCTGGCATGTCAGCCTAGGGAAATCCCGGTTTTGTTCCGGGACGAAGGAGGGGTCTGGGTTGGATGGCGCGTCATGCGCGTCACCGGCGACGGTATTGGGCGCTGCGTGAACCCTGGTATCGATTCGGCGCCGGAAATGA
>NZ_CAJPHE010000070.1:0-1416 GCF_905339875.1 Burkholderia sp. BCC1998
CCGGCGATCTCGCCTTCGCGCATCACGAGCACGCGGTCGGCGACGCCGATGATCTCCGGCAGCTCGCTCGAGATCACGATCACGCCGACACCCGCGCGGGCCAGTTCGTTGATGATCCGGTAGATCTCGGATTTCGCGCCGATGTCGACGCCGCGCGTCGGCTCGTCGAGGATCAGCACGCGCGGCTTCGTCTCGAGCAGGCGCGACAGCAGCACTTTCTGCTGGTTGCCGCCCGACAGCGCGCCGACGTTGACGTTCGCGTTCGGCACGCGGATCGACAGCGACGCGATCGCGTCGCGCGCGCGCGTGGCGCCGCGCGCCAGATCGAGCGCGCCGAGCCGCGCATCGCGGTTGCACACGGAGATGTTGATGTTGTCGCGCACGCTCATGTCGAGGAACAGGCCCTGGCGCTTGCGGTCTTCCGTCAGGTAGACGAGGCCCGCGTCGATCGCGTCGCGCGGCGAATGCGCGCCGAACGTGCGCTCGCCCAGCTTCACGTCGCCGCGCGTGCGCGGCTCCGCGCCGAAGATCAGCCGCGCGAGCTCGGTGCGGCCCGCGCCGACGAGCCCGGCGATGCCGAGCACCTCGCCCGCATGCAGGTCGAGGCTGCAGCCGCGCACGCGCTCGCCGTCGGCGATGTCGCGCACCGACAGCAGCAGGTGGCCGGGATCGTACGGCGCGTGTTCCTTCTTGTAGAAGCCGGAGATGTCGCGGCCGACCATCATCGCGACGAGCCGCTCGGCCGACAGCGATGCGCGCTCGAGCGTGCCGACGTACGAGCCGTCGCGCAGCACCGACACGCGGTCGGACAGTTCGTAGATTTCGGCCATCCGGTGGCTGATGTAGATGATCGCGAGACCTTCCTCGCGCAGCTGGCGGATCAGGCCGAACAGGTGCTCGGTCTCGCGCGACGACAGCGGCGTCGTCGGTTCGTCCATCACGAGGATGCGTGCGCGGGTATGCACGGCGCGCGCGATCTCGACGAGCTGCTGCTCGGCGATCGACAGCGTGCCGACCAGCGTGTCGGGGCCGAACGGCGCACCGAGGCGCGCGAGCACGTCCTGGCAGCCGCGCGCCATCGCCGCGCGGTCGATGGTGCCCCAGCGGCGGTTGCCGCGGCGCAGTTCGCGGCCGACGTAGATGTTTTCCGCGACGGTGAGGTTGGGCGCGAGGCACAGCTCCTGGTAGATCACGGCGACGCCGGCATCGCGCGCGGCGAGCGGGCCGTCGACGTCGATGCGCGCGCCGTCGATCAGGATCTCGCCGCCGGCGTCGGCGCGGTACGCGCCCGACAGGATCTTCATCAGCGTCGACTTGCCCGCGCCGTTCTCGCCCATCAGCGAATGGATCTCGCCCGGATAGACGGTCAGGCTGACGTTGTCGAGCGCGCGCACGGCCGGGAAGGTCTTGCTGATG
>NZ_CAJPHE010000071.1:0-1393 GCF_905339875.1 Burkholderia sp. BCC1998
AGCTCGCCGGCCTTCACGTTGTTGGTCTGCACGGTCGCGTTCGCGCCGGCGGCCGCGACGTCCACCGCGACGACCGTGATGCCCGCCGCCTGCGCCTTCTTCACCGCCGGCTCGATCGCCTTCGGATCGGTCGCGTTCAGCAGGATCATGTCGACGTGCGCGGAGATGAAGTTGTCGATCTGCGTGAACTGCTTGTTCAGGTCGTAGTCGGCCGAGACCGCGGTGACCTTCGCGTTCGGGTTGAGCTGTTTGGCACGCGCCTCGGCGCCTTTCACGATCGTGACGAAGTACGGGTTGCCGAGCGAGCCGACCGTGACGCCGATCGATTTCAGCGGCTTGTCGGCTGCATGGGCGGCGGCGGTGCCGAAGGCGAGCGCGCAGGCGACGGCGGTCAGGGCGGCTTTTTGCTTGAACATGTCGTTGTGTCTCCGGAAGGTCCGTTGGCAGATGGGTGCAGGAGGACCTGCCTGCGCCCCGATGGTCGAGTGGTGAGGAATACGAATCAGGTGCGGGCCGAGTCGCGCTGGCGATAGCGGTCGAGCGCGACCGCGCCGATGATCACGAGCCCCTTGATGATGTATTGCCAGATGTCGGACACGCCGAGCAGCACGAGGCCGTTGGTCAGCACCGCGATGATCAGCGCGCCGATCAGCGTGCCGACGATCGAGCCGACACCGCCGACGAAGCTCGTGCCGCCGAGGATCACCGCGGCGATCGCATCGAGTTCGTACGACTGGCCGAGCTGCAGGCCGTTGGCCGCATAGAGCCGCGCGGCCGACATCACCGCGCCGAGGCCGGCGAGCAGGCCCGACGCCGCATACACGAACAGCTGGATCGCGCGCACGTTGATGCCCGACAGCCGTGCGGCTTCCGGGTTGCCGCCGACCGAATAGATCCGCATGCCGAGCACCGTGCGGCGCAGGATGAACCACGACAGCGCGATCACCGCGCACGCGATCACGACGAGCCACGGCACGCCGAGGATCGTGCCGTTGCCGATGAACGCGAACGGCAGTTGCGGGTTGAAGACGGTCGTGTCGTTGCCGATCAGGCGGGCGACGCCGCGCACGGCCGTCATCGCGCCGAGCGTGACGATGAACGGCGGCAGGCGCAGGAACGAGATCAGGCCGCCGTTGATCGCGCCGAACACGAGGCCGACCGCGAGCGCGATCGGCACGCCGAGCCAGCCCCAGCCGGGGATGGTCGACGCGATGAGCGCGGCGACGGCCGACGCGGCGAGCACGGAGCCGACCGACAGGTCGATGCCGCCCGTCAGGATCACGAAGGTCATGCCGGCGGCGAGCACGATGTTGATCGACGCCTGCTGCGTGACGATCGACAGGTTCTGCAGCGTGAAGAAGCCGTCGGTCAGGAAGCCGAAGCCGATGCAGAG
>NZ_CAJPHE010000072.1:0-1341 GCF_905339875.1 Burkholderia sp. BCC1998
TCCGAAGACCATGGTCGTGCGCGAGGAGGAATCGTACGTCGGCCACGGCAAATCCTTCGTCGAAGGATTTCCGCTCCGAGCAAAGCTTACCCACGCGTCGAACATATGACGGCCCACAACGGCTCGCTTGTTGTCAGGATCGGCTGCAGCGCGCAGTGCATCGGTATCCTCTCCGTCCCACGCCGTACCGTATTCGTCGAGCGCAAAGATAAAAGGCAATTCCACCCCATGGACGGCCCATTTCCCCCGGAAGCACGGTGTCTTCCACGCGCATTCATACATGTAGACCGGCGCCCCCTGACGGGCGATGAGCAGCTCCGACTGAATGACAGCGCCTTTCCGGAAGCTGACATCAGATGTGACCCGGACGGCCATCTCCGCGTCTGAAAGATCGGGCATCAATTCGCGATACTTTCGGACGATGGGAACCAATTGCTCCACACTGAAGTTGTACAGCAATTGATTCTTCGCGCACAGTCTTGCAATATCCACATCCGCCTTCAATGGACCATACATGTCGAGCCCAACGTACGTCGTCGCCTCGTCGCTATTCACGCCGATTAGAAACGGAATGTCGCGCACAAAATCGGGCGCGTCATCACGCCAGACCATGTCAGGCATGACGCGCCCATCAACCGTGGGACCAAACGCAAGATACGGCGTATAGTGAGTGTCGGTTTCCGCTGCAACTTTATCGAAGCACCGAACGAGCGTGTCGGTCGGCACCGCCTGGAGCGCTTGGATGTCACCGCGCTTGAGCTGGAGGGTATCGAAAACGGCGTCGGTCAGCATCGATGCTTCGCGAGCGGTCCGGATTTTCATTACCGAGCCGCTCTGAACGATGGCCTTGTGAAACAGCCCCCGCGCAGCCGGCATACCGCAGAGCGTCGTGATCTTGGCCCCTCCGCCCGACTCCCCGAACACGGTGACGTTACTCGCGTCACCGCCGAAGCGCTCGATGTTGGCTTGCACCCACTTGAGCGCCTCGATGATGTCCAGGTGACCTGCATTGCCTGACGTGCCGTAGCGTTCGTCGTCGCCCAGGTAGGTATAGCCAAAACCGTGCAGACGATGATTAACCGCCACCGTAATGACGTTGCCACCCTTGGCAATATTGCCGCAGTTGTACCCGGGCGCATGGCCTGAGCCGAACGAATAGCCACCGCCGTGGAGCCACACCATGACCGGCAATCGTGATGACTCAGTGGCACTCGTCGGGCAATAGACGCTCAACATCAAGCAATCCTCACTCGCCGGGCCAGGATCGAGCCAAACCGGAAAGTCAGGGTTGGTTTGCGCACAATGATCGCCGAGCACAAGCGCATCGCGAATGCCGGTCCA
>NZ_CAJPHE010000073.1:0-1236 GCF_905339875.1 Burkholderia sp. BCC1998
CGACCGTCGTTCGTCGAGAAGCCTTTTCAGCATCTCAAATCGCCTTTGACCTCGGCTCTCTTCGTTACCGGCCGTGCAGCTGTTGTTCATGCTCTATCTACTCGTAAGACGCCTTGGCATTGAGCGCTTCCAGCGCCTCCAGATATTCGTTCAACAGCCGCTCGAACTCGCCCTTGACCGTGGTATGTCCCTTCATGTCGCCAATGGCTTGACCCACCGAGTAGCTCCAATAGTCCATATTGTGCGAGCGCTCCGCACGCTTGAACGGATAGCCCCCAAGGATCGACTGCATCGGCCATTTCAGCGGTTTTGGTGCGCCTGGCTGAGCCCACGCCTTCATATAGTCCGTGTTGAGAATCCGGCACTGCTTCCCGGTCATTGCAAAGCTCAATGTGGCGTCTTCCGATTCCGACTGGAACAGCTTCTCGCGCATCTCCATGTTCAGGTCGCTCTCCGCGGTGCCAAGCCACAACGAGCCGATCCAAACACCCTGGCACCCCAGCGCCAGCGCCGCAAGAATCTGCGAACCACGCGTTACGCCGCCAGCTGCGAGGACAGGAAGCCCCTGTGCAGCTTCGACTACCTGCGGCCACAGAACCATGGATGCGATGGAACCAACACTGCCACCAGCCTCCGTCCCTTGAGCAACCAGAAAATCAACGCCCGCATCTTTTTGCTTGCTTGCGTGGCGACCGCTTCCCACGAGCGCCCCCACCTTGATCCCACGGCCGTGGGCTTGCTTCACCACCCAGTCTGGCGTAACGCCAAGCGCGCCGACAACGCAGCTAACGGGCTTACTGAGGACCACGTCGAGCTGTTCTTGGCTCTTCTTGTTCGTCATGGCCATCTTCGTCGCATACTCGGCCATGTATGCATTGCGGTCCGCTTCAGGCATGTCGGCGATACCGGCTTCGTCCAGGACTTTCTTGACGAACGATAGGTGACTTTCCGGGATTTGCTTCAGATATTCCTCTGGCGATTTTTCGTCGCCTCCCGTACCGGGAAAAACAAGGTCTACGCCGAAGGGCTTGCCGTCCACCTGCTTCTCAATCCAGTCGATCGACATCGACAGTTCGTCGGGCGTCATCCAGGCCGCGCCCAGCACGCCCAGACCACCCGCCTTCGTGACCGCCGCGACAACATCACGGCAGTGAGAGAAAGCGTAGATCGGCAGGTCAATCCCAAATTGGGCACCAAGTTCAGTCTTCATTGAAGCATCCTATCTTCAGTTGTATC
>NZ_CAJPHE010000074.1:0-1172 GCF_905339875.1 Burkholderia sp. BCC1998
ATGACGGACGTAGTGATCGTATCGGCCGCGCGAACCGCGGTCGGCAAATTCGGCGGCTCGCTCGCGAAGATCGCGGCACCGGAGCTGGGTGCGACGGTGATTCGCGCGGTGCTGGAGCGTTCGGGCGTGAAGCCCGAGCAGGTGAGCGAAGTGATCATGGGCCAGGTGCTGACGGCGGGCTCGGGGCAGAACCCGGCGCGCCAGTCGCTGATCAAGGCCGGCCTGCCGAGCGCAGTGCCGGGGATGACGATCAACAAGGTGTGCGGCTCGGGCCTGAAGGCCGTGATGCTGGCGGCGAACGCGATCGTGGCGGGCGACGCGGAGATCGTGATCGCGGGCGGGCAGGAGAACATGAGCGCGGCGCCGCACGTGCTGCCGGGCTCGCGCGACGGGTTCCGGATGGGTGACGCGAAGCTGGTCGACACGATGATCGTCGACGGCCTGTGGGACGTGTACAACCAGTACCACATGGGCATCACGGCGGAGAACGTCGCGAAGGAATACGGGATCACGCGCGAGGAGCAGGACGCGTTCGCGGCGCTGTCGCAGAACAAGGCGGAAGCCGCGCAGAAGGCCGGTCGCTTTGACGACGAGATCGTGCCGGTGTCGATCCCGCAACGCAAGGGCGAGCCGCTGCAGTTCGCGACGGACGAGTTCGTGCGCCACGGCGTGACGGCGGAATCGCTGGCGGGGCTGAAGCCGGCGTTCTCGAAGGACGGCTCGGTGACGGCGGCGAACGCGTCGGGGCTGAACGACGGCGCGGCGGCGGTGCTGGTGATGTCGGCGCAGAAGGCGGCGGCGCTCGGCCTGACGCCGCTGGCGCGGATCAAGGCGTACGCGAACGCGGGCGTGGATCCGAGCGTGATGGGCATGGGGCCGGTGCCGGCATCGCGCCGTGCGCTGGAGCGCGCGGGCTGGACGCCGGGCGACCTGGACCTGATGGAAATCAACGAGGCATTCGCGGCGCAGGCGCTGGCGGTGCACAAGCAGATGGGCTGGGACACGTCGAAGGTGAACGTGAACGGCGGGGCGATCGCGATCGGTCACCCGATCGGCGCGTCGGGCTGCCGGATCCTGGTGACGCTGCTGCACGAGATGGCCAAGCGCGATGCGAAGCGCGGGCTGGCGTCGCTGTGCATCGGCGGCGGGATGGGCGTCGCGCTCGCGGTCGA
>NZ_CAJPHE010000075.1:0-1067 GCF_905339875.1 Burkholderia sp. BCC1998
GACCATCTTAAAATAGGAGACAGAGCATGAATCGACGTCAGTTCGTGAAGGACCTCTCTCTAGGTGCGCTCGCCGCCTCTACACTGCCCGTCTTTCGCAGCGCCCACGCAGCAGAGTTCACTTACAAGATCGCCCACAGCACTCCGACCACGCACCCGTTGCACATTCGGCTGACCGAGGCCGCCGCAAAGATCAAGGCCGATACGAAAGGCCGCTTCGAGCTGCAGGTGTTCCCGTCCGACCAATTGGGCGCTCAAACCGACGTCCTCGGTCAGGTGCGATCCGGCGCAACCGACTTCTTCGCGCTCTCCGGCGTCGTGCTGTCAACTCTGGTGCCCGCCGCGGCAATCAGCGGCGTCGGCTTCGCGTTCAAAAGCTATGACGCCGTCTGGAAAGCCATGGACGGCAATCTTGGTGCCTTCATCCGTGCCGAAATCGATAAGACGCGCTCCCTGTTCGCGTTCGAGAAAGTCTGGGACAACGGCTTCCGCCAGATCACCAGCTCCAATCGCCCCGTTGCGACCCCCAAGGACCTCCAGGGCATGAAGATTCGCGTCCCCCCATCCTCGATGTGGGTCTCCCTCTTCAAGGCGCTTGATGCCCTGCCCACCACCATCACCGCCAACGAGCTCTACTCCTCGCTCCAGACCAAGATCGTCGATGCGCAGGAGAACCCGCTCGCGGTCGTGTCCAGTTTCAGGCTCTACGAAGTGCAGAAGTACTGCTCTCTCACGAACCACATGTGGGATGGATTCTGGATTCTCGCGAACCGCAACAACTTCGACGCCTTGCCGCCCGACGTACAAAGCGTCGTCAGAAAGCATCTGAATGACGCCGCCGTGGCAGAGCGGCAGGACCTGGTCAAATTCAACGCCTCATCGCAACAGCTACTGGTCGGCAAGGGTATGCAGTTCACTACGCCGAAAACCACCGACTTCCAAGACAAGCTTCGCGCCGCCGGCTACTACACCCAGTGGAAAAGCAAATTCCCCGCCGCAGGATGGGCCCAACTAGAGGCCGTTGCCGGTCGTCTGTAAGGAGGCACTATGAACCACTCCGCCACCACC
>NZ_CAJPHE010000076.1:0-1056 GCF_905339875.1 Burkholderia sp. BCC1998
AAAGTCCTGGCGTTGTCACCCCGTTCAGCTATCGTGGATGCTGCGTGAATTAGTTGAGGAGAAGAGTGATGTCGCAGTTGGGTCTTGGTCTGGATCTGTCGACCAAACGCACGCGCAAGCGGGAATTTCTCGATGAGATGCGGCGTGTTGTGCCTTGGTTGAAGCTGATTGCGCTGATCGAGCCGCACTATCCGACGGGCAAAACCGGACGACCGCCTTTCCCGATCGCGACGATGCTGCACATTCACTTTATGCAGCAGTGGTTCGGTCTGTCGGATCCTGCAATGGAAGAAGCGCTCTACGACGTACCGCTGTACCGCGAGTTCGCGGGCCTCGACGGAGGCATGGTGCGTTTGCCGGACGAGAGCACGATTCTCCGGTTCCGCCATCTGCTCGAAACACATGGACTGGCAGCGAACATGCTCGCGCTGGTCAATGAGATCCTGACGGAAAAAGGCTTGATGCTAAAGGCTGGATCTGCAGTCGACGCCACCCTGATTGCCGCCCCCAGTTCGACAAAGAACGGTTCCGGCACCCGGGATCCAGAAATGCAATCGACGCAGAAAGGCGGTAACTGGTACTTCGGCATGAAATCGCATATTGGCGTAGACGCCGAGTCTGGCTTGGTTCATACGGTCATTGGAACGGCGGCCAATGTGCACGACATCACCGTTGCCGAGGCGTTGCTGCACGGCGAAGAAACGGATGTCTACGCCGACGCCGGGTATCAGGGAATCGAAAAGCGTTGTGAGGCTGACGCAGTGCGTTGGCATGTTGCGATGAGACCGGGCAAGCGCAGGCTACTGGACCTGAGTGATCCTCTGGACGCGATATACGATCAGATCGAACGCCTGAAGGCTGGAATCCGAGCCAAGGTCGAGCACCCGTTTCGCGTCATCAAGCGGCAGTTCGGTTATGCGAAGACTCGCTATCGTGGTTTGATGAAAAATACCGCTCAGATCACCACGCTGTTTGCTTTGAGCAATCTATGGATGGCGCGCAGAGCTTTGCGAACATCTTAAAATCACACCGGTGTGGCCATATGTTTCGCCGGCA
>NZ_CAJPHE010000078.1:0-1015 GCF_905339875.1 Burkholderia sp. BCC1998
TAATATACGGACCTAGTTTCGCACCGAAAGTCCATTTTTCGGACCGTGACGGTATCTTTACCTATTTGATGCCTTTATTTAAACACCTAAACTGGTGTCATCCAATAAAGGTTTTCACCATTCAGTTGGTCCGAATATTGGACCCTTGGAGGCCGAACGATGTCGAATGAACATGGCGGTGACGGGCAAGCCGCCGGAACTGCAGCAAGCCAGACCCTGGACCGTGCGGTGCAAGTTCTGCAGTTGGTTACGGGCTCCCGTACAACCGGTATTGGGCTTTCGGATCTTGTGAAAGCAACGGGACTGACCAAGCCAACTACGCGGCGACTTCTCCTCGCGTTGATAGAAAATGGCTTGGTGGAGCAGCAGCCAGAGGACCGGCGGTACTACGCCGGCGCAGAGACTTATGCATTGGGAGTCCTTGCCGCGGAGCGTTTCGGAATTCGCCGGCTGGCGGCAGACAGCCTCGTTCGAATTGCTGCGCGCAGTGGCGATGCCGCGCTTCTAAGTGTCCAACGGGGGTATGAGTCGGTTTGCCTCGCGCGGGAGGAGGGTACGTACCCCCTTCGCTCCCATGTGCTGCAACCGGGAGATCGGCATCCCATTGGGGTCGGCGGTGGTGGGTTGGCCCTACTCGCAATTTTGTCTGATGAGGAAGTCGAGCGGGCGTTGGCGGTCAACGCCGCCCGCTTCGCTTCTGATTACCCCGGGCTTACCTCAGAACTGCTGAGGCATCAGGTTCAAGAAACCCGCGAACGAGGTTACGGTTTAAACCCGGGGTTAGTCGTGAAAGGCTCGTATGGGATAGGAGTCGCGTTACATGATCCTCGCAGCGGCATATCGGCGGCATTGACGATCGCTGGGGTTGAAAGCCGCTTCACGGGCGCCCGGATTGAGGAAATGGCCGCGATCCTTAAGGAAGAAGTAGAGCAGTTGGAGATGCGCATGCAATGCGCTAACACAAGTCCCGGAACCGCTAAAAAGCGCTCTGCTGAGAAGCGCGATGCGTCATATC
>NZ_CAJPHE010000079.1:0-884 GCF_905339875.1 Burkholderia sp. BCC1998
CCGGAGTCGAAGCTGGTCGATGATCCTCAAAGGGAAGTTCGAGGGCTCTTGCAGGGCTTGTGAGCGGGCCTGGGTATACTCCAAACAAAGCGATGCTTGTTCGCCCAGGGGCCTGATGTAGTCCTTGGGCGATGATGATCTGCTCCCTGCGTTTAGTACGGTGATGGTGTAGAGTCCGTTCCAGCGAGGAACGGCAATGAAAAAGCGATTCATCGAAGAACAAATCAGCGGCATCTTGTAGGAAGTTGAGGCTGACCTGAAGCCGGCAGAGCTGTACCGCAAGCACAGCATCTCGGAAGCGACCTACTACACTGGAAAGCGAAGTTCGGCGGGATGACGGTATCCGAAGCGCAGCGCCTGAAGGAACTGGAGCAGGAGAACAACAAGCTCAAGCGCCTGTTGGCCGAATCGATGCTCGACAACGCCGCGCTAAAGGACCTGCTGGCTCGAAAGTAGCAAGCCCGCAGGCCAAGCGCGAAGCGGTCCGAATATTGATGACCGGACGCGCCATGGGTGTCACCCGAGCCTGCGGGCAGTTGGGGATTTCGCGCTCGCTGTCCCAATACGAATTGCGCCGCCGAGTTGACGACGATGGACTCACTGGCCGGATGATGGTCATCGCCGCTCAAAAGCGCCGCTACGGCTATCGCCGGATTCACGAGCTGTTGCAGCAGGATGGCCGCTTCGCCAACCACGACAAGCGCATCTGCCGCCTGTACAGCAAGGCGGGGCTGAGCGTGCGCAAGCGGCGACTCAAGCGTATTGCGGCTGTCGAGCGCATGCCGTTGCCGTTACCAACAGGCCCGAATCAGAGTTGGTCGATGGACTTTCTATGGTCCACCCGCTAACCGCAAGCGCAGACTTGTGGCGATAGACGACTCGCG
>NZ_CAJPHE010000080.1:0-877 GCF_905339875.1 Burkholderia sp. BCC1998
TGCAGACCTTCCTTAACTTCCTGTCTTGTTTTGCCTGACGGGAAGCGATGCCTAAAGAGCTTATCGACGACGAATTGTGGTCACTCATCGAACCACTTCTGCCCGTGCGAGCACCGCGCAATCGCCAGTATGCAGGCCGCAAACCGACACCCGACCGTGCGGTACTGACTGGCATTGTGTTCGTGTTGCGCTCGGGCATCGCATGGAATCTCCTGCCGCAAGAGATGGGTTGCGGCTCAGGCACGGCCTGCTGGCGACGACTCGTCGCGTGGCAGCAAGCTGGCGTCTGGCAACGTATCCACGAGACGCTGCTCGCGGAACTGCGTCGCCGTGGCGAAATTGATTTGACGCGTGCTCTCGTCGACAGCTCGTCGATTCGCGCCATGCTGGCGGGAAAAAAACCGGCCCGAATCCCACGGACCGACGCAAGCTCGGCAGCAAACACCACCTCATCGTCGACGCGCAAGGCATCCCGCTCGCGGTCATCCTGACCGGAGCAAATCGCCACGACATTACCCAGCTCGACGCGCTGGTCGAGGCCATTCCGCACATTCGAGGCAAGCGGGGTCGTCCGCTGCACAAACCGCAAATCGTTCAAGGTGACCGGGGCTACAGTTCCGAGCCACATCGGCAGCGCTTGCGAGCGCGCGGCATCACGCCGGTACTTGCAAAAATCTGCGAGCCGCATGGCAGCGGACTTGGCAAAACGCGTTGGCCAGTCGAACGTTCGATTGCATGGCTTCACGCGTTTCGACGACTGAAGATTCGCTACGAACGCTATGCTCATATCCACGAGGCCTTCCTATCTTTGGCTTGCGCCTTGATTTGCTGGACGCGTCTCAAACCTCTGGCTCACTAATTTCGCAACAGCTTCTTA
>NZ_CAJPHE010000081.1:0-837 GCF_905339875.1 Burkholderia sp. BCC1998
GCTGCCCCACGCACTCGCGTGCGCATGCTGGTGCACGTTGCATGCATTCGCGCAGCCGCACATCGCGGCGGCCGCCGCGCGTTGCAGCGGTGCGCCGCTGCGCTGCGTCGCGCCCCAACCGCCGTAGCCGCCATACTCGCGCACCGGCGACCAGTCCGGCATCGCGGGCGGAATCGGCGCATCGTGCGACGCGAACGGGCCCGCGCCCCACACGATCTTGCCGCCCACCACGGTCAGCAGTGCGGTCGTGCCCGCGATGTCGTCCTCGGCGCACGCGAAGAAATCGCGATCCGGAACGACCACGTCGGCCAGTTGCCCGACCGCGATGCGCCCTTTCTTGCCGACCTCGTTCGAGAACCACGTCACGTATTCGGTCCACATGCGCAGCGCGGTCTCGCGATCGAGCAGGTTGCGCTGCGGGTACATGCGCAGGCCGCCGATCGTCTTGCCTGTCACGAGCCAGGACAACGACACCCACGGGTTGTACGACGCCACGCGTGTCGCGTCGGTGCCGGCCGACACCTTGAGGCCCTTCGACAGCATCTTCGCGACGGGCGGCGTCGCTTCGGCCGCCTGCGCACCGTAGCGCTCGACGAAGTATTCGCCCTGGTACGCCATCCGGTGCTGCACCGCGATACCACCACCCAGCGCGGCGATGCGGTCCATCGATTTTTCGGTAATGGTTTCCGCGTGATCGAAGAACCAGTTCAGCCCTTCGAGCGGGATGTCCTTGTTCACCTTCTCGAACACGTCGAGTGCGCGGCTGATCGTTTCGTCGTAGGTCGCGTGCATGCGCCACGGCCAGCGGTTCTGCGCGAGCACGCGCACGACGCCCTC
>NZ_CAJPHE010000082.1:0-821 GCF_905339875.1 Burkholderia sp. BCC1998
GCCTTGATCAGCGAACGGATCGCGGTCGGCGCGGTGTAGAACACCGTGACCTTGTGATCGCCGATCATCTTCCAGAAGCGGCCGGCGTCCGGATACGTCGGCACGCCCTCGAACACGACCTGCGTGCCGCCGCACGCGAGCGGGCCGTACGTGATGTACGTGTGGCCGGTGACCCAGCCGATGTCGGCCGTGCACCAGAACACGTCGGCGGGCTTCCAGTCGAAGGTCCACTTCATCGTCTGCGCGGCCCACAGCAGGTAGCCGCCGGTGCTGTGCTGCACGCCCTTCGGCTTGCCGGTCGAGCCCGACGTATACAGGATGAACAGCGGATGCTCGGCGCCGACCCATTCCGGCGCGCAGGTGTCGGACTCGCCGTCGGCGATCTCGTGCATCCACAGGTCGCGTTCGGCATGCCAGTCGATCTTGCCGCCGGTGCGGCGATAGACGATCACGCTCTTGACCGCTTCGCAGCCGCCCATCGCGAGCGCTTCGTCGGCGATGCTCTTGAGCGGCAGCGTCTTGCCGCCGCGCGCCTGCTCGTCGGCGGTGATGAGCGCAACGGCGCCGACGTCGACGAGCCGCTCGTTGAGCGATTTCGCGGAGAAGCCGCCGAACACGACGGAGTGCGTGGCGCCGATGCGCGCGCAGGCCTGCATCGCGACGATGCCTTCGATCGACATCGGAATATAGATGATGACGCGATCGCCCTTGCCGATCCCGCGTTTCTTCAGCGCGTTCGCGAAGCGCGACACGCGTGCCAGCAGCTCGGCATAGGTGACGCGCGTGACGGTGCCGTCGTCGGCCTCGAAGATCACGGCGAC
>NZ_CAJPHE010000083.1:0-818 GCF_905339875.1 Burkholderia sp. BCC1998
TACTTCCTGTCGAGCCAGTCCGCGATCCTGTGGATGAGCGCGCTGTTCGTGCTCGCGACGATCTTCTACTGGATCGGTCTGCTCGCGCGCTCGGAGTCGGGCGCCGCGATCGGCCAGAAGCTCACGTGGGTCGCCGTGCTGATGGGCTTCACCGGCCTGATGGTGCGCTGGTACGAGTCCTACCTGATCGGCGCCGACGTCGGGCATATCCCGGTGTCGAACCTGTACGAAGTGTTCGTGCTGTTCAGCCTGATCACCGCGCTGCTCTACCTGTATTACGAAGGCCACTACGGCACGCGCGCGCTCGGCGCGTTCGTGCTGCTGGTCATCAGCGCGGCCGTCGGCTTCCTGATGTGGTACTCGGTCGCGCGCGACGCGCAGCAGATCCAGCCGCTCGTGCCGGCGCTGCAGAGCTGGTGGATGAAGATCCACGTGCCGGCGAACTTCATCGGCTACGGCAGCTTCGCGCTGTCGGCGATGGTGTCGGTCGCGTACCTGATGAAGGAGCGCGGCGTGCTCGCCGATCGCCTGCCGACGCTCGAGGTGCTCGACGACGTGATGTACAAGTCGATCGCGGTCGGCTTCGCGTTCTTCACGATCGCGACGATTCTCGGCGCGCTGTGGGCCGCCGAAGCATGGGGCGGCTACTGGAGCTGGGACCCGAAGGAAACCTGGGCGCTGATCGTGTGGCTCAACTACGCGGCCTGGCTGCACATGCGCCTGATGAAGGGCCTGCGCGGCGCGGTTGCCGCCTGGTGGGCGCTCACCGGCCTGCTCGTGACGACGTTCGCGTTCCTCGGCGTCAACATGTTCCTGTC
>NZ_CAJPHE010000084.1:0-796 GCF_905339875.1 Burkholderia sp. BCC1998
TCCCGACTGGAAGGAACAGGGGGCGCCGTTGAACGTCGAGGTGACCGAAGATCGCTTCCTGTTCCTGTCCGAGAGCAGCGCGGTCACCACACCCAACTGGGCGCTGCCCGACAACTTCAAGAACCACGGCAACTACGTGATCTCGCTCGGCAACGTCACGCGCTGGCTCGGCCAGCAGGCGGAAGCCTTGGGCGTCGAGATCTTCCCGGGCTTCCCGGCCGCGGAGATTCTCTACAACGACGACGGTTCCGTGAAAGGCGTCGCCACCGGCAACATGGGCGTAGGCAAGGACGGCGAGCCGACCGAGAACTTCCAGCTCGGCATGGAA
Source organism: Burkholderia sp. BCC1998 (assembly GCF_905339875.1). Taxonomy (NCBI): domain Bacteria; kingdom Pseudomonadati; phylum Pseudomonadota; class Betaproteobacteria; order Burkholderiales; family Burkholderiaceae; genus Burkholderia; species Burkholderia sp. BCC1998. The sequence goes on from NZ_CAJPHE010000084.1 coordinate 329, forward strand.
CTGCACGCGAAGTACACGCTGTTCGCCGAAGGCTGCCGCGGCCACCTTGGCCGTCAGCTGATCTCGAAGTTCAAGCTCGACGCGAACGCCGATCCGCAGGCGTACGGGATCGGCATCAAGGAACTGTGGGAAATCGATCCGGCGAAGCACAAGCCGGGCCTCGTGATCCACACGGCCGGCTGGCCGCTGAAGTCGGACACCTACGGCGGCTCGTTCCTGTATCACATGGACAACAACCAGGTCGTGGTCGGCTTCGTGGTCGGCCTCGGCTATACGAACCCGTACCTGTCGCCGTTCGAGGAGTTCCAGCGCTACAAGACGCATCCGTCGATCCGCGCATTCCTGGAAGGCGGCAAGCGTGTGTCGTACGGCGCGCGGGCGATCACGGCCGGCGGCCTGCTGTCGCTGCCGAAGACGGTGTTCCCGGGCGGCGCGTTGATCGGCGACGACGCGGGCTTCCTGAACGCG
>NZ_CAJPHE010000085.1:0-796 GCF_905339875.1 Burkholderia sp. BCC1998
CCCCGACTGGAAGGAACAGGGTGCGCCGTTGAACGTCGAGGTGACCGAAGATCGCTTCCTGTTCCTGTCCGAGAGCAGCGCGGTCACCACGCCCAACTGGGCGCTGCCCGACAACTTCAAGAACCACGGCAACTACGTGATCTCGCTGGGCAATGTCACGCGCTGGCTCGGCCAGCAGGCGGAAGCCTTGGGCGTCGAGATCTTCCCGGGCTTTCCGGCTGCCGAGATTCTGTACAACGACGACGGCTCGGTCAAAGGCGTCGCGACCGGCAACATGGGCGTGGGCAAGGACGGCGAGCCGACCGAGAACTTCCAGCTCGGCATGGAGCTGCACGCGAAGTACACGCTGTTCGCCGAAGGCTGCCGCGGCCATCTCGGCCGTCAACTGATCTCGAAGTTCAAGCTCGACGCGAACGCGGATCCGCAGGCTTACGGGATCGGCATCAAGGAACTGTGGGAAATCGATCCCGCGAAGCACAAGCCGGGCCTCGTGATCCACACGGCCGGCTGGCCGCTGAAGTCGGATACGTACGGCGGCTCGTTCCTGTATCACATGGACAACAACCAGGTCGTGGTCGGCTTCGTCGTCGGTCTCGGCTATACGAACCCGTACCTGTCGCCGTTCGAGGAGTTCCAGCGCTACAAGACGCACCCGTCGATCCGCGCGTTCCTCGAAGGCGGCAAGCGCGTGTCGTACGGCGCGCGGGCGATCACGGCCGGCGGCCTGCTGTCGCTGCCGAAGACGGTGTTCCCGGGCGGCGCGCTGATCGGCGACGACGCGGGCTTCCTGAACGCA
>NZ_CAJPHE010000086.1:0-740 GCF_905339875.1 Burkholderia sp. BCC1998
GGCAGGTGTGGCGTGCAGTTGCAGCCGCTGGTCGACGCACTCCGCCAGGCCATCCTGCTACAGGGTGTGCTGCATGCGGACGAGACGCCCGTGCAGATGCTCAACCCTGGCAAGGGCAAGACACACCGGGCGTACCTGTGGGCGTATACGCCGACTCAGTTCAGCGAACTGCGCGCAGTGGTCTACGACTTCGCCGAGAGCCGCGCCGGTGCGCACGCTCGCACGTTCCTGAAGGGCTGGCACGGCAAGCTGGTGTGCGATGACTACAGCGGGTACAAGGCCTCGTTCCAGCACGGCATTACCGAGATCGGATGCGCGGCCCATGCCCGACGCAAGTTCTTTGAATTGCATGCCAATCACAGCAGCCAGATTGCCGAGCAGGCCCTGTCGTTCTTTACCGCGCTCTACGACATCGAACGCGAGGCTGCGGCACTGGATGCCGACGAACGGCAGCGGCTTCGCCAGCGCCGGGCCAAGCCGGTGTGCGACGCCCTTTATGAATGGCTGATGGCGCAGCGCAAACTCGTTGCCGAGGGCTCGGCGATTGCGAAAGCGCTGGACTACAGCCTGAAACGTTGGGATGCACTCACGCGCTATCTCGATGACGGGAACGTGCCAATCGACAACAACTGGGTCGAAAACCAGATCCGTCCGTGGGCAGTCGGACGGTCCAACTGGCTGTTCGCAGGATCGTTGCGCGCGGGGCAGCGCGCGGCTGCCATCATGAGCTTGATCCGCTC
>NZ_CAJPHE010000087.1:0-674 GCF_905339875.1 Burkholderia sp. BCC1998
TCGACGCGCTGGAGCGCGGAAGGCGGCGACTGGGGCACCAGCATGTTCGGCCTGAAGGGCGTCGAGGATCTCGGCGGCGGGATGTCGACGGTCTTCAACCTGGAAACCGCGTTCCAGGTGATGAACGGCACGACGGGCGGCGGACGCATGTGGTCGCGCCGCGCGTATGTCGGCCTGAAGAGCGACACGTGGGGCCAGCTGCAGGCCGGCCGCAACCTGTTCATCGACAGCGACGGCGTGTGGGAATTCGATCCGTTCGTGCAGCAGGCATTTTCGTCCGCATCGCTCGTGCGCGGCCGCAACTGGCAGCAGAGCAGCAACAACGTCGAATATCACAGTCCGGTGATCGGCGGCTTCGACGTGCAGGCGCAGTATGCGTTCGGCAACCAGTCGCGCGGCTTCAACTACGGCGCGGCCGACGACTTCGGCCGCTCGGACGGGATCATGATCTCGTATCACTCGCCGGTGCTCGACGTGCGCGGCCTCTACGACGAGCTGCGCGACAACAACGGCAAGTTCAGCAACATCTTCACCGCGTCGCGCGAGTATTTCGTCGGCGCGAACGTGAAGGTGTCGAAGTTCAAGATCCAGGGCGCGTATACGCACTACCAGGCGCCGGACAGCCCGGCGGGCGTCGCCGATCGCGCCGATCACTACTGGCTCGGCGCGACCTA
>NZ_CAJPHE010000088.1:0-634 GCF_905339875.1 Burkholderia sp. BCC1998
TTCCGGACGCGAGCGCTTGAGCACCACGAACGCGACCACCGCCTCGCCGGTCGTGTCGTCCGGACGCCCGACCACCGCCGCTTCCGCAACCAGCTCGTGCGAGACCAGCGCCGACTCGATCTCCATCGTGCCGAGTCGGTGGCCCGACACGTTCAGCACGTCGTCGATGCGGCCCATGATCGTGAAGTAGCCGGTGTCCTTGTCGCGCACCGTGCCGTCGCCGGCGAGATAGAGCGTGCCGCCGAGTTCTTCCGGGTAATAACTCTTCCTGAAGCGCTCCGGATCGCCCCAGATCGTGCGGATCATCGCCGGCCACGGACGCTTGATGACGAGAATCCCGCCTTGCCCGTTCGGCACGTCCTGGCCGGTTTCGTCGACCACCGCGGCCATGATGCCCGGCAGCGGCAGCGTGCACGAACCCGGCACCGTCGGCGTCGCGCCGGGCAGCGGCGTGATCATGTGGCCGCCGGTTTCGGTCTGCCACCACGTGTCGACGATCGGGCAGCGCTCCTGGCCGACATGCTTGTGGTACCACATCCACGCTTCCGGATTGATCGGCTCGCCGACCGTGCCGATGATGCGCAGGCTCGACAGGTCGTAGCTCTTCGGGTGGACCTTGTCGTCGGCCTCGGCG
>NZ_CAJPHE010000089.1:0-634 GCF_905339875.1 Burkholderia sp. BCC1998
TGCGGAAGCCGACGACAAGGTCCACCCGAAGAGTTACGACCTGTCGAGCCTGCGCATCATCGGCACGGTCGGCGAGCCGATCAATCCGGAAGCGTGGATGTGGTACCACAAGCACGTCGGCCAGGAGCGCTGCCCGATTGTCGACACGTGGTGGCAGACCGAAACCGGCGGCCACATGATCACGCCGCTGCCGGGCGCGACGCCGACGGTGCCGGGTTCGTGCACGCTGCCGCTGCCGGGCATCATGGCCGCGGTGGTCGACGAAACCGGCCAGGACGTGCCGAACGGGCAAGGCGGGATTCTCGTCGTCAAGCGTCCGTGGCCGGCGATGATCCGCACGATCTGGGGCGACCCGGAGCGCTTCAAGAAGAGTTATTACCCGGAAGAACTCGGCGGCACGCTCTATCTCGCCGGCGACGGCACGGTGCGCGACAAGGACACCGGCTACTTCACGATCATGGGCCGCATCGACGACGTGCTGAACGTATCGGGCCACCGGCTCGGCACGATGGAGATCGAGTCGGCGCTGGTTTCGCACGAGCTGGTTGCGGAAGCGGCGGTGGTCGGGCGTCCGGACGACACGACCGGCGAGGCGGTGGTCGCGTTCGTGGTGCTGAAGCGTTCGCGTCCGGAG
>NZ_CAJPHE010000090.1:0-631 GCF_905339875.1 Burkholderia sp. BCC1998
CCGGCAAGTACCAGTACGGTATGCCGCTGTATCGCCAGGCCACGCTGCTGCGTCGCTTCGGCGGCGACATCTCGTCGAACACGCTGGCCGCCAGCGTGGTTCGGGTGGGCCTGGCCACGCAGCCGGTGATCAACCTGATGCGCGACGCGCTGCTCGAATCGGACCTGATCTACGGTGATGAGACAACGTTCCAGGTGCTGAAGGAGCCAGGACGCAGGCCGCAGGCGAAGAGTTACCTATGGGCGCAGGTCAACGGATCGGGGCCGCCCGTGCGAATGTTCTCGTACTCGCCGGGACGCGGCGCCCAGCATGCGCAGAAGCTCTATGCCGGCGTGCAGCCTGGCACCGTGCTGATGACTGACGGGTACGAGCTCTACAACGGCATCGCCCACGATCACCAGCTCGTGCATCTCGGATGCTGGGCACACGTGCGCCGCGGCTTCATCAAGGCCGAGGAGTCGGTGCCGAAGGCTGCACGCTCGCCTGATCTGCTGGCCACGCGCTTCGTCGTGCTGATCGGCAAGCTGTTCGCGGCCGAGGCGCGCAGCGCGAAGTGGAAGTCTGAACGCCGGCAGCGACTGCGTACCCGGTACAGCGCCCGCGTGCTCGCCATCATCGAGCGCATGCTGGT
>NZ_CAJPHE010000091.1:0-625 GCF_905339875.1 Burkholderia sp. BCC1998
GAAGGACCAGACGATCAAGGAGAAGGAGCGGGAAGCGAGTGAGCGAGACCAAGAACTACGCTACCGGCAGACCCGTATCGATCAACTCACCCACGAGGTCTCCGTCCTCAAGCGCCAGCAGTTCGGCCGACGCAGCGAACAGCTCAACAGTGAGCAGATGAACCTGCTCGACGAGGCCATCGATGGCGACCTGGTTGCCATCGAGATGGAGCTCGAGCAGCTTGAGCCGACACGAGTTGTTCGGCAACGCGAGCAGCCGAAACGCGCACCGCTGCCGCCGCAACTGCCGCGCACCGACATCCATCACGAACCGGATAGCACGACGTGCCAGTGCGGTTGCGAACGCATACGCATCGGCGAGGACGTGAGCGAGAAGCTGGACTACACGCCGGGCGTGTTCACGGTGGAGCGGCACATCCGCGGCAAGTGGGTGTGCAAGGCATGCGAGACGCTGATCCAGGCGCCGGTTCCGCCGCATGTGATTGATAAGGGCGTGCCCACTGCCGGGTTGCTCGCGCAGGTGCTGGTCGCCAAGTACGGCGACCACTTGCCCCTGTATCGCCAGGAACAGATCTTTGGCCGTGCGGGACTGGCCATTCCGAGATCCACGCTCGGTGCCTGGGTG
>NZ_CAJPHE010000092.1:0-624 GCF_905339875.1 Burkholderia sp. BCC1998
CGGCGTGGCCGAGCAGTCGGCGACGCTCGCGGGCGTGAGCCAGAGCGGCCTCACGCGGATGGGCGAGACCATGCGCAGCGTGATGGACGCGGCCGGTTCGGTGAACGCGAAGCTCGCGATCCTCAACGAGAAGGCGCTGAACATCAACCAGGTCGTCGCGACGATCACCAAGGTGGCCGACCAGACCAACCTGCTGTCGCTGAACGCGGCGATCGAGGCCGAAAAGGCGGGCGAGTACGGCCGCGGCTTCGCGGTCGTCGCGACCGAGATCCGCCGCCTGGCCGACCAGACGGCGGTGGCGACCTACGACATCGAGCAGACGGTGAAGGAGATCCAGTCGGCCGTGTCGGCGGGCGTGATGGGAATGGACAAGTTTTCCGAGGAAGTGCGCCGCGGCATGCTCGACGTGCAGCAGGTCGGCGGGCAGCTGTCGCAGATCATCGCCGAGGTGCAGACGCTCGCGCCGCGCTTCCAGATGGTCAACGAAGGGATGCAGACGCAGGCGAACGGTGCCGAGCAGATCACGCAGGCGCTGTCGCAGCTGTCGGAAGCCGCGCAGCAGACGGCCGAATCGCTGCGCCAGTCGTCGCAGGCGATCGACGATCTGACGCTCGTCGCGAACCA
>NZ_CAJPHE010000093.1:0-594 GCF_905339875.1 Burkholderia sp. BCC1998
TCGGAGTCGAAGCTGGTCGATGATCCTCAAAGGGAAGTTCGAGGGCTTTTACAGGGCTTGTGAGCGGGCCTCGCCATTCTCCAAATCAAGCGATGCTTGTTTGCCCAGGGACCTGATTTGGTCCTTGGGCGAGGAGACGGTCCCGAGGTGATCCAGCCCGAGGCCATGGCGCAACAACTTTACCCCTCCCTCGCCAAGGGTCTGGCGAACCTGTATGCCTATGACCGTCGTGAGTCTGCCTTAACTGACCAGTATCGATCGTAGGTGCAGTGAGCGGCCGTGCAAACCGCGCGCGAGCTTCGACGATTAGTGTCCGCATTTTGCCTGAGCGATTGGTGGCGGCACCGGCGTGCATAAGACGACTGATGACTGTAAGCGGCTAGCCAACCCGTCTTGAGTTTGACCGAGGAGCTTGGGAGTATCGTGTCCACCTAACGAATAAGCGGACACGTGAACACTATCGAATCGGAAGCACTCCCGGAGCGTCGTCGGCGGCGACGCTACAGCGAGGAGTTTAAGGCGCAGGTGGTTGCTGCCTGCCAGGGAATCGGCGTATCGGTTGCGGCGGTCGCGCTGGAACACAGGCTCAACGCA
>NZ_CAJPHE010000094.1:0-578 GCF_905339875.1 Burkholderia sp. BCC1998
GCGCTGTTCCCGCACATGTCGGTCGAATCGAACGTCGCGTTCGGGCTGAAGCAGGAAGGCACGCCGAAAAACGAGATCAAGGAACGCGTGGCCGACGCGCTCGCGCTGGTGCAGATGAGCAAGTACGCGAAGCGCAAGCCGCACCAGCTGTCTGGCGGCCAGCAGCAGCGCGTCGCGCTCGCGCGCTCGCTGGTGAAGCGCCCGAAGCTTCTGCTGCTCGACGAGCCGATGTCCGCGCTCGACAAGAAGATCCGCCAGAAGACCCAGCTCGAACTGGTGAACATCATCGAGAAGGTCGACGTGACCTGCGTGATGGTCACGCACGACCAGGAAGAGGCGATGACGATGGCGAGCCGCCTCGCGGTGATGAGCGAAGGCAAGATCGTGCAGATCGGCACGCCGGGCGAAGTGTACGAATACCCGAACAGCCGCTTCTCGGCCGAGTTCATCGGCTCGACGAACCTGTTCGAAGGCCGCGTGGTCGAGGACGAACCCGATCACATCTTCGTCGAAAGCGACGACCTCGAGGCACGCATGTACGTGAGCCACGGCGTGACCGGCCCGCTCGGGATGCCGGT
>NZ_CAJPHE010000095.1:0-545 GCF_905339875.1 Burkholderia sp. BCC1998
TTCGTTCAGCTTCACGCTCGATACGTCGGCTGCCGCGCCGAGCGTTGCGCTCACCACCGATTCCGGCAGCAGCGCATCCGATCACATCACCAACGTCGGCACGCTGAACCTGACCGGTGTCGAAACCGGTGCGACCGTCGAATATTCGATCGATGGCGGTCATACCTGGAGCACCAGCTTCAGCGCGACCGAAGGCCTGAACGACGTACAGGTCCGTCAGACCGATATCGCCGGCAACACGTCGTCAGCAACGTCGTTCAGCTTCACGCTCGACACGTCGGCCGCCGCCCCCGGCGTTGCCCTCACCACCGATTCGGGCAGCAGCGCGTCCGATCACGTCACCAATGTCGGCACGTTGAACCTGACCGGTGTCGAGACCGGTGCCACCGTCGAATATTCGATCGACGGCGGCCATACGTGGAACACGAGTTTCAGCGCGACCGAAGGCGTGAACGATGTGCAGGTCCGGCAAACCGACATCGCCGGCAACACGTCGGCGGCGACTTCGTTCAGCTTTACGCTCGATACGTCGGCTGCCGCGCCGA
>NZ_CAJPHE010000096.1:0-541 GCF_905339875.1 Burkholderia sp. BCC1998
GAGATCGTCTTCCATCTGCGCCGGCAGGTCCGGGCGCGCGACGCGGAAGTCCTCGAAGTCGGCGGCCGAGAACACCAGCATTTCGCCCGCGCCGTTATTGCGGAAATAATCCGTGCCGTCGTGATACTTCGTGCTCTTCGTCCAGTTCACGAAGTCTTCCTTCTCCGCGTTCGGCTTCTGCGTGAACAGGTTGTACGCGATCCGGATCGTCATCTCGCCCGCGTCGTGCAGCTTGCGGATCACTTCGTAATCGTCGGGATAGTTCTGCGAGCCGCCGCCCGCGTCGATCACGCCCGTCACGCCGAGACGGTTCAGTTCGCGCATGAAGTGGCGCGTCGAGTTGTACTGGTATTCGAACGGCAGCTTCGGTCCCTTCGCGAGGGTCGCGTACAGGATCGTCGCGTTCGGGTTCGCGAGCAGCAGCCCGGTCGGATTGCCGGCCGCATCGCGCAGGATCGTGCCGCCCGGCGGCTCCGGTGTGTCCTTCGTGTAGCCGACCACGCGCAGCGCGGCCGCGTTCAGCAGCGCGCGATCGTAAAGA
>NZ_CAJPHE010000097.1:0-541 GCF_905339875.1 Burkholderia sp. BCC1998
CAGATCGTCTTCCATCTGCGCCGGCAGGTCCGGGCGCGCGACGCGGAAGTCCTCGAAGTCGGCGGCCGAGAACACCAGCATTTCGCCCGCGCCGTTGTTGCGGAAATAATCCGTGCCGTCGTGATACTTCGTGCTCTTCGTCCAGTTCACGAAGTCTTCCTTCTCGGCATTCGGCTTCTGCGTGAACAGGTTGTACGCGATCCGGATCGTCATCTCGCCGGCATCGTGCAGCTTGCGGATCACTTCGTAATCGTCGGGATAGTTCTGCGAACCGCCGCCTGCATCGATCACACCCGTCACGCCGAGACGGTTCAGTTCGCGCATGAAGTGGCGCGTCGAGTTGTACTGGTATTCGAACGGCAGCTTCGGTCCCTTCGCGAGCGTCGCGTACAGGATCGTCGCGTTCGGGTTCGCGAGCAGCAGCCCGGTCGGGTTGCCCGCGGCATCGCGCAGGATCGTGCCGCCCGGCGGCTCCGGTGTGTCCTTCGTGTAGCCGACCACGCGCAGCGCGGCCGCGTTCAGCAGCGCGCGGTCGTACAGG
>NZ_CAJPHE010000099.1:0-526 GCF_905339875.1 Burkholderia sp. BCC1998
AACCATGGCAAGCGAACCGATTCGCGATCCCGCGAACGACCACCTGCTCACCCCGCAGAACGCGGCGTTCATCGTCATCGACTACCAGCCGGTCCAGGTGAACTCGATTGCATCGATGGATCGCCAGCTGCTGATCAACAACATCGTCGGCGCATCGAAGGCCGCGGTCGCGTACGACCTGCCGATCGTCCACTCGACCGTCAACGTGAAGACCGGCCTGAACAAGCCGCCGATCCCGCAACTGCGCGCCGCGCTCGAAGGCTATCCGACCTACGACCGCACCAGCATCAACTCGTGGGAAGACGTCGAGTTCCGCAAGGCCGTCGAGGCCACCGGCCGCAAGAAACTGATCATGACCGCGCTGTGGACCGAAGCGTGCCTGACCTTCCCCGCGCTCGACGCGCTGAAGGCCGGCTACGAAGTCTATGTGGTCGTCGATGCGGTCGGCGGCACGTCGGTCGCCGCGCACGAAGCCGCGCTGCGCCGCATCGAGCAGGCCGGCGGCCAGATGATCAGCGTCGCGCAG
>NZ_CAJPHE010000100.1:0-518 GCF_905339875.1 Burkholderia sp. BCC1998
GCCGAGATGATCGGCAGGCCCGAATCGGCCAGCATCTTCTTGCCGAGGTCCTCGTTCGTGCCCTTCATGCGCACGACGAGCGGCACGTTCAGGTTCACGGCCTTCGAACCGGCGATCACGCCTTCCGCGATCACGTCGCAGCGCATGATGCCGCCGAAGATGTTCACGAGGATCGCCTTCAGGTCCGGGTTCTTCAGCATCAGCTTGAACGCTTCCGTGACCTTCTCGGTCGTCGCGCCGCCGCCGACGTCCAGGAAGTTCGCCGGCTCGCCGCCGAACAGCTTGATCGTGTCCATCGTCGCCATCGCGAGGCCTGCGCCGTTCACGAGGCAGCCGATGTTGCCGTCGAGCGAGATGTACGCGAGGTCGAACTTCGACGCTTCGATTTCAGCCGGATCTTCTTCGTCCAGGTCGCGGTACGCGACGATTTCCGGGTGGCGGAACAGCGCGTTCGAGTCGAAGTTGAACTTCGCGTCGAGTGCGATGACCTTGCCGTCGCCGGAGACGTTCAGCGGGTT
>NZ_CAJPHE010000101.1:0-508 GCF_905339875.1 Burkholderia sp. BCC1998
TCGCGGATCAAGGGCAGCCACGCGGCGATCAAGACCGGCATGCTCGCGGCCGACGCCGCGTTCGACGCGCTGCAGGCCGGTCGTCAGAGCGATGAGCTCAACGCGTATCCGGATGCGTTCAAGCAATCGTGGCTGTACACGGAGCTGTACCGCGCACGCAACTTCAAGCAGTGGATGGCGAAGGGCCTGTACCTCGGCACGCTGATGGTCGGGCTGGAACAGAAGGTGATGGGCGGCAACGTGCCGTGGACGCTGCACCACAAGCATGCGGACCACGAGATGCTGAAGCCGGCGTCGCAATGCACGCCGATCGAGTATCCGAAGCCGGACGGCAAGCTGACGTTCGACCGATTGTCGTCGGTGTTCATCTCGAACACGAACCACGAGGAGAACCAGCCGGCGCACCTGACCTTGAAGGACGCGAGCGTGCCGGTGAACGTGAACCTGCGCACCTACGCGGGACCGGAGGCGCGCTTCTGCCCGGCGGCGGTGTACGAGTTCGTGAAGA
>NZ_CAJPHE010000102.1:0-493 GCF_905339875.1 Burkholderia sp. BCC1998
ATTGAGCGCTCACGCTTATCGGCTGTAAATTTAAAGACAGACTCAGGGGTCTGTAGCTCAGTCGGTTAGAGCACCGTCTTGATAAGGCGGGGGTCGTTGGTTCGAATCCAACCAGACCCACCATTGTCTGGCGGTAACACACCTGAGGAAATCTGTACTCATGGGGGCATAGCTCAGCTGGGAGAGCACCTGCTTTGCAAGCAGGGGGTCGTCGGTTCGATCCCGTCTGCCTCCACCAATCTTCAATGACAAGCGTTCGACTTGGGTCGAGTCTTTGTCATTGGCGATTGAGCCAGTCAGAGTGATACGTAGTATGTATCGGCTGTCGTTCTTTAACAATCTGGAAGAAGTAAGTAATTTGGATAGCGGAAGCGTCTTTGAGATGGACGTGAAAACTATCCGGGTTGTGATTGTATCGATGTATCTCAAGATGATTCGAACTCTATGTTTGACTCAATTGGAATACGGCACAACGCGAGAACTCAACCTGTAA
>NZ_CAJPHE010000103.1:0-482 GCF_905339875.1 Burkholderia sp. BCC1998
AGACCGAGCAGCCCGTGCTTGGCCGTCACGTACGCCGACTTCAGCGGCGACGCTTCGTGCGAGTGCACCGAACCCATGTAGATCACGACGCCGCCGCGATCGTCCTTGTACATGTGCTTGAGCGCGGCCTTGGTCGTCAGGAACGCGCCGTCGACGTGGATCGCCTGCATCTTCTTCCAGTCGGAGAACGCGTAGTTCTCGATCGGGTTGACGATCTGGATGCCCGCGTTCGACACGAGGATGTCGACCGAGCCGAACGTGTCGGCCACCTTGTCGATGCCGCTGTTGACCGCTTCCTCGTTGGTCACGTCCATCGCGACGCCGATCGCCTTGCCGCCTGCCTTGACGATCTCGTCGGCAACCGCGTTTGCGCCGTCCTGGTTCAGGTCGGCGATCGCCACGGCCGCGCCCGCTTTCGCGAGCTCCAGCGCGATTTCCTTGCCGATGCCGCTTGCGGCGCCCGTGACGACTGCGGTCTTGCC
>NZ_CAJPHE010000104.1:0-481 GCF_905339875.1 Burkholderia sp. BCC1998
TCCATCTCGATGGCAACCAGGTCGCCATCGACGGCCTCGTCGAGCAGGTTCATCTGCTCACTGTTGAGCTGTTCGCTGCGCCGGCCGAACTGCTGGCGCTTGAGGACCGAGACCTCGTGGGTGAGTTGATCGATACGGGTCTGCCGGTAGCGTAGTTCTTGGTCTCGCTCACTCGCTTCCCGCTCCTTCTCCTTGATCGTCTGGTCCTTCGCCTCGACCTCGGCTATCAGTTGCGCTGTCAGGGCGCGCAACTGTTCCGGGCTGAGTGCGTCGAGGTCGGCAGGCAAGTTCATGCGGGCCAGTCTGCCAGAACCCTGCAGACGGCGGAAGCGCAACTGTTTACGTCCCGCGGGACTCAGACGACACGGATCACGCCGTCCTCGCCGATGCGTTGCCACGGCAAGCCCAGCACCAGGCCGGCCAGCTGTTCGTGCGTCAAGGCACGCTGCTTGGGTTCGCTGCCGAGGTGCGGCCAGGCGAA
>NZ_CAJPHE010000105.1:0-469 GCF_905339875.1 Burkholderia sp. BCC1998
ATGGGTCGTGAAGGCTCAGATTCACGCGGGTGGCCGTGGCAAGGGCGGCGGCGTGAAGGTGGCGAAGTCGATCGAGCAGGTCCGCGAATACGCGAACCAGATCCTCGGCATGCAGCTCGTCACGCACCAGACCGGTCCGGAAGGCCAGAAGGTCAACCGCCTGATGATCGAAGAAGGCGCCGACATCAAGCAGGAACTGTATGTCAGCCTCGTCGTCGACCGCATCTCGCAGAAGATCGTTCTGATGGGTTCGAGCGAAGGCGGCATGGACATCGAGGAAGTCGCTGAAAAGCACCCGGAACTGATCCACAAGGTCATCGTCGAGCCGTCGACGGGCCTGCTGGACGCCCAGGCCGACGACCTCGCCGCGAAGATCGGCGTGCCGGCTGCTTCGATCCCGCAAGCACGCGCGATCCTGCAAGGCCTGTACAAGGCATTCTGGGAAACCGACGCATCGCTGGCTGAAATT
>NZ_CAJPHE010000106.1:0-469 GCF_905339875.1 Burkholderia sp. BCC1998
TTGGGTCGTGAAGGCTCAGATTCACGCGGGTGGCCGTGGCAAGGGCGGCGGCGTGAAGGTGGCGAAGTCGATCGAGCAGGTTCGCGAATACGCGAACCAGATCCTCGGCATGCAGCTGGTCACGCACCAGACCGGTCCGGAAGGCCAGAAGGTCAACCGCCTGATGATCGAAGAGGGCGCCGACATCAAGCAGGAACTGTATGTCAGCCTCGTCGTCGATCGCATCTCGCAAAAGATCGTTCTGATGGGTTCGAGCGAAGGCGGCATGGACATCGAAGAAGTTGCCGAAAAGCACCCGGAACTGATCCACAAGGTCATCGTCGAGCCGTCGACGGGCCTGCTCGACGCGCAGGCAGACGACCTCGCCGCGAAGATCGGCGTGCCGGCTGCTTCGATTCCGCAAGCGCGCGCGATCCTGCAAGGCCTGTACAAGGCATTCTGGGAAACCGACGCATCGCTGGCTGAAATC
>NZ_CAJPHE010000107.1:0-445 GCF_905339875.1 Burkholderia sp. BCC1998
CGATCTCGCGATCTGCATCACGGAAGGCATCCCCGTGCGCGACATGATCGAAGTGAAGGACCGCATGCGTCGCGAAGGCCGCAAGACGCTGCTGCTCGGACCGAACTGCCCGGGCACGATCACGCCGGACGAGCTGAAGATCGGCATCATGCCGGGTCACATCCACCGCAAGGGCCGCATCGGCGTCGTGTCGCGTTCGGGCACGCTGACGTATGAAGCGGTTGCGCAGCTGACGGCGCTGGGCCTCGGCCAGTCGTCGGCAGTCGGTATCGGCGGCGACCCGATCAACGGTCTGAAGCACATCGACGTGATGAAGATGTTCAACGACGATCCGGATACGGATGCGGTCGTGATGATCGGCGAAATCGGCGGTCCGGACGAAGCCAATGCCGCCGAGTGGATCAAGGACAACATGAAGAAGCCGGTCGTCGGCTTCATCGCGGGT
>NZ_CAJPHE010000108.1:0-445 GCF_905339875.1 Burkholderia sp. BCC1998
GCCCGCGATGAAGCCGACGACCGGCTTCTTCATGTTGTCCTTGATCCACTCGGCGGCATTGGCTTCGTCCGGACCGCCGATTTCGCCGATCATCACGACCGCATCCGTGTCCGGATCGTCGTTGAACATCTTCATCACGTCGATGTGCTTCAGACCGTTGATCGGGTCGCCGCCGATACCGACTGCCGACGACTGGCCGAGACCCAGTGCCGTCAGCTGGGCAACCGCTTCATACGTCAGCGTGCCCGAACGCGACACGACGCCGATGCGACCCTTGCGGTGGATGTGACCCGGCATGATGCCGATCTTCAGTTCGTCCGGCGTGATCGTGCCCGGGCAGTTCGGCCCGAGCAGCAGCGTCTTGCGGCCTTCGCGACGCATACGGTCCTTCACTTCGATCATGTCGCGGACCGGGATGCCTTCCGTGATGCAGATCGCGAGATCC
>NZ_CAJPHE010000109.1:0-415 GCF_905339875.1 Burkholderia sp. BCC1998
TACCCAGGCACCCAGCGTGGATCTCGGAATGGCCAGTCCCGCACGGCCAAAGATCTGTTCCTGCCGATACAGCGGCAAGTGGTCGCCGTACTTGGCGACCAGCACTTGCGCGAGCAAGCCGGCAGTGGGCACGCCCTTGTCGATCACATGTGGCGGAACCGGCGCCTGGATCAGCGTCTCGCACGCTTTGCACACCCACTTGCCGCGGATATGCCGCTCCACCGTGAACACGCCCGGCGTGTAGTCCAGCTTCTCGCTCACGTCCTCGCCGATGCGTATGCGTTCGCAACCGCACTGGCACGTCGTGCTATCCGGTTCGTGATGGATCTCGGTGCGCGGCAGTTGCGGCGGCAGCGGTGCGCGTTTCGGCTGCTCGCGTTGCCGTTCAACTCGTGTCGGCTCAAGCTGTTCGAGT
>NZ_CAJPHE010000110.1:0-382 GCF_905339875.1 Burkholderia sp. BCC1998
TGTGATGCCCTAAATTGTGTGCCAGATTAGGGAAAGTACTGTAGGGGCTGCGGATCGCCCGGCTGGATCGGCTTCCAACGTGATGCTTGCGCCGGGGTTCCCGAAAACTCTTGTACAAAAACTTTTGCTCCCGTAAAGTTCACTTCATCGTACTCATTGTTCGTGTTATTTGACCGATGGGTACGTATCGCGCAGCGAGAGGGGCGACCGCTGGAAGAACGGCTCTTGGAGACGGTGACTCGTCATTTGCATGGATGCAGAGTCCGCATTCTCGTCGCTTGTTTGCTCTTGTTGAGCCAGGCGTCGCCAGGACGCAACTGGCTTGCTGCGCCGGAGGTGGACTACTTTGGAACGAAAGGCGGGAGGGGGAGTGAATACGTTT
>NZ_CAJPHE010000111.1:0-364 GCF_905339875.1 Burkholderia sp. BCC1998
ATCCGATCACATCACCAACGTCGGCACGCTGAACCTCACCGGTGTCGAAACCGGCGCCACCGTCGAATATTCGACCGATGGCGGCCATACCTGGAACACCAGCTTCAATGCCGTCGAAGGCCTGAACGATGTGCAGGTCCGGCAAACCGATATCGCTGGCAACACGTCCGATCCGACTTCGTTCAGCTTCACGCTCGACACGTCGGCGGCTGCACCGGGCGTTGCCCTCACCACCGATTCCGGCAGCAGCGCGTCCGATCACGTCACCAATGTCGGCACGTTGAATCTGACCGGTGTCGAAACCGGCGCCACCGTCGAATACTCGACCGACGGCGGCCACACGTGGAACACCAGTTTCAGTGCC
>NZ_CAJPHE010000112.1:0-364 GCF_905339875.1 Burkholderia sp. BCC1998
CGCGCTGAAACTAGTGTTCCACGTATGGCCGCCGTCGATCGAGTATTCGACGGTGGCGCCGGTTTCGATGCCGGTGAGGTTCAACGTACCGACATTGGTGATGTGATCAACAGCGCTGCTGCCGGAATCGGTGGCGAGCGCAACGCCCGGCGCGGCAGCCGACGTATCGAGCGTGAAGCTGAACGATGTCGCGGCCGACGTATTGCCGGCGACGTCAATCTGGCGAACCTGCACGTTGTTCGTGCCTTCGACGGCGCTGAAGCTGGTGTTCCAGTGCGCGCCGTTATCGACGCTGTACTGCACGGTGGCGCCGGTTTCGATGCCGGTGAGGTTCAACGTGCCGACATTGGTAATGTGGTCGGAC
>NZ_CAJPHE010000113.1:0-350 GCF_905339875.1 Burkholderia sp. BCC1998
GAAGTACTGTAGGGGCTGCGGATCGCCCGGCTGGATCGGCTTCCAACGTGATGCTTGCGCCGGGGTTCCCGAAAACTCTTGTACAAAAACTTTTGCTCCCGTAAAGTTCACTTCATAGTACTCATCGTTCGTGTTATTTGACCAATGAGTACATATCGCGCGGCGGGAGGGGCGACCGCTGGAAGAACGGCTCTTGGAGACGGTGACTCGTCATTTGTATGGATGCAGAGTCCGCATTTTCGTCGCTTGTTTGCTCTTGTTGAGCCAGGCGTCGCCAGGACGCAACTGGCTTGCTGCGCCGGAGGTGGACTACTTTGGAACGAAAGGCGGGAGGGGGAGTGAATACGTTG
>NZ_CAJPHE010000114.1:0-306 GCF_905339875.1 Burkholderia sp. BCC1998
TATCGAGGTGCGCCGGGGAGATCAGTCGGTCACGGTGAGTTGGCCGGTATCCGAAGCAACCCAGTGTGCCGCCTGGCTGCGCGAGTGGCTGCGGTGATCCGTGTCGACGAGATTTGGCTGGCGGTCGATCCATTGGACATGCGTGCCGGTTTCGATACGGCCTTGGCACGTGTGGTCAAGGTGTTCGGCGCCGCGCACCCACACCATGCCTATCTGTTCACCAATCGGCGCGCCAACCGCATGAAGGTCCTGATCCACGATGGGATCGGCATCTGGCTGGCCGCGCGACGTCTGAATCAGGGGCAG
>NZ_CAJPHE010000115.1:0-296 GCF_905339875.1 Burkholderia sp. BCC1998
CGTTTCCTAACTTCATGTTGGCAGCGGTCGAGTCGCCGGGCGCTAGCGATCGGGCGTGTGCCCGCGCGCCGGTCCAATGACTGATATTCACTTAAGGAATCGAGATCGTGAACATTGCAGTTGAGCAAGACAAAAATATTGGTGGACATGCCGAGGACTCGTTTAAGGTCGTCGAGACCCAGTACGGCAAACTGCGCGGCCGTGTGAGCGATGGACTGGCGTCCTTTCTAGGCGTTCGATACGGCGCTAACACTGCTGGAGCGAATCGGTTCATGCCCCCACAGCCCGTGACGCCC
>NZ_CAJPHE010000116.1:0-296 GCF_905339875.1 Burkholderia sp. BCC1998
AGTTTCCTAACTTCATGTTGGCAGCGGTCGAGTCGCTGGGCGCTAGCGATCGGGCGTGTGCCCGCGCGCCGGTCCAATGACTGATATTCACTTAAGGAATCGAGATCGTGAACATTGCAGTTGAGCAAGACAAAAATATTGGTGGACACGCCGAGGACTCGTTTAAGGTCGTCGAGACCCAGTACGGCAAACTGCGCGGTCGTGTGAGCGATGGACTGGCGTCCTTTCTAGGCGTTCGATACGGCGCTAACACTGCTGGAGCGAATCGGTTCATGCCCCCGCAACCCGTGACGCCA
>NZ_CAJPHE010000117.1:0-281 GCF_905339875.1 Burkholderia sp. BCC1998
CACCAGCAGCACCGGCAGCATGCCGGCGGTGCGCATCAGCGACTGCATGCGCGCGCGATGATCGGCGCCGCGCATCAGCGGCGTACGGTTGGCGACCGGATGGGCCGTCGCGGACGCGAGGTTCCGCTGCTTGGTCGGGTGGATCATGTCGGTACCTTGAAGGAAGAAGGAAATGAAGGGGCCGTGGTCAGTGCGCGTCGGCGAGCTCGGCCTGCGAGCCGGTGGCGAGCGCGATGATCGCTTCCTGCGTGATGGGCGTGTGCGTGTGGCCGCCGAGTTCG
>NZ_CAJPHE010000118.1:0-281 GCF_905339875.1 Burkholderia sp. BCC1998
TGAACTCGGCGGCCACACGCACACGCCCATCACGCAGGAAGCGATCATCGCGCTCGCCACCGGCTCGCAAGCCGAGCTCGCCGACGCGCACTGACCACGGCCCCTTCATTTCCTTCTTCCTTCAAGGTACCGACATGATCCACCCGACCAAGCAGCGGAACCTCGCGTCCGCCACGGCCCATCCGGTCGCCAACCGTACGCCGCTGATGCGCGGCGCCGATCATCGCGCGCGCATGCAGTCGCTGCTGCGCACCGCCGGCATGCTGCCGGTGCTGCTGGTC
>NZ_CAJPHE010000119.1:0-273 GCF_905339875.1 Burkholderia sp. BCC1998
GGACAGCATGGAAGAGGCTGCGCAGAAGGTCGTCGCGGCTGCCGCAGGCAAGTAAGCGCGCTCAATGAATAGGTATGGCGGCGCGGTTTGCACGCGACGCCAATCGAACAGAGGTCAAAATACATGTCGATTCTGATCAACAAGGACACGAAGGTCATCACGCAGGGCATTACCGGCAAGACCGGTCAGTTCCATACGCGCGCCTGCCGTGAATACGCAAACGGCCGCGAAGCATTCGTCGCTGGCGTGAACCCGAAGAAGGCCGGCGAAGAT
>NZ_CAJPHE010000120.1:0-273 GCF_905339875.1 Burkholderia sp. BCC1998
GTCTTCGCCGGCCTTCTTCGGGTTCACGCCCGCGACGAATGCTTCGCGGCCGTTTGCGTATTCACGGCAGGCGCGCGTGTGGAATTGACCGGTCTTGCCGGTAATGCCCTGCGTGATGACCTTCGTGTCCTTGTTGATCAGAATCGACATGTATTTTGACCTCTGTTCGATTGGCGTCGCGTACACACCGCGCCGCCATACCTATTCATTGAGCGCGCTTACTTGCCTGCGGCAGCCGCGACGACCTTCTGCGCAGCCTCTTCCATGCTGTCA
>NZ_CAJPHE010000121.1:0-258 GCF_905339875.1 Burkholderia sp. BCC1998
AAATTAAAGACAGACTCAGGGGTCTGTAGCTCAGTCGGTTAGAGCACCGTCTTGATAAGGCGGGGGTCGTTGGTTCGAATCCAACCAGACCCACCACCGTCTTGTGTGGCGGTACACACCTGAGGAATACCTGTACATGGGGGCATAGCTCAGCTGGGAGAGCACCTGCTTTGCAAGCAGGGGGTCGTCGGTTCGATCCCGTCTGCCTCCACCAATCTTCAATGCTAAGAGTTTGCTGAAAATTCAGCGAGCGCTTTG
>NZ_CAJPHE010000122.1:0-219 GCF_905339875.1 Burkholderia sp. BCC1998
GGTTGTTCTCCGATACGGTTGCCGGCGCGCAGGCCAGCGCCAATCTGTACTCCCTCGTGGAAACGTGCAAGGCGAACGGCGTCGAGCCGTATCGCTATCTGGTCTGGCTGTTCACCAGGTTGCCGCTCGCTGCAACCGCCGACGACTACGCCGATCTCATGCCTTGGAGTATGCCTGCCGCCCTCAACCTCTGAAGGGCGTCGTTAAAAGACCGCATAC
>NZ_CAJPHE010000123.1:0-219 GCF_905339875.1 Burkholderia sp. BCC1998
TCGAGTATTCGACGGTGGCGCCGGTTTCGACACCGGACAGGTTCAGCGTGCCGACATTGGTGACGTGATCGACAGCGCTGCTGCCCGAATCGACCGCCAACGCCACACCGGGCGCGGCAGCCGACGTGTCGAGCGTGAAGCTGAACGAAGTCGGATCGGACGTGTTGCCGGCGATATCGGTCTGCCGGACCTGTACGTCGTTCAGGCCTTCGGTGGCGC
>NZ_CAJPHE010000124.1:0-216 GCF_905339875.1 Burkholderia sp. BCC1998
GAGCTGCTCGAGGATCGCCGGGTTCTCGAGCGTGGACGTGTCCTGCGTGATCGCCTCGCCCTTCGCGAGCGAGCGCAACAGGCGCCGCATGATCTTGCCCGAGCGCGTCTTCGGCAGGTTGTCGCCGAAGCGGATGTCCTTCGGTTTCGCGATCGGCCCGATCTGCTTGCCGACCCAGTCGCGCAGCGCCTTCGCGAGCGCCGCCGCTTCCTCGCC
>NZ_CAJPHE010000125.1:0-213 GCF_905339875.1 Burkholderia sp. BCC1998
TACAGGTTGAGTTCTCGCGTTGTGCCGTATTCCAATTGAGCCGAACATTAAGTTCGAATCATCTTGAGATACATCGATACAATCACAACCCGGATAGTTTCCACGTCCATCTCAAGACGCTTCCGCTATCCAAATTACTTACTTCTTCCAGATTGTTAAAGAACGACAGCCGATACATACTACGTATCACTCTGACTGGCTCAATCGCCAATG
>NZ_CAJPHE010000126.1:0-212 GCF_905339875.1 Burkholderia sp. BCC1998
TGCAGGATGAACACCGGCGTATCGGGCGCGGCCGCGTTGAGTTCCTCGATCGTCGGCAGGCGCTTCTCGGCGAACTGGTGTTCGGTAAAGCCACCGACCACGCGCACCCATTGCGGCGCGGGCGTGATCGCCACCTGCCGCTTGAGCATGTCCATTGCAACCGCGAGCGACGGCACGCCGTCCCAGCGCAGCTCCATGTTGTAGTTCAGGCC
>NZ_CAJPHE010000127.1:0-189 GCF_905339875.1 Burkholderia sp. BCC1998
GTCGGGTCGGACGTGTTGCCGGCGATATCGGTTTGCCGAACCTGTACGTCGTTCACGCCTTCGGTCGCGCTGAAACTGGTGCTCCAGGTATGACCGTCGATCGAATATTCGACGGTCGCGCCAGTTTCGACACCGGTCAGGTTCAACGTGCCGACATTGGTGACGTGATCGGACGCGCTGCTGCCGGAA
>NZ_CAJPHE010000128.1:0-184 GCF_905339875.1 Burkholderia sp. BCC1998
GCTTGGGAGTATCGTGTCCACCTAACGAATAAGCGGACACGTGAACACTATCGAATCGGAAGCACTCCCGGAGCGTCGTCGTCGGCAACGCTACAGCGAGGAGTTCAAAGCGCAAGTGGTTGCGGCCTGCCAGGGAATCGGCGTATCGGTTGCAGCGGTCGCGCTGGAACACAGGCTCAACGCG
>NZ_CAJPHE010000129.1:0-177 GCF_905339875.1 Burkholderia sp. BCC1998
GCACGGTCCTGATCTCGCCGCCACTTCGACACAAGGTTCGCGTTCAGCCCATGCGAGCGCGCGACTTCCGCCATCGAGCGCGTCGGGTCTCGCGTTTCCGCTACAACCTGCGCGCGGAACTCCTTGGTGTAATTCCTGGAGCCTGGTCGCCGACCCCGCGCCTTGATTTCCATTTTT
>NZ_CAJPHE010000130.1:0-172 GCF_905339875.1 Burkholderia sp. BCC1998
AAAAAGGCCGGCTAAAAGCCGACCTTTTTAGAAAACAGATGGTGCCCAGGAGAGGACTCGAACCTCCACGATGTTGCCACCGCTAGGACCTGAACCTAGTGCGTCTACCAATTCCGCCACCTGGGCACGTTTCGCTTGCTGCGATGCGAAGACCGCTATTCTAGCGTGTCTG
>NZ_CAJPHE010000131.1:0-169 GCF_905339875.1 Burkholderia sp. BCC1998
AAGGATCTGTCAACAGAATTTGAGGACGCGAACGAAAATAATTTGGCGGCTGCTTGGCGATCGAGAGGGGAGCGTGCGCGGCAACGCTCGGAGTGTATCGCCGATGCGTCGTGATGGTCAGGTGCGAAGATCGTACCGCGGCGAGTGTATCGATTCGGCGCCGAAAATG
>NZ_CAJPHE010000132.1:0-167 GCF_905339875.1 Burkholderia sp. BCC1998
AGCCCTTGCGGCCGACGACGAACGGTCGGATCGCGTTCTCACACAGGTTGTTCGAGATCGGCCAGTTGCCGTGACCGACGTATCGAACCAGTTTGGGCCACTGTCCGCTCATGTACTGCAATGCCCTGCCGAGCAGACTCGACGGCACGACGCCCGGCAGATGCTCG
>NZ_CAJPHE010000133.1:0-165 GCF_905339875.1 Burkholderia sp. BCC1998
ACCGAAGGCGTGAACGATGTGCAGGTCCGGCAAACCGACATTGCCGGCAACACGTCGGCCGCGACATCGTTCAGCTTCACGCTCGATACCTCGGCTGCCGCCCCCGGCGTCGCGCTGACCACCGATTCCGGCAGCAGCGCTGTTGATCACATCACCAATGTCGGT
>NZ_CAJPHE010000134.1:0-160 GCF_905339875.1 Burkholderia sp. BCC1998
AGATTGGTCGCGTTGCGAAGCAACGTGACAACCCTCTTTGCCTGATGACCATAGCGAGTCGGTCCCACCCCTTCCCATCCCGAACAGGACCGTGAAACGACTCTACGCCGATGATAGTGCGGATTCCCGTGTGAAAGTAGGTAATCGTCAGGCTCCCTAA
>NZ_CAJPHE010000135.1:0-150 GCF_905339875.1 Burkholderia sp. BCC1998
GAATCTCTCTTCCATCAGGCCTATTGAAGCGGACCGATATGGATCGCTTGTCGAATGACGCGCTAGCGATGAATCGAGCACGAGACGTCAACAGCAGCATTGTCAGTCAAATGTGTTGGCGTGACAGAAGTGTCCACGCACAGCCTGCTG
>NZ_CAJPHE010000136.1:0-143 GCF_905339875.1 Burkholderia sp. BCC1998
TCGGTGATCGCGCGCGGGTCCATCACCGCGCCCGACAGGATGTGCGCGCCGATCTCGGAACCCTTCTCGAGCACGCACACGCCGATCTCGGTGCCTTTCTCGGCGGCCAGCTGCTTGAGCCGGATCGCGGCCGACAGCCCGGC
>NZ_CAJPHE010000137.1:0-143 GCF_905339875.1 Burkholderia sp. BCC1998
AATCTGCTGCGGCGCTGGATCGATCAGGCGGAAGGTCGACTTCCCAAGAGACCGTTGGGCCGTCCACCGGCCACGCCACCGTCACTGCCAGCCTTTGTGCCGTTGGCATTGGGAACGCCGAGTCCGCATTCGCCAGAGATCCG
>NZ_CAJPHE010000138.1:0-140 GCF_905339875.1 Burkholderia sp. BCC1998
CAACGTACCGACATTGGTGATGTGATCAACAGCGCTGCTGCCGGAATCGGTGGCGAGCGCCACACCGGGCGCAGCGGCCGACGTATCGAGCGTAAAGCTGAACGACGTTGCCGACGACGTGTTGCCGGCGATATCGGTTT
>NZ_CAJPHE010000139.1:0-139 GCF_905339875.1 Burkholderia sp. BCC1998
TTGCCCCTGGTTCAGGCGTCGCGCGGCCAGCCAGATGCCGATCCCGTCGTGAATCAGGACCTTCATGCGGTTGGCGCGCCGATTGGTGAACAGATAGGCATGGTGGGGGTGAGCGGCGCCGAACACCTTGGGTGTCGCT
>NZ_CAJPHE010000140.1:0-136 GCF_905339875.1 Burkholderia sp. BCC1998
TTCGTGTTCCACGTATGGCCGCCGTCGATCGAATATTCGACGGTGGCGCCGGTTTCGACACCGGTGAGGTTCAGCGTGCCGACGTTGGTGATGTGATCGGACGCGCTGCTGCCCGAATCGGTGGCGAGCGCAACGC
>NZ_CAJPHE010000141.1:0-135 GCF_905339875.1 Burkholderia sp. BCC1998
TCGGTGGTGAGGGCAACGCCCGGTGCAGCCGCCGACGTGTCGAGCGTGAAGCTGAACGAAGTCGAATCGGACGTGTTGCCGGCGATATCGGTCTGCCGGACCTGCACATCGTTCAGGCCTTCGGTCGCGCTGAAA
>NZ_CAJPHE010000142.1:0-134 GCF_905339875.1 Burkholderia sp. BCC1998
CATCGAGGTGCACCGGGGAGATCAGTCGATCACGGTGAGTTGGCCGGTATCCGAGGCAACCCAGTGTGCCGCCTGGCTGCGCGAGTGGCTGCGGTGATCCGTGTCGACGAGATCTGGCTGGCGGTCGATCCATT
>NZ_CAJPHE010000143.1:0-133 GCF_905339875.1 Burkholderia sp. BCC1998
ACCGGGCCGCCGAGCTCTTCTGCCACCTTGACGGCCTCGTCAACCGAGAACGCCGGCTTGCCGCGCGGTACCGCGACTCCGAATTTCCGCAGGATTTCCTTACCCTGGTACTCGTGAATCTTCATGCGTGATT
>NZ_CAJPHE010000144.1:0-128 GCF_905339875.1 Burkholderia sp. BCC1998
TCCGACGGGTTGCGCGTGACGGTGATGCCGCACGCTTCCATGATTTCCAGCTTCGCTTCGGCCGTATCCGCACCGCCCGAGATCAGCGCGCCGGCGTGGCCCATGCGCTTGCCCGGAGGCGCCGTGAC
>NZ_CAJPHE010000145.1:0-128 GCF_905339875.1 Burkholderia sp. BCC1998
TTCGAAGGCATTCCGATCTACGCGAGCGTCAAGGAAGCGAAGGCCGAAACCGGCGCGACCGTGTCGGTCATCTACGTTCCGCCGGCAGGTGCTGCTGCTGCGATCTGGGAAGCGGTCGAAGCCGACCT
>NZ_CAJPHE010000146.1:0-121 GCF_905339875.1 Burkholderia sp. BCC1998
CTGCCCCTGACAGGCTGCAGTGCCAGTCGATCTCGGTCTCAAAAATGCTACCTACGTTCAAGCCTCGATGGATGTGGAAGATCGTCGCTCCGAAAACGACTTCTGCAGACCTTCCTTAACA
>NZ_CAJPHE010000147.1:0-112 GCF_905339875.1 Burkholderia sp. BCC1998
GCCTGACCTGCACATCGTTCAGGCCTTCGGTGGCACTGAAACTGGTGTTCCACGTGTGGCCGCCGTCGGTCGAGTATTCGACGGTGGCGCCGGTCTCGACACCGGACAGGTT
>NZ_CAJPHE010000148.1:0-111 GCF_905339875.1 Burkholderia sp. BCC1998
CCGCCGTCGAAGGCGTGAACGACGTGCAGGTCCGCCAGACCGATATCGCCGGCAACACGTCCGATCCGACTTCGTTCAGCTTCACGCTCGACACGTCGGCGGCTGCGCCGG
>NZ_CAJPHE010000149.1:0-110 GCF_905339875.1 Burkholderia sp. BCC1998
AGAAAGACTCGAATGAATCATCATTCGAATATTTTTCATTGAAGATTATCGAAAGCGGCCGGCATTATAACCGATAAAACCGCTAACAGACAGTCTTTCTGTCTTAATCA
>NZ_CAJPHE010000150.1:0-108 GCF_905339875.1 Burkholderia sp. BCC1998
TGCCAGCGATGCGGCAGCAGCGCGTCGATGTCGCTGGCCTTGTGGGTCGGCAAGCGTGTCAGGACGTCTTTCAGATAGGCGAGCGGGTCGAGCCCGTTCAACTGCGCT
>NZ_CAJPHE010000151.1:0-103 GCF_905339875.1 Burkholderia sp. BCC1998
GAAGTCGTTTTCGGAGCGACGATCTTCCACATCCATCGAGGCTTGAACGTAGGTAGCATTTTTGAGACCGAGATCGACTGGCACTGCAGCCTGTCAGGGGCAA